>JBPYEW010000154.1:0-29398 GCA_051984555.1 Terriglobales bacterium | reverse complement strand
GAGAAAGACCCAAATTATGCGCTCGCGTACGCGGGCTTGGGCGAGGCTTATCTTCATAAATATGACCGTCACCAGGACAAGACCTGGGTAGATCAAGCGTCACAAAGTTGCCAGAGAGCGGTATCGCTCGCGGAGACTCTTCCCAATGGGCATCTCTGCCTGGGTCTTGTCGACAACAAGACAGGACAGTACGAGGCAGCTCTCCGTGAGTTCCAGCGATCGTTGGAACTCGATTCCACTGCGGACCAGGCTTATATCGGATCGGCTTACGCATACGAGAAGATGGGGCGAAGCAGCGACGTGGAACAGACTTATCTCAGGGCGATCCAGCTTCGACCCCAGAACTGGGAGGGTTATGGGTGGCTCGGAACCTTCTACTACCGGCAAGCGCGCTATGAGGACGCAGCCCGTGAGTTCACGGAGATGATCGCGCTCGCTCCCGACAGCTATCTCGGGTACAGCAATCTGGGAGCGATGTACCTGTTCCAAGGGAAGTACGTCGATGCCATCCCCCAATTCCAGAGGTCAGTAGCGATCCACCGTACGCCCGACGCATATTCCAACCTTGCCGTGGCCTACTTTTTCCAAGGGAATTACCTGGAGGCGGCGCACACATACGAACGCGCTTTGGAGGTGGGCAAAAATGACAGCTCGGCTTATCTGATCTGGGGAAACTTGGGCGAAGCCTATCACTGGGTTCCGGGCGAGGATGACCGGTCAGCGGCGGCTTACCGGAAAGCCATGGAAATGGCCGGAGAGCGACTGCGAGTCAACGCTCGTGATCCCGACATCCTGGTTCATGAGGGCCTTTACAGCGCCATGCTGCAGCAGAAACCGGCTGCGGAGGATTACATTGCGAAAGCCTTACAACTGGCAAGCAATGACACCGATGTGCGGTTCAATGCGGCCAAGGCGTTTGTGCAACTAGGAGAGAAAGAGAAAGCTCTATCGCTGCTCGAAAAAGTGGTGGCGTCCGGCTACTCGAAGCCGTTCGTACGTGACGATCCGGCTTTCAAGACTCTGGCGAGTGACGTGCAATTCGGGAAGTTGCTTCAAGGTAAGTAGCCACCAAAGGAGCCAACCATGAGTGTACCTCCGTCAAAGGGTCCTCAGCGGATAACCGTCAAGATCAAGCACAACCCAGGAAATGCGCCGTCGGTAGACCAGGATTCCGTTCATGTCTGGGCTACCCAGGGCGACGAGATCGAATGGGTTTGCGACAATCCCACCAAGGACTTCCGAGTTCGTTTCGAGGACAAGACGCCGTTCAACCAGAGCGAGTACCACAGCAAAAACAACCGTACCGGTGCCGTCAAAACCGATGCCAAAGGTTCATACAAGTATTCCGTCGAGATCGATGGTAAGAAACTCGATCCCGATGTGATTGTGCATCCTCCGTAAGCAAAAGGATAGGAGCTATCTGATCGGATAGCGTTACGGTTTTGTAACAGCGCCCAATGCCCGCTCGTAACAACCGGGGCAGAGGGCGCTTTCCTTTATGTCGATCCATTCCACAGCATGGGAAGGCGCCATCGCGCAGCTGTAGTCGTCGCAGTGCGCGAGGCTCAGAGTGTGTCCAATTTCGTGAACGGCTTCCTTACGAAGACGGTTATTCAGGAGTTCTGGGTCGTAGGGGAGACCATAGAATTCCTGCTGCAGGCGGTGGGTTGAAACCAGGGCACAGGGGCCGCCCACCTGGGCCTCGCCGAAGACAAATGTCAAGATCGGGATATAGAGATCGGCGTTGGTGACTCCGAGAAGTCTCCATGAATCAAACGTGAGTTTGTCCTGCATGTGGGCGAGGATCTCGGACGAGTGATATTGCTGGCGCTCCTCGTGAAAGGCAAAGCTCGGGTCGAGTGGACGGGACATTACCTCACACGGCATGCGGAAGGTGTTTGCCAGTGCCGGCGCGAGTCCGCGGAGTAAGCCGTCCGGCAACTCCCCAACCGGAAGCAGTTGCAGAAGCTTCATCGAGATGATGTTGTCGTTGTTTGTTGTTTGGTCCAGCCGTACCGCTTGATCTTGTGGTGCAGAGTCACGCGGTCGATGTCGAGAACCTCGGCAGCGCGGGTTTGGTTCCAGCCACACTGTTCGAGCGTGCGCAGGATATGTGCTTTCTCGATGTCTTCGAGGGTTTTTGGCAAGCCGTTCGGAACCGACGCCGTTTTGAAGATGAAATCCTGTTCGCGAATTTCTGGCTCTTGCGCCACCACCATGGCCCGCTCGACGGCATTCTCGAGTTCGCGCACGTTGCCCGTCCAGGTCTGCTGCTGGAGTAGGTTCATGGCCCCGGGAGCAACCCGGGTTATCTTCTTGTTCATCGCCAGCGAGAACTTCCGCACGAAATGGTCGACCAGGGCAGGAATGTCTTCACGGCGATCGCGCAACGGCGGCAGTTCGATGTGAAAAACATTCAGCCTGTAATAGAGATCAGGACGAAACTTGCCCTCCTCGATGAGTTTCTCGAGGTCCTTGTTGGTGGCGGCCACACAACGGAAGTCAACCTTGATCGGCTGATTGCTGCCCACACGCACAATCTCCCGCTCCTGCAGCACGCGCAAAAGGTCGGTCTGGGTTTTAAGGCTGATATCACCAATCTCATCGAGGAAGACTGTGCCCCCCTCGGCGATCTCGAACTTTCCTTTCTTGCGATATTGAGCCCCGGTGAAGGCGCCTTTTTCGTGCCCGAACAATTCGCTCTCCAATAGAGTCTCTGTCAGCGCGCCACAATGAATGACAACGAGGGGATGAAAGCGGCGGGGACTCGCGTGATGAATAGCTCGCGCTACCAGTTCCTTGCCCGTTCCACTCTCGCCAGTAATGAGGACGGTAGCGTCCGTTGGACCGACCGTCTCAATCGCATCGAAAACGCGCTGCATGGCCACGCTTTGACCGATGATGTCCTCCGGCCTCGCGACTTCCGCGACCGTCTCCCGCAGCCTGACATTTTCTTGCTCTGCCCGCTTGTGGGCCAGTGCCTTCTTGACCAGGTGAGCGATCTCATCAGGATCCAGCGGCTTCGTCACATAGTCATAGGCACCGTTCTTTAGCGCTGTTACCGCGGTATCGACGGACGCGTAACCGGTCATCATGATGACCGTAAGGTTGGGATCGAGTTCGTGAATGCGGCGCTGCAGTTCGATGCCATCAGTCCCGCGCATTTTGATATCAAGCAGCGCGACATCCCAGCGATTTTCCGCCAAACGGCTCAGCGCGCTATTGGCATCCTCGGCGGTCCCGACCTCGTAGCCTTCTTCGCGGAACCATTTGGCCAAAGAATCGCGAACACTCAGCTCGTCATCGACAATCAGCATTTTCCCTTGTTCGCTCACGTTGTTCACCTCGCTGCTGTCTCGATCGCATTAGCCTGTTCGGCTACGGAAACAGCGTCACTGCTCCCCAGGGGCAGTGTGATCGTAAAAATTGTTCCTTTACCTACTTCGGATTTCACTTCAATGTGGCCGCTATGGCGCTCAATGATTCCGTGACTGATCGCTAATCCAAGACCCACGCCGCGGCCGTTCTCTTTTGTCGTGAAGAAAGGCTCGAACATACGGGGGAGGACCTCGGGCGCTATCCCGGATCCGTCATCGCGCACCGTGATCTCCACCTGGTCGGCAGAGTCGAGCCGGTGAGTCCGCACCCAGAGATTGCCGCCACGGGGCATGGCATCCACCGCATTCATTACCAGAGCGAGAAGCACTTGCTCGATTTGCGCTGAGTCGCAGTAGATGCGCGGCAGCTTGTCATCGAGCTCGAGTTGAAGCTGGATGTTGCTCATCTCCAGTTTGTGCTGCACAAGTCGGATCAGACGCTCAATGATTCCATTCAAGTCGGCTGGTTCCCGGTTCATGGGAGAAGTGCGCGAAAAAGTAAGGAGGTTTTTCACAAGATCGCCACAACGGCGGCTCTCGGAAGCGATCAGTTCGAGGCATTGCTGCGCCTCATCGCGGTGTTTGTCGTCCGTCTCGCCCGCGCCAATCCATTTCCGCAACAGCTTGGCGTAGGTCAGTATTCCGGAAAGCGGGTTATTGATTTCGTGCGCTACCACGGCCGCCATCTTGCCGATCGAAGCCATTTTCTCCGCGTGGAGCATCTGGTCGTGTGCTCGCTTGAGTTCCCGCGTTTTCTGATCGACACGGTCTTCGAGAGTTCTTGCCCAGGAAACGACTTCTTCGTTCGCAGCGTGCAACTGCACGCTCATGCTGTTGAAGGACTGCGCCAGATCGCCAAGCTCATCGTTCGAGGACGGAGTAATCTGATAACCCAGATCGCCTTTCGCTAAATGCTGAGTTCCTTTCTCGAGATTCTCGAGCGGTTGCGCCACGAACTTCCAGATAAACAGCCAGCTCAGAACGCCCACCGCCAGCATCCCGACGATGGTGTAAGAGAGCATTCGCCATGTGCTCTCGGCCAATTGGGTATCGGCCACGGCAAGCGAGATGTTGGTATCGAGAACGCCCAGGATTTGCTGGCTGGCTGGATGAGCATGGCAGTCAGCGTTGGCGCAACTGGCTTGGTTCTCAATCGGAGTGATGATGCCGAGTACGCGCTTGCCCCCTCCGTTGCGATAAATTCGGAAGCGGTCCGGGCGGTTCAGTTTGGTCATCGGTTGGGACTGCGCATGACAGCCGTAGCAAGCCTCCGCGTTCTTGTCGACCATGTGACTGACTTCCGTGGGTTCGGTCGAATAGCTCACCCGACCTTCCTGGTCGAATATGCGGACGCGGATGATGCCCGGCTCGTCGCCGATGGTGCGCATGACCTGGTACAAGCCATCGCGGTCGTTGCGCATCATGTAGTACGTCGTGCTGCGCTTGATGACGTCGCTGATACGTTCGGCCGTACCCAGGGCCGAGGCCTCAAGGTGCCGGCGGTGCAACCGGATGTTGAGATAGCCGAGCAAGCCGAAGATAACCACGAGCGTGAGCGTCAGCAGCGAAATGAGTTTGGCGCTCAGGCTGTGGCGCAAGCGACCCCAGCGGCGGATCTCCAGGTTGGGATCAGTCTCCGGCATGTTCCAGAGCGGGAGTTGCAATTCCCGCACTCACTGGTTCGAGCGTGTGTACCGGTGTATGCGCCGCTTCGACAGGGAAGATGGGCAGGTATTTCGCGGCGAGCCCAAAGAGCGCGAAGCCGGCGGCAATCATCGCTAACGTGACCGAGATCTCGGTCCACTTAGGAACGTAATGGAGACCGGCGGATGTCTCCTGTCCAGTAATGCTGACGTTCAAGCGGTTCGTGATGAAGCCCAATACGACAAGGACCGACGTCAGATAAAGTCCGCCTGCGCTCTGCCGAATGTTGCGCTGCGACAGCAGAGCCAGCGGAATGATCAGGCCGAGCGCGACCTCCAGCCAGAAGAGATACATCTCGTATCCAGGATGAACGAGCGTGCTGAGCATTCCTCGATGGAGCAAGTCTTCAAATCGCAGAATTGCGAACACGGAGAGCACCACGAACAGGACGCGGCCGAGTTCCTGAAGAATGGGCAATTCAAGTTGACGGCCGAAATACTTCGAGCTCATGGATGATTCGAAAATCGTCATCGCCAGTCCCACCGCAATTGCCGAGATAAAGAAGAACACCGGCAGAAGCGGTGTGTACCAGAATGGGTGAAGCTTTTCCGGCATGATCAGGTACACCGTGCCGAGAGAAGATTGATGCAGCGTAGACAGGATGACGCCGCCAATGACGAGTGGAATGAGAACCCCATGAATGATCTTCAGAGGTTTCTCCAGCTTGAAACGCTCGAGAACGATAGGCGCGAATTCGAGCGAAAGCACGGTTGTGTACAGCATCACGCAGTACGCCACCTCGAACATCACCGAGTGCGGGTTGCGCATGACAAGCGGGTGCCAGATTCGATAAGGCCTGCCCAGGTCGAACATCAAAGCGACCGACACCAGGATGTAGCCTAGAAAAGCAGTCAGCACGGTGGGACGGACGATGGGACGAAGACGCTTGATGTTAAAGATGTGTACCGCCGCGGTCAGAGTAAAACCGCCGGCAGCCAGCATGACTCCGCAGAGAACGTCGAAACCAACCCACAGGCCCCAGGGGAACTGGTCGTTGAGATTCGTTGACGGACCAAGGCCTCGGGTGAAACGAACGACGGTCGCGTAGAACGCGGCTGCCATGAGTGCCAGAAACACGAGTTTCCAGAAGGTGAATTTGAGCTTCATTTCTTCCTCCCGCCTTCCGGCTCGAATTCCTTTTCCTTAGCTTCAGCAGCCGCGACTTCCTCGCGACGATGCGTGATCCACCAGATGCCTCCTAAAACCATGCCTCCTAGCGGAACGAAATCGGGGATCCGGGACAGTACCCGATAGGTAAGCAGAGGAAGCGGATCGCGGGTTAGATCGGTGCGATAGCCGAACTCTTCGAAAGGAACGCTCGACAGCAGCAGGACCGAAGTCCCGCCTACTTCATTCAATCCATAGATGTGGTTGACGTATTTTCCGGGGTTTTCTCGGATACGCTGTTGGGCTTCGGCAATCAGGTCGTCGCGCTCGCCAAACTTGGTAGCTCCCGTGGGACAGGCTTCGGCGCAGGCCGTCTGTTGTCCCGCGGCAACCCGGTCGGCGCACATTGTGCACTTTTGAACACGCGGTAAAACCTTGTCCCATTCGTATTTCGGCACGCCGAATGGGCAGGCGACCATGCAATAGCGGCATCCCATGCAGCGGTTCTCGTCATAAATGACAGGACCGGCCGAGGTTTTCCGCAGGGCACCAACGGGGCAAACCGACGCACACGCAGGGTCGGAACAGTTCATGCACAGACGGCGCATGAACTTATCGTTCTTCGTCAGCACTACGGTGTACTTATGGGCCGACTGCTTGTCTTCCGCCGCAATGGCGTCGTTGTAAGCGAGCTTGTTCTTGTCGGCGCAGGCTTGCTCGCATTGTTTGCAGCCTATGCAGACGGTGCTGTCATATAAGAGCGCCTTGCTCATCGAGGTCTCCGCTGGCTGTACCTCGGCGCAGGCGGTGATCACATCTCCGTTGTTTGGTAGGAGGAGGGAATAAAGACGGGCACAAGACGGAGATGGCGACCTGCTGCCATTTTTCCGGACAGCCGGTAAAAGGTGGACACCCGGGTCCGACGAGAGAGTTCGTCGAACCCGGGTGGGCTGTTCCTGTCAGCGGTCTGCGGAACGGCTCGAAACCAGCTGGCGAAGGCGAACTGGTCCGGCGTTCGATCAGCCTTGAGGCCGATAACTTCACGCGACACTCCGCTTCTGCCACGCTCCCGGCGGCCCAAGCAACCGCCGGGCGTGGCGCGCAATCAGGAACAGCCGATCCAACTACTTGTTCAGGTCGTGAATGTGGGCGACCAGCAGCTTCACTTGGTCTGGCGTAACACCCTTGGTGGCGAAAGCGTGCGAGGCTTTCTTGCTCTTGCCGCCATTGGCGATAGCGTCCGTAAGATCCTCATCGGACAGCTTTTTCACGTCATCCGACTTCAGGGCCGGTATTTTGGCGGCGGGCTTCCCCTCGCCATTCGGGCCATGACAGGCGGCGCACTTCGCTTTGTAGAGGGCAGCGCCGTCGTCGGCAGCCCAGGACAGACTCGGGATCAGAATGAAAAGTGCCACCGCGATCGTCAAAATCAGAGCGGCTAGCTTTGTTGTTTTCATGATTGCTCTTCTCTCCTTATAGATTGGGAAAAAACAAAGCAGTGGCTCCTGTCGCGACCGATACAAATCTTAGCGAAGCTAGCCACCGAAGGACCTCCTAGTAAACCGTCGCTGTAGCGGAAATCAGCAGCGCCCGATTTACCTGATTAAAGTCTCAACAATCAGCGGGCGGAGCGCCGTGATGTAAGTCACATTTGGAAGTGACCCGAACGGAACAGGAATGTGCGTTGAGACACCAAACAGCCCCTAGTTCGCTGCTGTTATTGTGCTTAGATCCCATCGGGACTTCGCCACAAATCTTACTTTTTACAATTCACCTGATATCGCCGCCCAAACTGCTTCGTCCAAAAGCCAATGACCGCAAGTGGGGCCGAGATGTGGAGGATGTATGCGGCGCATTGGCGAAATCGTTTGCTTTGCCATTCTTCTAACGGCAGGTTCCAGCAGCTCAGGTCAGCAGCTTGCCCAAGGCGAATCCTGGGAAATTCCCTTCCGGCTCTATGAGGGGTTCGCGATTGTGCTGCGAGGCTCGATAGGGACTCTGCAGGACTGCAACCTACTCATTGACACCGGTGCAAGTCCTACTCTGGTGGACGAAAGAATCGTGCGGAAACTGCATCTCGAGTCCACCAAGTCCACGCTGCCAACGGTTGCTGGAAACGTTCCCGTGGCGCAGACGATGATCCCGACAATAGAAATCGGGCCATTTAAGAAAGAGGGAGTCCTGACTGCCGTCCGGGATCTCAATGCGCTCTCGGAGCGCATCGGAGTTCACGTAGATGCCCTGGTCGGCCTGGACGTACTTGGCGATAGCAACCTACGTATCAATTACGAAAGGCGGGTTATTGCGTTCAGTAACGACGCAGCGGAAAACACCGCCGGTATCACTGCCCTCGATAGCGGTGCTCCGCTGGTCGTACTTCCCATGACCATGAATCGGCAACAGATTCACGTGTTATTCGACACTGGGTCATTCGGATTGGTTCTGTTTGCAAATCACATGGCAGATGCCCTGCCGAACAGCTCCGAACCGGACGGTCCATTCAGGAGTATCGAAGGGGAAATCGAATTGCGACCGGTGCGCGTGCAGGACGCCGCTATTGGAGATCTCCATCTCGGGCCGAGCCACGCCTTTCTCGCCAGAGGTCCAAACGGCGCATCTTTTGACGGAGTACTCGGACCGAAAGGCTTGAATGCCCGCGAGGTCTTGTTGGATCTGAAGCGGGGTCAGTTAGCTTGGCATTGAAGTTATTGCAGGCTGGTGAATTCCTTTTTGTAGGCTTCCCATCGCTGGCGGACATCGGCCATGATGCTCTGGTACTCCGGGTCGGAGCGAAGCTTGTCATAGTTCTTATCGCGCTCGAACCACGGATAATTTACGTTGCCAAGTGCAACGCTTCGGCGAAGCCAATCAAGAGCCTCGGATCGTTTTCCCAAGAGTGCGTAAATGCCTCCCATCCAATAAACCGCGTCGCCATCGATAACCTCGGAAACACGGTACCGGAGCACCGCTGGGTCGATCTTTTCCGGCTGGTTGTGAGCGGCGTAAAGGAAGCCTGCCAGCAACGGCGCGGTATTGTCTCCCGAAGAGCCGGTCAGCTGAACAGCGCGGTCCAATATAGGTTGGGCTTCATCGAGCTTCCCGCCGTAATAGAGCACGCCCCCCAGGTACGCCAATGCTTTGTACTGTTCGGGATTGTTAGACACGACCTGTCGCATTTCTTTTTCAGCCTCTGCTGTTCGACCCGAGTACAGGAGCATGCGGGCGTGCATCCAGTGAGGCTGGGGAAGAGCAGGGTTGATATCAATGGCGCGCTGATAGGCCTGTTCTGCTAATTCATTGAGTCCTGCGTAGTAGTACGAATAGCCAAGTAATTGCCATGCGGTGGCATAGTTGGGAGCTAGCGACACGGTTTTGCGGATGGTGAGGATGGCTTCGCGCTCCCGGCCCTGCTCGCTATGGGTTGCACCCAGAGCAACCAGCCCCTCCAACGACTGCGGGTTGATCCGCAGTGCATTTCGAGCGGCAGTTTCAGCACGCGCCAGATTGGCGGCTGAGCCCGGGAAGAAGTTGGCGCCCTGAAATGCATAAAGCTCTGCGAGTAAGCCGTACGCATCAGCGAAGTTGTTATCCAGCGAAGTCGCGTGCTCCAACAGGCGTTCACCTTCCTCGAGACTGCTCAGTTGCGAGTCCTGGAGATATCGCGTGAAATCAGCCCGTGCCTGCAGATACTCGTTATATGCTTCGACGTTGGTGGTCGTCGGCTGCTGGATGGACTCCTGCTCTCGCGGCGAGACTTCGACTTTCAACCCTTCCACCACCTTCGCTGCGACTTCATCCTCGAACGTGAGCAGGTCCGCGCTGCGCAGGTCGTAACGCTGTGACCACTTCGTACTTCCAGTTTTCGCGTCAATCAACTGCACCGTTACTCGGATCACGTCCGCCGAGCGCTGGTAAGTTCCTTCCAATACGCTTTCTACACCGAGAGCTTTCGCAACTTCTGCCGGCTCGGGTGTCTGCTTCGCATATTTCAGCACCGAAGTTGTCGGACGCACCGCAACGTTCTGCAAAGAGGTCAAACGGCTGATGATGGCGTCGGTAATACCGATCGCCCAACTGTCCGAGCTGGCTTCCGAGATATTCTGGAAGGGAAGTACCGCTATCGTCTGAGGTGTCTGCTGGCTGTTTTGCCGAGCCGGAGAGGATGGTTTGCTAGATGTGACGAACCGGGCTACAGTCAGCCCCGCAATTACAAGAAGGATTACCGCCGCCGCACCGATGGCTGTTTTGCGCGCAAGGCTGGATCCCGAGGCCTTCGTAGGCGGAGGAACTTGGATCTGCTGTGACTCGCTATCGCGCTTAAGGCGTTTCAGATCCGCGCGCAGCTCCGCCGCCGATTGATATCGAACGTCGCGGTCTTTCTCTAGCGCCTTGAAAATGACGTCTTCGAACTTGGCGGGAACATCTGTGTTCAGGCGGACCGGCGCGACCGGAACCTTGTGAAGGATCGAGTCAAAGGTCGCTCCCGACGTGTCCCCGCTGAAGGGGAGCTTGCCTGTGACCATCTCGTACAAAACAACGCCAAAAGAGAAAAGATCGGTGCGAGCATCCAGTTCTTTGCCGGTAATCTGTTCCGGGGACATGTAAGCGACCGTGCCCATCGTGCTCCCGGGGCCGGTTAAATGGTCATCCGGCTTCCCGGTCGCCGTGAGATCAAGTCCCACCGCCTCGGCTTTTTGAGTCGTTACTTTAGCCAACCCAAAGTCGAGGATTTTGGCGTGACCACGCTTCGTCACAAGGATGTTGGCAGGTTTGATATCGCGGTGAACGATGCCTTGTGCATGCGCCGCATCCAGCGCATCCGCTGCTTCCAAGCCCAAGGTGAGGACGCGATCGATCTCCATCGGGCGGTTCCCAATGAGGTGCTTAAGCGTCGAGCCATCGAGATATTCCATTACGATGAAGGGATGACCATCCTGCTCGTCGATCTCATACACGGTGCAGATATTCGGATGGTTCAAGGCAGATGCAGCCTTGGCTTCACGCCGGAAACGAGCTAAAGCTTGCTGGTCGCTGGCAACGTCCTCAGGCAGGAATTTGATGGCGACAAAACGGTCCAGGCGGGTGTCTTCCGCCTTATATACGACACCCATGCCGCCGCCGCCTAACTTCTCGACAATGCGGTAATGCGAAATCGTCTGCCCGAGCATTGGGCTGAATCTTAGCAGAGGTACGTGTGTGAATCATTGTTTCGGGCTTTGAGGACACCTTACCTGCCAACTAGCTGTTACCGGCACTAACAGAATCGGCTTGGTCGGCGCGTAACCCGATCTTTTGGCTACTCTCCCATCACCTTAATGATGAGACGCTTGTCACGCTGACCGTCAAATTCGGCGTAGAAGATACGCTGCCAGGGGCCAAAGTCTAGCCGGCCCGTAGTGATCGGCACGATTACTTCATGGTGGATCAGCAACGCTTTCAAATGAGAGTCGCCGTTGGTTTCACCAGTGTCGTGATGATGGTAGTCCTCACTGAATGGAGCCAGCGACTCAAGCCAGGTATCAATATCCCGGATCAAGCCGGACTCATTGTCATTGACGTAGACACCTGCCGTAATGTGCATGGCCGAAACCAGCACCATTCCTTCCTTAACACCACTCTTCTTGACCGCGGCTTCGACTTGCGGGGTGATGTGTACATATTCGCGGTGTTTCTTCGTATGAAACGTCAGGTATTCAGTATGGAACTTCATACGTGCCCTTTCGTCAGAATAATGTAACTGAGCGCAACGCTTGGCGGATAATAAGGTCTTCAACTCAATGGCGAATCCTGAAAATCTGGAGCAGGACCTTAAGGCGCTGCGCGAGGTCGTCCGTGAGTTGACGCAGCGTGTTTACCAGCTCGAGCAATCGCAACGGGTAGTTGAAACGCGGATTAGCGATCCGATTGCACGGCCCCAGGTTGAGCAGTCTGCGCCACTTCCATCGAGTCCCCACAAACCACTTGTCGTCCCGCCGCCGACGCCCTTACCGCCGCTTCCGCCCCGTCCGGTATTCACCTCTCCCGCAGCACCCGCCGTCGATTTGGAATCGCGAATTGGCTCGCACTGGTTGAATCGCATCGGCATCGCGGCCGTCCTGATCGGCGTCGCCTATTTTCTGAAATTTGCATTCGACAATAACTGGATCGGACCCACAGGGCGCGTCACCATCGGGCTGCTTGCCGGCATTGCCGTGGTTGTGTGGAGCGAGCGCTTCCGGACGAAGGGATATCAACTTTTCTCGTATTCGTTGAAGGCTGTCGGAATCGGTGTTTTGTACTTGTCGCTCTGGGCGGCATTCCAGGTGTATCACTTGGTTCCGAGCACCATGGCCTTCTTCGCGATGTTCATCGTGACCGCGGCCACGGCCACGCTCGCCGTTGTTCAGGATGCCGAAGTTCTTGCGGCTTTCTCGCTTATAGGTGGCTTCACAACTCCCGTGTTGCTTTCGACAGGGCAGAATCGCGAGCTCGCGCTGTTTTCTTACGTGGCGCTGCTCGACCTCGCTGCACTGGCCCTGGTCATCCTGAAGCCTTGGCGGCGCTTGCTGGTACTGAGCTTTCTGGGAACTCTGTCGTTGTATGTGGCGTGGTACGCCGAGTTCTACAACCGAAGTGAATTGCGCCTGACCCTGGCCTTCGCCACGCTGTTCTTTGTTATTTTCGCGATCGCACCGCTGGTTGGACGCGGTACGACCGAATCGGGAGTTTTTTCCACTGTCCCGCATTTCATCGCATTCCTCAATGCGGGCGTCTATTTCTTTCAGGTCTACGACATGCTTGAGTCCGTAGACAAAATGGCGACCGCGTGGTTCGCGCTGGCGCTGGCGGCCGCCTACATCTTTCTCAGCCGACAGGCGCAAGCACGTAATCCGGACCCGGTAACACAACAGACACTGCATTACCTGCACTTGGCATTAGCAATCGGCTTCATCACCATCGCCGTACCGATCCGGCTCGAAGGCCATTGGATCACGATGGGATGGTTCGTCGAGGCCGCTGTGCTGCTCTGGGTAGCGGACCGCATTCATTCTGAGTTTCTCAACGCTTTCGCTGTGGGAGCCCTCATACTCGGCATCGCCAGGTTGTTGTTCATCGATAACTTTCATCCGCAGACACTTCTATTCAACTGGCGAATGGCGGTTTTCAGCGTCGCAATCGCCGTATTGGGATTGGTTGCGTGGTTTGGAGCGAGACGGGGCGACGAACTCGGCAGTCAGGCATCGGCCTTGGCCGTGATTGCCCTCAACATATTGGCCCTGGTAGCGCTCAGTCGGGAAGTGGCCGACTACTACGCACGGCAAATGGTCGGTGCAACGCCTCCACCCGGACAGTGGGTTCCGGGATCCACCTCGGACCTGCGGTCGATCGAGATTGCGCGCGACTTCACGTTCTCCGCACTATGGATGGCATATGGGGCCATGCTGATGGTTGTCGGATTTTGGCGGCGTTCCGCATTCGTGCGCTGGCAGGCGCTGGTACTCATTGCCATCACCGTCGTGAAAGTCTTCGTCTACGACGTTTCGGAACTGGATCGCGGATACCGCATTGTGAGCTTCATCGTGCTTGGCGCGTTATTGCTCGGCATCTCCTTCGTGTATCAGCGTGACTGGTTGAAGCTCTCCCGGAAGGCAAGTCCGGAGCCGCAATGAACGCCAGCGGAAAACTTTTAGGCGGCTTGTTGCTTCTTCTTGCCTGGGCGATTCCATCCAGTGAGCCATCCATCTCCTATTTCACGGATGTCCGTGATCTCAGTATTTCCAGTTCCGATCGGCAAAATTATGTGGTTCTTGACCCTGATGTTTGGAACCATGCCCGTTCCGATCTGGCAGACTTGCGGCTCTATGACGGTAGAACGCAGGTCCCTTATGTGCTGCGTTCGCAGCGGGCACGCACGACGGATAACGAGGCCAGCGCGAAGATTCTGAATCTGGGTACCGTCGGCGACCACACGGAGTTCGACCTTGATGTTTCCTCCGTGTCGCAGTACGACCGGGTGCGTGTGCAGGTTGAGGCCAAGGATTTCGTGAACAGTGCCTTGTTGTTCGGAATGGACGAACTGGGCCAGCGAACCCGCACCCAACTCGGTCCCGCGACCTTATATGACTTCAGCCGAGAGAACCTCGGTTCGAACTTTGTGCTTAAACTTCCGACGTCCAGTTTTCGTTATCTGCACGTAAAGCTCAGCCCCGGCATTCGTCCCGAGCAGGTTAAATCGGCCAGCGTTTTCGAAGTCCAGGAACAAAAAGCAGCTTGGACAAACGTAGGTACCTGCCAACCGCCGATGCAAAAGAGCCACACGACTGTAGTCGAGTGCGAGATACCCACCAGGGTTCCGCTGGATCAAGTCCGATTCGATATTCCAGCGCAGGTCATTAACTTTCGGCGCAGCGTCAGCGTCAGCAACTCGAGCGGTTTACAGATTGCGAATGGAGATATCAGCCGGGTCCGGATGAAACGTGATGGCCGCGAGATCTCGTCGGAAGAATTGGCGGTAAGCGTCTGGAGTCCGCACAAAGATCAGGTCACGGTTACGATTGAGAATGGCGACGATCCGCCACTTCCTATTACTTCTGTCGTACCCCGTGCCGTCGAAAGGCGACTCTACTTCCAGCCGGAAGGCAGAACCTCTCTGAAGCTCTATTGTGGAGACGCGAAACTCGAGCCACCAATTTACGATTACCAAAAATTCTTTCAGGAAGACGCGTCTGCGAGCCAAGCGCAACTCGGGCCGAATATGCACAATGCCGAGTACACGGGCCGTCCGGATGAGAGGCCGTGGTCGGAACGGCACAAGTCCATAATGTGGATCGCGATGCTCGCCGCGGTGGCACTCTTGTCGGGATTGGCGCTGCGAGGTTTGAGGAGCGCGACGTCGAAATAGTCTTTTGCAGTCTCTCCTATTTACACCTGTTCCCAAATGGGAATATCCCATTCCCTTAGTAACTTCCGTTCGCTGCCTTGCCCTTGCCGCTTCCCACACGGCTGGATTTGACTGTATACGAGGGCTCTATTTACCGAATCGAGCTGGCTCGATTTAGTCGAGGATTCACCCCACGGTCAGGTCGCGGATTGCGCCCAAGGAAGTTAATTCAAGGAGGTTACATCATGCGTAAGTGTTTCTTATTGGTGGTTCTCATTTTCCTCTGTGCGCTGCCGATGCTGGCGCAGGAGAACACGCCCAAAGCGGAGATATTCGGTGGCTATCAATACAGCCGGTTTGATCTCTCGGGCTCAGGCGTGAACATGAACGGCTGGAATGCATCCGTGACCGGCAATTTCAACAAGTGGCTGGGCATCACCGCTGATTTCAGCGGCAATTACAAGAGCCAGAACGTTTCCGCCTCGGGATTAACGGCCAGCGCAAATCTGAAAGCCTACACCTATACATTCGGGCCTGTCGTCTCGCTGAATCACGAGGGTACTTTCAGTCCGTTCGTGCATGCGCTGTTCGGCGGCGTGCATGCCTCGCTCGGTGCCAACATTTCAGGAGTGGGAGGTTTCAGCGGCAGTGATAGCGGATTTGCGGCAATCGCCGGTGGTGGTGCCGACGCTCGACTGACGAAGAATTTCGCCGTCCGTCTGGCCCAGGTGGATTGGGTGCATTACAGCCTCTCGGGATTCACGGGCAACAGTAATGTCCGGGTCTCGACGGGTTTGGTGGTTCGCTTCTAGTTCGTGGGTCGATAAAACGAAGGCAGCCGGTTTCTTCGGCTGTCTTTTGTTTTTGCACCAGCTCTTCCAGAATAAATGCCGTAATTACAGCTATTTACGTGCATTACCGAAGGCCACTCCTTCCGTTACTTGAGGCTCTCCTCACTTTGAATTTGAATACCACCTGGCACCTGATTTCGATCCCGCCCCGGCCTCTGGGCCGCGTCGGTCCCGAGACCCGAGCTAGATCAAACAGCGCCGGCTAGGGAGATTAAGGGTGCAAATTCTGTACCAAGGGAGTTGGAGGAGATGAAGAAAATTATCGGCGTTGCCCTTCTGGTCGCCCTGTTCTCGTTCGGTGCGTTTGCGCAGGAAGGCTCGAAGGCACAGGTGTTCGGTGGATATCAGTTCACCAGCATGGACGGTGGCTGGCATGGCAACGGCTGGAACGCGGCAGCCGACATGTTCGCGAACAAGTGGTTTGGTGTCACTGGCGACTTCAGCGGTACCTATAGCCAGGGGCTGAGCTTCACGACCTACTCGGGTGGACCAGTTGTTGCCGCCCGGACTGGCTCGCTCCGGCCTTTCGCTCATGGACTGTTCGGTGGCGCGCACGCCTCTGCTAGCGGAGTTGGCGACAGCGGCTTCGTGATGATGTTCGGTGGCGGTGTGGATCTGGGTCACCAGAAGCTCGCGCTGCGCTTGGCGCAGTTCGATTGGATGACCGTCCGCTTCAACGGCGTGTCCGACAAGAACAACGTGCGCATTTCGACCGGCGTGTTGTACCGCTTCTAACTTTTAACCTGGCTGAAGTAAGAAGGGCGGCTGCGAAGCCGCCCTTTTTCTTTCTAGGTCGTTAGTGGTGAGTACTTAATACGTCGGAACAAAGCTTCAACCAACCTACCTAAACTGTGCGCAACAGAACGACGCTAGCGCATCGATTCTTCGACTTCAGAAAACCAGTCAGGGCGCTTCAGCAGTTCGCGTGGTTTTGGTCCGTCGGCAGCGCCGACGATTCCGTCTTGCTCCATCAGGTCGATCAGATGAGCGGCACGCCCGTACCCGATGCGAAGGCGGCGCTGCAGCAGTGACGTAGAGGCCTTACCGAATTCCACGACCAGCCGCACCGCATCTTCGTAGAGAGGATCGCTCTCGCCTTCTTCGCCGCTTTGCCCACCGCCGGACGCTCCAGCCTCTCCCGCTTCCTTTTCATCCTTGGGCGCTTCCAAAAACTGCTGCTGGTATTCGGCTGTGCCCTGTGAGCGCCAGAACTCGACGACCGCGGCGATTTCCTTCTCGGTAACGAACGGCGCATGCAGTCGATGGACACGCGACGAACCCGAGGGCAGGTAAAGCATGTCGCCACGCCCAAGGAGCGCTTCCGCGCCGTTGGCGTCAAGAATCGTCCGCGAGTCAACCTTGGTGGCTACGCGGAACGAGACGCGCGCCGGGAAATTCGCTTTGATCAACCCGGTAATTACATCCACGGATGGACGTTGCGTCGCAAGCACGAGGTGTATTCCAACCGCGCGCGCCATTTGGGCCAAGCGGGTGATCGACTCCTCGACATTGTTTTGGTCGAGCATCATCAGGTCGGCCAGTTCGTCGATGATGATGACCATGTACGGCAGCGGCCGCTCTTCCTCGGCGTTCTCGCCAAAAAGAGTAGGACCTTCGTCGAATAGGCGATTGTATTGGTCGATATTGCGAACGCCCTTGGAGGCAAGCAGCTTCAGCCGCTTCTCCATTTCACGAACCGCGTTGCGCAGAGCATTGGCAGCCAGCTTGGGCTCGGTAATGATCGGCGTATAGAGATGCGGAATGCCTTCGTAAACGCCGAGTTCGAGGCGTTTGGGATCAACCAGCACGAGGCGCACTTGATCCGGAGTCGATTTGTACAGGATCGACATGATCATCGCATTGATGGCCACGCTCTTCCCGGTGCCGGTCGATCCGGCGATCAGAAGATGGGGCATGCCCGCCAGATCCGCGACTTCTATGCGCCCATTGATGTCTTTGCCCATGGCGAGCGTCAGGCGCGACTTCGATCCCATGAACTCCTGGGCTTCGATATTTTCCCGCAGCCAGATAATCTCCCGCTCTCGGTTGGGCACCTGGATTCCAACGGTGGACTTTCCCGGCATGCGTTCGATGAGGATGCTTTCCGCGCGCAAGCCTAAGCACAGGTCATCCGTGAGATTCGTGATGCGGCTGTACTTGATTCCAGCTTCTGGCTTGAACTCGAACGTAGTGACGACCGGGCCAGGATTGATCTGCGTCACTTGCCCGCGGACATCGAATTCAGCGCACTTGTCGACGAGAACCTGGGCGAGCAGCTTCAGTTCGTCTTCATCAACGGCGCGTTGCTCGTCGGGGCGATGCAGTAGGCTGCTGGACGGCAACTTATAGCCGCCGGCGATCTTCGGCATCGTGGTCTTCGGCTTCTGGGAACTGTCGGCACGCTGCGTAACCGCGGGCTCGGCTTCGACGATCGGCGCAGAAGGCGTTGGAGCCGTTGCTGGCGGCGCGGGTTGCTCGTCGTCGTTCGCGAAACGCTCGATGCCGGACTTGAACGCCGGCAGTGCCTGAGCAGGAACTGGTGGAGGCGCCTGCCTGGCGGGTACGGTTTGCGCGCCAACTATCGGTTTTGCGGCACGACGTTTTTCCAGTTGCCTCTGAGCCTGCTTGCGAGCGCGTGCCTCCTTCCAATCTCTGTACTTGTCCCAGAGCGCGATCATGAATGAGAAGCGAGTGGGCAGCCACAGCCGAATGGAACTGAAAGAGAAGGCCGTCGAAAGATAAAGCGCAACCGCCAGCACCGTGGCGCAAACGATGTAGGCTCCAGCCAAATTGAAATAGTGGATAAGTGCGTCGCCAAGAATTCTCCCCAGCAGGCCTTCCAGGGGCACGGCTCCGATCCATCGCGAACGTCCGGGCAGTAGCGCCAGTAAAGCTGGCACGAACATCAGCAGCCAGAGTGCACCCAGGGATTTCGCAACCGGAGATTGCACCTTCCGCGACCGGAACCAGCGAATGCCGAGAATCCCGAGCAGGGCGGGCAACAGGAACGCGCCGATGCCGAAAACCTGGAGCGCGATGTCGGAGACAACGGCACCGACAATTCCGATCCAGTTGCGCGCCACATGAGAACCGGTCAGGGCAGAGACCGTGTTCATGGACGGGTCGAGCGGAGAATACGAGACGAGCGATAGGAAAAGGAGGAGCGCGGAGACGCACAACAAGAAGCCGATTAACTCGTTGAGCCGGCGGTTAGCGGTCGGAGAGAAAACCTTATCGAAATACTTCATGGGCGTCGGGTTGGGCCAGAGGACACTTCTACCCTGGTGCCGCAACTACGCCAGAGCCAGACGATTATGACGGAAAGCGGCAGGGCTTACAACCGGGAATAAGTACATCGTATCGAGGTGGATACGGGAAGAGCGTTGTGTGGTGCGAGCTGTGAGAAGCGAGGGGCTTGTAGTATTGCGTTCGTCGTTCAGGTTGCACAGGCGACGACGCCCGAACCTCCACTTCTCAGATTTTCCCGGCGGCCCAAAGAAGAACGAGGGTGCCGACAATGATGCGGTAAACGGCGAATGGGGCGAAACCGCGCCGGCGGACCCACGCCATGAAGAATGCGACCGAAAGATACGCCACGATGAATGAGACGGCGAACCCGATCGCCAGGATGATCCATTGTTCGGGCGTGATCTGAGACAAACCGATCGGATTCTCACCTTTTCCTGCCAGAGATTTCAGCAGAGTGTAGCCGGTAGCGGCCAACATGGTGGGAATCGAAACAAAAAATGAAAACTCGAGCGCTGCGGCACGGGACATGCCCGCAAGCTGTCCGGCAGCGATCGTGGACATCGAACGCGAGACTCCAGGGAACAAGGCAGAAAGGATCTGGCAGGCGCCGATCCACACAGCCTGGAAGAATGACATGGTTTCCATGCGCCAGGTGTGAATCAGACTGCCCGGAGCGCCGGCGCCAGCTTTTTCCCATCTTGCGTTTCTCGCGTCGACGACCCACATCACGATTCCGCCGATCAGCAAAGAAGCGCCCATGATGTAGAGGCTTTCAAGGTGCTTGCCAATGACCTTGGTCAGCAGGAAGGCGGGAATTGCCGTAACCACGAAAGCGACCATCGTCAATCCGAGCGGGTGAGTCAGAACATTGCGATCGCCGTGCTGGCCGCGAGGGTACGTCGAGAACAGCTTCACGATTCGCGACCAGAAGTACACGGGCAGGCACAAGATCGCCCCAAGCTGAATCACAATCGTGTACATCTTCCAGTACCCATCGCTCAGGCTCACATGGAACAACGCTTCAGCTATTCGCAAATGAGCGGTCGAACTGACGGGAAGAAATTCGGTGAGTCCTTCGACGATTCCTAGCAGGAAAGAGAGAAGATAAGCGTTCAATCATCCTCCGACGCGTTGTTACACAGTATGGCAGATATTGGCAGTCACGGACGTGAAGCGCAACTCTTTCGCAAACACCCCCGGTTTATCTTCGACTAATTACGCCAATCGACCGCATACTCCGCCCGGACCACACCCCGATTAGTCTGACTGGTTGCCGTAAGTCGGGATGTTTTGCTGGATCATGTAAACCAACGTTTGAGCGCGGGCAACCCAGTCCGTCTGCTGGCCATATTGACCGACAACCCGTTGTGCCAGCGCCAGAGCGGAATTGCGGGACTCGTCGGACTTCTTCTGATTGGTTTCCGTCTTGTAGATCTCGATCAGGGCAGAGCGTCGCCAGGCGGCATTGTAAAGCGCTTCCGCAGCGGAGGGAGAATTGGGATGCTCCTTCACGTATTTCTCGTAAAGGTCCGCTTCCTTTTCCGGGCACTTGGACGCGGCCTGCCAATCGCCGCATAGTTTGTTGTCGAGTAGATGGAAAGCTGCGAGGTCTGCCCACTTCGTATTGGGAAATTTCTTCATGACCGTCTTCATCCACTCTTCGTTCATGCCCTCACGTAGATACGCCTCCTTGGTTTTGGCCGAAGGACGCGACATGACATCCGACTTCTCGATCTGCCAGCGAACATCGGCAGCGCGGTACAAAGCCTCGCCCGCAAGTGGAGAGCTGGGAAACTCATCGTAGACGCGCCGGTACAGTCGCATGGCATCTTGCGCGGCTCCGCGCCGCCCATGGGCGCGGCTGGCCTGATCTTCAGAGGAGACGGCCTCGCCGTAGATGATCTTGTCGCCGTCAGGCGTATTCGGCCGGACGATGCCTTTGTCCTGGATCCAGCCGGTTACTGTCTTCTGTTCGGCGTCTTCATCCTCGATCATGGCGGGATCAGGAGTATTCGTAAATCCGAGCAAAGCTTCGACGTGGACCCACCCGCGCGTGTTTTCGAGGATTACCAGTTCGCGGCCCCGTTCAGCCGTACCCAGTTTGGCGGAGTCGGTGGCCGGACTCAAATAGATCACCGCGTCGCGTACAGTGGTGACGCGGTCAGCGGCGAACGCGTGGGCATGTAACAGCACACAGCCCAACAATGCGAGGATCCAGGAACGATGCATACAATCTCCTAGAAGCTGATACCTGCGGTAAGTTCATTGCTCCGGTGGCTCGGGCCGTAGCTCCGACAATGTGTCCGAGTCGATGTTTCCGCCGCTGATGATTGCCACGTTTATTTTCGTGTTCGGTAGCTGATCGTGGTGGAAGAGGAATCCGGCCGTGGCCACCGCGCCGCTTGGCTCCGCGATCGTCTTTTCGTTAGATGCAAGCCGGCGCATGGCTTCGCGAATTTCGTCTTCGGTTACCGTAATGATTTCGTCAACATAACGGCGAATATGTTCGAAGTTGATGTCGCCGATGCTCTGGGTCCGCAGTCCGTCAGCGGCAGTCCGTGCCACCTGTTCGGCAGGGAACTGAACAACCTTGCCCGTGTGCAGACTGGCCTGTGCATCGGCGGCTACTTCCGGCTCCACTCCAATCACCTTGATCTTGGAGCTGACTTGTTTCACGGCGGCAGCGATGCCGCTGATCAAACCTCCGCCACCCACCGGAACGATAACGGTTTCCACCTCGGGTATTTTCTCGAGAATCTCGAGCGCGATCGTACCTTGGCCGGCGATGATTTTTTCGTCGTTGTACGGAGGCACAATCACGTAGCCATGCTGGGCGGCGAGTTCCTCGGCTCTGGCCTTGCGCTCGTCGCTTCCCGGGCCGACAAGCACCAACTCGGCTCCCATGTATGCGGTAGCCTCGCGCTTGACGGTCGGCGCTGAGGACGGCATGACGACAACCGCCTTGACGCCCAGTGCCCGTGCAGCATAGGCGACACCCTGTGCGTGGTTACCGCTCGAATACGCGACCACGCCGCGGCTGCCTTCGCTATCGGAGAGCGACACGATCTTGTTGTAGGCTCCGCGCAATTTGAATGCGCCGATAGGCTGCAGGTTCTCAGTCTTCAAAAAAAGATGCCGGTCGTCGCGCTTGCCATTTGCTTCGTGAATGTCGGTTGCGATCAGAGGAGTGCGCACAGTAACGCCGCGCAGGCGTGCTCGGGCAAGCTTGATGTCGTCGAGGGTAACGATGGAGCTTTCTCCGCCAGATCTCAGCGGCTAAGGCCGCGAATGATCGAAAAATTCGGCACTGCTGAAGATATGGATCCTAAATTTCGAGAATGACCGGCATAATCAATGGCCGGCGCTGTGTCTGCTTGGAGATATAGCGCTTCAGGTCGGCCCGTATCTTCTCTTTGATCACACCGTAGTCCGCTTTTTCTTCGTCGCTTGAGACATCGAGCGTCTGCATGACCGTCTGTCGAGCACCGTCCATAAAACCATTTTCGCCAGCCGCAAAGCCGCGGGTGACAATTTCGGGGCTGGTCTCGACTCTTCCCGTAAGCTTGTTGATGGCGATGATCGGCAGAACGATTCCGTCTTCGCTCAAGTGCCTGCGATCCTTGATGACCAGGTCCTCGACCACGTCGGTACGCGAGCCTGAGTCGATGCAAACGCGCCCCACGTTGACACGCCCCGCCTTGCGGGCGCCGAGTTCGTCGAACTCCAGGATATCGCCGCTCTCGATCAACACCACATTCCCAACAGCGCCTCGCATCGCAGCCGCCATCTCGGCGTGAAGTTTCAGTTGGCGGTACTCGCCATGGACCGGAATGAAGTACTTCGGCTTGACCAAGTTGATGATGAGTTTCAGTTCTTCCTGGCTGGCGTGCCCGCTGACGTGCACTGGCGGCGACGTCCCGTCTTCATAGATGACGTGGGCTTCACGGCGGAAAAGGTGGTCGATCATGCGATAGATCGTCTTCTCGTTGCCGGGAATGATCCGCGAAGAAAGGACAACCGTGTCTCCCCTCTCGATCTTGGCGTGTTTATGATTGTCGACCGCGGCGCGCGAAAGAGCCGACATGGGCTCGCCCTGCGTGCCACTGATCAGCACACAAGTCTTTTCTGGCGCAAAGTTCTTGATCTCTCCCGGGTGGATGAGCAGCCCATTTGGTATGTCGATGTAACCAAGATCCTCGGCGATTTCGGCGGAGCTGACCATTGAACGGCCGATAAAGGCGACCTTACGCCCATGTTCGTGAGCCAGTTCGACGGCCAGCTTGATCCGGTGAATGGAGGACGAGAAGCACGAGATAAACAGGCGCCGTTGCGTGCGCGCGAAGACTTCGTCGAATTTCCGGCGAACGGCACGCTCGCTCGGCGTATAGCCCTTTCGCTCGACGTTGGTCGAGTCCTGGAAAAGAGCGAGAACGCCTTCCTTTCCATATTCCGCAAAGGCGTGAAGATCGAAAAGCCTGTTATCGGTGGGCGTGGGGTCAACTTTAAAGTCCCCGGTATGAACGATCACTCCCAGCGGCGTATGAATCGCAAGCGCGACGCAATCGACGAGGCTGTGCGTTACCTGGATTGGATGGATCGTAAACGGGCCCACCCGAAAACGTTCTCCGGGGCGGATTTCGCGCAAGTCGGCATTGTCGAGGAGTTCATGCTCTTCGAGTTTGTCTTCCACGTAGGCCAGCGTGAACTCGGTACCCCAAACCGGAACATTCAACTCCGACAAAATCCAGGGAAGCGCGCCAATATGGTCTTCGTGGCCGTGCGTCAGGACGATGGCCCGGATGTGCGCCCGATTCTCGATTAAATAGGAGATGTCAGGAACAACGATGTCCACGCCCAGCAGTTCCGACTCGGGGAACATGAGTCCGGCATCGATGACAATGATGTCATCGCCCCAGCGAACGGCCATGCAGTTCATGCCGAACTCGCCCAGGCCGCCAAGCGGTACGATGTGAAGCTTTCCTGTTGGCATGTAGAAGCTTTGATGCTAGCACAGGACCAGTTCCGAATTGCGAGTACCGCGCTGCGAGAAAGATCGCGTGCAGGACGAAATTTGGGTTACCTTGAGAGCAATGGCGGAGCAGTCCAGCAACAGCGGTTCGTGGCTCAAAGGGAAAGTTGAACTTGCGATGCGCCGCGGGTTCACTCGGGCCTATGAGACAGTTCGAGTAGATCCTGCCAAGTACCTCCTCCAATTGCGAGCCGGTCATGGGCTACCGGTTAGCACCTTCCAAGGTGTGTACTCTCTCGACCCTGGCTTGCTGGACGATATCGCGGATGGAACCATCCGAGCGGCTATGAAGATCGCAGCTGTCGAAGGAGCAGGATTGGGCATCGCGGGCATGATCACGCTCATCCCCGACCTGAGTATCCTCGCGGCAATCACGCTGCGCACAGTACAGAAACTCAGCCTGCTCTACGGTTTCGAATACAACACAGACCAGGAGATCAGCGAGCTCTGGATTGCGGCTGCCAGTGCGGCGGGAGTCGATATCAGCCGTGAATTGCTGGAAAAAGAGGTTGTGAACCGCTTCGTTCCCAAGGTTATTCAGAGAATTGCGGCCAAGGCCAGCACTGAAGTAGTAGAGAAGTGGGCTGGGCGCTTGATCCCGGTGGCAAGCTCTGTCATCGGAGCGGGACTGAACTACTATTTCGTCCGTGCTTGGGGAGAACGGGCGCAGCAGCACTTCCGGCAAAAGCACATGGCATTCCGGCGACACATGATCGCCGCGCAAGCGACACTCACTCTGCCCGCACCTGATCTGAAGTCCTAGCTATTTCTCTCTGGCGATGACGAAATCGGGCGCCCAGAGCAGGGCGCGCTTTATGTCGGAGTCCGGGAACGTGCAAATGGCTTTGCGAGCCGACTGCGCGTATTCCGCTGCGCACGCATTGGCGGCATCAAGGGAACCATATCGGTTCAGGATATCGAGAATATCAGAGTGCGTTACGCCATTGAAAGCGCGCTCACGCAGGATGGTTTCGATCTTCTTCTTCTCAGCCGGGGTGCAGCGCTCCAGGGCGTGGATAACCGCCATGGTGACCTTGCCTTCGCGCAAGTCACTGGCCACGGGCTTGCCCAAAACACTCTCGCAGGCCGTGAGGTCGAGTACGTCATCCACCAGTTGGAACGCCATCCCAAGATCTCGGCCGTACTTGCCCAAACTTTCCTCCTGGTCGGGAGTCGCTCCGCCCAGAATCCCGCCAAGTCGCATGCAGACCGAGAACAAGCAGGCTGTCTTACGGAAGATCAGGTCGAAGTGTTCCTGAAGAGAGATAAGCTTGCCAAGACGCTCCATCTGAAGGAGCTCGCCTTCGACCATCTGTTGCGTAAGTTCGATGAGGGCGTCGAGTACTCGGAAATTGCGTTCCTGCACGGCGATCTTGAAGGCCTGCATATACAGCCAGTCGCCGGCGAGCACGCACTTGGAGTTTCCCCACTGTGTGTTGGCGGCCGGTCGGCCCCGTCGCGTCTTGGCTTCATCGATGATGTCGTCGTGAACCAGCGTCGCGGTGTGGATGATTTCGACCACTGCGCCTAGACGAACGGCGCCACGCCCTTCGTAATTGAAAAGCTTGGACGACAAAAGCAGCAGGGCTGGACGAATGCGCTTGCCGCCACCGCCGCGAAGATATTCACCGATTTCGGTGATGGCGGTGACGTTCGATACTGTGTCGCGCCCGAATTCCCGCTCGATCGCGGCGAGATCGTCGCGCAACAGTTCGAAGATCTCTTTCCCGTTGATGGTGGCCGGGCTGCTCATTAGGTGGTTCGATAATTCGTGAACTGCGTGTCGATGCCGAAGTCCTGCTGACGAAGAAGAGCGATGATTTCTTGCAGCGTGTCACGGTCTTTGCCGCTTACGCGAACCAGATCGCCTTGGATCGATGCCTGTACCTTCTTCTTCGAATTTTTGATCAGCTTCACGATTTCGCGGGCTTTCTCAATCGGAATCCCCTGTTGCAGCGAGATCTTCTGCCGCACGGTAGAACCGGCGGCGGGTTCAATCGCACTGTAGGTGAGACCTTTGAGCGGCACGCCGCGCTTCACGAGTTTGCCTTGAAAAACGTCGTTAACCGCCTTCAATTTGAACTCGTCCACGGAGGAAAGCACGATCGCGTCCTTGCCTTCCAGCGCGATATTCGATTTCGAATCCTTCAGGTCGTAACGGGTGTGGATTTCTTTCATGGCCTGCTGGATGGCGTTATTGACCTCCTGCAGGTCGATCTTGCTGACGATGTCGAAGCTGTTCTCTGGCATACAGTTGGCAATCAATAAGATTAACGTGAGTCGGGGGAAGATGCACTCTAAATGGCATTATCCTTTTGTGGAAGTGAAAAGAAACGATTGAAATTTTCAGAAGTTTTGAAACCGATCTCCTCTCCGGAGACGCCGCGCAACTCGCCGATTTGACGAGCGGTTTCGACTACGAAAGCCGGTTCATTACGCTTGCCTCGGTGAGGAATTGGCGCGAGATACGGCGAGTCGGTTTCGATCAGCATGCGATCGAGTGGCACCTCCACGGCGGCATCGCGAATGTTCTGGGCTTTCGGAAACGTAACATTGCCGGCGAACGAGATCATGAAGCCCATATCCAGGGCACGCTTCGCGTGATCGACAGATCCGGTGAAGCAGTGCAGAATTCCTCCCCAGCCGCTGCCTGACCATTGGTCGTGGATAATGCTAAGGCAGTCATCCCAGGCGTTCTCGCTGTTGTCCGACGGCCGGCAATGAATGACGATGGGCAGTTTCGCGGCACGAGCGAGTTCGATCTGCCGGACGAACACTTGCTTCTGAATGTCGCGCGGCGAGTGATCGTAAAAGTAGTCGAGGCCGATTTCACCCCAGGCAATGATCTTCGGGTGCCTTGCGAGACGAGCCATCTCGTCGTATGCGGCATCGGTAGCTAGCTCCGCTTCGTGGGGATGAATGCCAGTCGTGGCGTACATGAAGTCGTGTTGCTCGGCGAGTTTGATGCCGCAATCGAGAGATCCCGGTCCGTCACCATTCCCAATCGCCACCATCGTGTGCACGCCGGCATCGCGCGCGCGGGCGATCACTTGCTCGCGGTCGGCGTCGAACTTGCGGCCTTCAAGATGGCAGTGAGAGTCGATGTACATGGTCGAATTTGTTCAGTACCGACGAGGACGCCCATACCCCACTTGTCGTTTTAAGTGCGAGGAGGCTCGTATCGCCGCTCTATTTCAGTCTTGTGCCTATCGGAACTTCTTCCAGGAAGCTGCAGAGGATGGCCTTGCCTCCTTCCGGGGACGCCGCGACGATCATGCCGTTGGACTCGAGACCCCGAAGTTTTCGCGGAGCCAAATTAGCAACGATGACGACTTTTCGGCCGATCAGTGTTTCAGGCGCGTAGGATTCTGCGATGCCGGCGACAACCTGACGCACTTCGGTGCCGAGATCGACTTCCAGTCGCAAAAGTTTGTCTGCTCCTTTTACTTTTTCGGCGACTTTGACCTGACCTACGCGGAGTTCGACTTTTGCGAAATCGTCAATGGTGATTTTTCCGTCCGGAGTTGCGCTCGCAGCTTTCGCAACCGGCGCAGCAGTCTGTTGTACAGGAGTTGCCGGTTGAGCCTGTGTTGCCGGCGCCGGTTCTTGCGTGACTGCTGGAGCGGTCGGAATGGCGCCGCGTTGCTGATCTTCCATGTTCTGCATCCTTTCAATGGCAGATTTGTCGGCACGTGGGAAAACAGGCTCTACCGCGCCCAATTTCGTGCCAAGTTTTAGCTGTCCCCAGTCGAGATCGGACAGCGGGAATTTCTTGATATCGCCCAAACCGAGCTGTGACCAGATTCGCGCGGTCGAATCCGGGATGATCGGGTGAACGAGCGCGGTCACAATGCGCAGTGCTTCAGCGCTGGTGTAAAGAATCGTGCCAAGGCGCGAGCGGCTCATTTCGTCCTGCTGCTCGCCGAGCGTCCAGGGTTCGGTGTCGACGATATATTTATTAACTGCGGCGACGAGAGACCATGCCGATTCGAGTGCACGTGAAAAGTGGAATTGATCGACCAGGGCGCTGTAATCCGCGATCGTCTTGCGTGCCACTTTTGCGATGTCGTCGTCGGCGGCAATGCGAGCCGCTGAATGCGACGGATACGGCACTTCGCCTCGGAAATACCGGGAGATCATCGTCAGCGTGCGGCTGGCGAGATTGCCCAGGCCATTGGCGAGATCGGCATTGTACCGCTGCACCAGCGCGTCGAACGAGAATGAGCCATCTTGACCGAAGACAACTTCACGCAACAGGAAATAGCGCAGGGCGTCATTGCCCAGCGTGTCGAGAATGGTTTCGCTGCGGACAATGTTTCCGCGCGATTTTGACATCTTGCTTTCTTCGAAGAGCAGCCAACCGTGCGCCACGATACTTTTAGGCAGCGGCAGGCCGGCAGCCATCAGGAATGCGGGCCAGTAGACACAATGGAAGCGCACGATTTCCTTGCCGATCATGTGCAGGTCGGCAGGCCAGTACTTTTCGAACTTACCGGTATCGTCGGACCCGTAGCCGAGCGCAGTAATGTAGTTCGACAGCGCATCCAGCCAAACATAGATCACATGCCCGGGATCGTCGGGCACCGGTATTCCCCATTTGAATGTCGAGCGGCTGACCGATAGATCGCGCAAGCCGCTGCGCACAAATGACGTCACTTCATTGCGTCGAGTCTCAGGGCGTATGAAATCCGGCTGATCGGTGTACAGCCGAATCAGTTTGTCCTCGAAGGCGGACAGCTTGAAAAAGTAGTTTTCTTCGTGGACCGTTTCTGTCGGTCGGCCGCACTCGGGGCAGGGAGCGCCAGGGCCGACAGCGTCGACGTACAGTTCGTCGTAAACGCAGTATTGGCCCGAGTAGGAACCCTTGTAGATGTATCCGTTGTCGCGGAGTTTACGCCAGAGGGCCTGAACGCCACGTTTATGGCGATCGCTCGTTGTTCGGATGAAGTCGTCGTACGTGATGCCCATCCGGTCCCACGTGGCGCGAAATTGATTCGAGACCTCATCGGCAAACTCCTGCGGTGTCTTGCCTGTCCCCTGGGTAGAGCGCTCGATTTTCTGCCCGTGCTCGTCGGTGCCGGTCAGAAAAAAAGTGTCAGAACCCAGCATCCGCTGGCGACGAGCGATGGCGTCGCAGGCGAGCGTCGTGTAAGCGTGCCCAATATGGGGACGCGCATTCACGTAATAGATCGGGGTAGTAATGTAGAACTTTTTCATAGAA
>JBPYEW010000153.1:0-44138 GCA_051984555.1 Terriglobales bacterium | reverse complement strand
CAGGCCATGGTGGCGGCTATTGGCGCCGGACTTCCCATCACCGAACCGAGCGGCAACATGGTCGTCGACATCGGCGGTGGAACGACCGACATCGCGGTAATTTCTCTGAGCGGCATCGTTTATTCGCGGTCCGTGCGCATGGCCGGCAACCAGATGGACGAAGCCATCATGAATTACCTCAAGCGGAAATATAACCTGCTGATCGGTGAGCGCACCGCCGAGCAGATCAAGATTGAAATCGGTTCCGCTTATCCGCTCGACAAGCCGCTCACGATGGAAATCAAAGGGCGCAACCTGATCGAGGGCGTACCCAAGACGATTACCGTAGATGACAGCGAAATTCGGGAGTCGTTGAGCGAATGTGTTTCGACCATCATGAACGCCATTCGCGTGGCCCTGGAGCGGACTCCGCCGGAATTGTCAGCAGACATTAGCGACCGCGGCATCGTACTGACTGGCGGCGGGGCCTTGCTGAAGAACCTGGACAAGCGCATCCGCGAAGAAACCGGGTTGCCGGTGTCGATTGCCGACGATCCGCTGTGCAGCGTGGTGCTGGGCACGGGCAAGATGCTCAGCGATTTCAAGCTGCTGAGAAAGATCTCGATCGAGTAGCAGTTTCAAGTTTCGGGTTTCGAGTTTCTTATTTCCGGACCCGCTGCGAATTAACAAGAACCTGGGCACGGCCCGCTAGAGAAACCAGAAGCCGGAACTGTAGTCATGGACAATCTCCTTAGCCGCCACCGGAACGCAAGCATCCTGGTGGCTGTTTTATTTGCGCAGGTGCTTGGCCTTGCCGTGCAAGTCAAGCGCGATAGCTCCGGCGAGGAGACCCGCCTGATCCGTATCTGGACCGTCGAAGCGGTGACCCCCTTTGAAAAAGGATTGATGTGGTTCCAGCACGGATCCAGCAACGCGTGGAGAAACTACGCCTATCTCCGCGGGGTGCGTGCCGAAAACCGCGAACTGAAACAGCAGATTGAAGACATGCGCGTGCAACAAGTACGCCTCGCCGAAGATGCGGGCCAAGCGCGCCGGCTGCAGTTGCTGCTCGGATTCAAGGAAAAATTCATAGAGAAGACTCTACCCGCGCAGGTGATCGGGACCAGCGGCACGGAGCAGTCACGGTCGGTTTACATCGACAAGGGCTGGAGTGACGGGATCAAGCCCGATCAGGCGGTAATCACTGCGGAAGGTATTGTCGGCAAAGTTCTACATGTATATGACGACCACACTTCGAACCTGCTGCTGGTGAATGATCAGAGCAGCGGTGTCGGCGTGATTCTTGAGAAGTCCCGATTGCAGGGCATTCTGCGCGGAACCCCGAATGGGCAGTTGATGGTTGAAAAGATTCTGAGTGACGAAGCACTACAGCCGGGAGAACGGGTGCTCACCAGCGGGGGCGACCAGATCTTTCCCAAGGGCCTCGAGGTTGGTGTTGTCACCAGCGTGAAGCCGGGAAAAGAATCGTTTCTGGACATCCGGGTGAAGCCGGCAGCCAGCCTCAGCAAGTTGGAAGAAGTGCTCGTCATCACCCAGGTCCAGAACAAAGTGCCACAGGTGGACACGAGCACACCGGTTCGTGCGGTCGACATTCTCGCGCAGCGCCTACCCTCGGTGCCGGACAAGCCGGCTGACGGTACGCCAGCAACGGGACCGGCTACCGGATCCACGAAACCAGTTACGGCAGCGGGACAGCCAAAGCCTTCGGAATCCGGTACGGGGCCGGTAACGAAACCCGCAGGTCCGAATACAGCCGCGCAAGCCGTCAAATCAGCAAGTCCGACCGCGACGCCCGGAGTTGCAACGAGAACTACGTCCGTCCCTGCGGAAAGTGCGACCAAGGCTCCTCAGCAGGGAGGTACGGCGGTGCATACGACACCTGCAAACGCCGCCGCAACTCCAGGAACAACACGCGTCGTGAAGGCTACCTCGGCAGGAGCAACGCCCACGGCCGTGAAACCTGCAGTGGCTCAGAATTCGGCGGCTAATCAGAATCCTGCGGCGAATAAGAAGCCTGCCACTGTGGAGCCTGCGGACAAGAGTGCCGCTCCGGCTACGCAGACCAAGCCACAAACCCCGGCGGCGGAGGATAAACCCGAGTAGTATGCCTGTCCTCTATACATCGCAAGACCAGGTTGAAGTTTATCGGTTTAGCTTTGTCTCAGCGGTATTAATCCCGCTGGTTGCGTTGTTTCTGCAGGCATTTGTCCCGTTGAAATTTCCGTTTTTCCTGATCTTCGACCTGCCGTTACTGGTAGTGATTTTCTTCGCGGTGGCGCGGCGCAGCCAGGTGGCGGGTTTGATGACAGGCGCCGTCATTGGCTTGCTGCAGGATTCGCTGACACACCAGAAGATCGGCCTGTACGGAATCGCGATGACGGTTGTCGGTTACGGCGCTTCTTCGCTCGGCGTGCGCATTGACGTTGAAAACATTGGCGCACGGTTTCTAGGCACGATGTTCTTCTACCTCGTTCATGAGGTTGTGTACTTCGTGGTGGCGCATGGGATGGTGCAGTCGGATGTGCAGTGGATCTGGTCGCACGAACTGCTGGCGGCCTTAGCCAACGGCCTGCTCGCGGTACCGTTGTTCGCCTTACTCGATCGACTGAAGCAGAGAGCGTAGGAAGGTGCGAGTTGACGAGTTTCGGGTTGCCGGCCATTCGCAAGCGGCAACTCACGTGTGACGATAGTCACTTCGGCGGGTGACTACTCTGGCCAGAATAGGTTTAGAATCAAAGCAACACCTACCCGCTTCGAGAGTGTGTTGCTTCGCCTCAGCCAGAGCTCACGCAGCGAGACTGAGAACCGAGAACTGAGAAACTGATGTCCGGTCGCGACGAAAAGGTCTCCCAGATCCGGCTTACCGCCGTTCAGTACATCATTCTTGCCATTTTCCTGATCCTCGCCTACAGGCTGTGGCAACTGCAGATCATTCGCCAGGATTTTTACGCATCGGAAGCAGAGAAGAACCGAGTGCGCACCGTGCCTATTTTGGCGCCGCGGGGAAAGATTCTCGACCGCGAAGGGCGCGTCATCGTCGACAACTACGCGTCATACACAGCGCTGCTGCTTCGAGATCAGAGCCGTGACCTGAATGCGGATTCTGAAATGATCGCGCAGGGTCTACACATGCGTGCCGACGAAATCCGCACGCAGGTGCGTCGATACACGGGCATGCCGCAGTATCAGCCCATTTTCCTCAAAGAAGACATCACGCAGGACGAACTCGCGTTCATTGAGGCGCACCGGAACGAGTTGCCGGAACTGGACACGATCATGGCGTACCGGCGCGTGTATCCCCGCAAAGGGTTCATGGCCCACTTGATCGGATACGTCGGCGAAGTGACTGAGGACATGCTCAATCAGCCACAATTCGAGTTCTATAACCCCGGCGATGTGGTTGGGGTTTCCGGAGTGGAGAAGCAATACAACACCCTGCTCATGGGCAAGAACGGATCGCGTCGCTCCGTGGTGACCAGCAAGGGGAAGGAAGTACAGCAACTCGATTCGACTCCCGCCGTTCCCGGCAAGCAACTCAAGTTGACCGTGGACGACGATCTGCAGATCGCAGCCGAAGAAGCATTAGAAGGGAAGAATGGCGCTGTCGTCGCGATGGATCCGCGCACCGGCGAAATACTGGCGATGGTTAGCCGGCCCACGTTCAACCCAAACAATTTCGCGGTTCGCATTTCGAAAGATGAATGGAACAAGCTGGTCACCGACGACAACCATCCCCTGCTGAACAAAGCAATCCAGGCGCAATTGGCTCCCGGCTCGGTTTTCAAGATCATCATGGCTACGGCTGGCCTGCAGGAAGGCATCGCGCAAGACATGAAAGTGAACTGCACGGGTGGCGCGAACTTCTATGGCCGTTATTTCAAATGTTGGGTTGTGGCGGAACATCGTACGCACGGAGTAGTGGATATCAGCAAGGCCATCTATCAATCCTGCGATGTGTTCTTCTACACACTTGCTGAGAAACTTGGCATTGGACGTATCGCGCAGTATGCGACTGCCTTCGGCCTCGGCCAGAAGACCGGAATCGATCTTCCGCAAGAAGTTAGTGGAGTCATGCCGTCGGAAGAGTGGAAGGCCCGCAACTTCAAGCAGAAGTGGTACGCCGGCGAAACGATTTCCGTGGGAATCGGGCAGGGAGCGGTGGCAGTTACCCCGATTCAATTGGCGCGAGCCATCGGCGGAATCACAAGTGGTGGCGTAATGCATCGTCCGCATGTTGCCTTCCCCAGTGATTTGCCGCCGAACATGATCCCTGCCTCGGAAAAGCCCGATGACGTGCGGGTCCCGATTGATCCCAAGAATTGGGAAGTCATCACCGATGCGATGGCGAATGTGGTTTCTCCACTCGGAACCGCGAATAGCGCTCACCTGAAGGATATTGATTTTGCCGGCAAGACGGGGAGCGCTCAGACGATCAGCAACATGGCCAAGGCGCGTTTGGCGGGGGGTAAGTCGAAATTTAAAGATAACGGATGGTTCGCGGGCGTTGAACCGCGACGCAATCCGGAAATCGTGGTATGCGCGCTGTTGGAGGAAGGCGAGCATGGATACTTGGCGGCCCGAGTTGCCTCCCAAGTGATCAAGGCTTACGTCGACAAGCAACGCCGCACGCCGAGCAAGATGGCGAATGCGGATGGAAAAGTCGAGATCGGTGGCGTATGGAATGCGCCCGATCCCGAAGGCAAGGAAACGCTTCACGGCGGACGATTTGTTATTGACGTGAATCGCAAGCCGGCTGCATTGGCGGCAGCCGCGCCAGGAGTGAATTAGTTTCGAGCAGCTGCTGGGAACCGACGAACGGCGACTAAGGACCGATGTCAAGATACGTTTCATTTCGCGATTTTGATTGGCTGCTGGTGGGGTTCGTGCTGATCATCTGTGGCGTCGGTGTTATGGAGATCTACAGCGCGACGCTGCACACCAAGTTCGCCGGGGCCCACATCAGGCAGGTGTACTGGATCCTGGGCGGTGTCGCCGGGATGTTCATCCTCAGCCTGGTAAATTACCAAGCCCTGCTCGAGCAAGTTCACTGGATGTGGATCGCGTCGGTTGCGTCGCTGATGTCAGTGCTGATCTTTGGGCAGAAGTACCTGGGTGCGCGGCGCTGGATCAAAATGCCCGGATTCCACTTCCAGCCGTCCGAGTGGGTGAAGCTGATTCTCATTCTGGCGATGGCCCGGTACTTTGCAGAAATGCGCCACAAAGACCTCGGCTGGGGAGATTTCGTCAAGGCCGGCATGGTTGTCGGATTCCCCATGCTGCTGGTGCTGGCACAGCCAGACCTCGGAACTTCCCTCACGTATATCCCGATTGCGATTATGGGCTTGTTCCTGGGCGGATTGCACTGGAAGCAAGCTGCGGCGGTTCTGTTGTTGATCGCGTTGATGTTGCCGGTGGGCTACAAAGTCTTGAAACCTTACCAGCGCGAGCGTTTGACGAGTTTTATGAACCCGGAGGCAGACAAGCAGGGTTCCGGGTACCAGGTTATCCAATCCCAAATCGCCGTTGGTTCTGGTGGAATATGGGGGAAAGGGACGGCCAAGGGGTCGCAAACCCACCTGGCATACCTTCCCGTACCTCAGACGGACTTCATTTTCGCGGCCTTTTCCGAGGAACACGGATTTGTGGGTGCGCTGGGGGTGTTGCTGTTATACTTCATTGTGCTGATGCGTTTGACGCAGAACGCGCAAACAGCGCCCGACCGCGCTGGCACGTTCGTCATAATGGGGGTGGTAGCGGTGCTTAGCTTCCACATCCTGGTCAACGTCGGCATGGTGGTTGGCTTTATGCCGGTCACCGGAATACCTTTGCCGTTAATGAGTTATGGCGGGTCTTCCGTCCTGTTTATGTTTTTGGCGCTGGGCATCGTCATGAATATACGCATGCGCCGCTTCGTGAACTGAACAGGGTTAGTTCGTAGCGTCGCACTCGGTGCGACAACAAGAAACCAAGATTACGATCGCCCTCGCGTAAAGAGGGCACTTTCACCGGCCAGGAAAAGAGAGTAAGAGGCCGGGCAGGATTGCGGGCAAGGCGCCCGCGGGCAGGTAACGGCCCCCTCACCGGAGTGAGAGAGCGGTCACAAACCCCGCGTCAGGCGCACATGCGATAAGTGCAAACGAATTCCCAGCTTGTACGAAAAGAACCATCTTGGAGTTCACCTCCAGGATCTGGCAGTTGTGTACCTGCAACTACCTTCATCGCACGCTCAGTCCTACCTGTCTTTGCCTGTCTTTGACCCGGTGAATTCTGTGACCGCTTAGCGGCGCAGACCCGGAGTTAGCATGACCAAAGAACTTTTTGTGTCTTCTACGCCCCATGAAACCAAGGTGGGGCTGGTAGAGGACGATCAGCTCGCCGAGATTTATCTCGAGCGGGAAAATGAATACACCCTCGCAGGATCTATCTACAAAGGACGCGTTACCCGCGTTCTCCCCGGTATGCAGTCGGCTTTCGTGGACATTGGTCTCGAGCGAGATGCATTCCTGTATGTCTCCGACTTCATGGAGTTGCAGGAGCACGATGAAGACGTAACCGATGTCGTACCCGTTAGCCGGGGAGTGCAGGAGGTTCCCTCCCAGGAACCCGAACTTCAGCCTCATCTGCAGCAACCGGTTGAGGCGGCTGGGCAGGCATCCGGTCCAAGTTTTGTCATCGAATCGGAGCCATTCGACGAGGAAGAGCAACCAACTGCCGAGACTGGCGAGCAGGCTGCACCAAGTGGCGAAAGGAACAACAACAGCGGGAATAACAACTCCGACGAACGCGATCAGAGAGGGTGGCGCGGGCGCCGCCGTCGCCGTGGACGCCGGGGCAGCATGCCGGAATCCCGTTATGCCAGGCCGGAACAGCGAACCCCAGCTCCCGAACGGCCGGCGCGTTCAGAATCCCGCTCGGAATACGGCCCGCCCCCGGGGTACCAGCCGATCATTCTGCCCGGCGAATCGATCTCGAAATACCAGCGGTATCAACAGCCAACGGCACCAGCTCCCGTTCGCTTAGAAGAGCAAGCGACAACGGCCGCCAGTGATTTGCCGACCCCAGTGATTGCGGAAGCATTCCCGAATGATGAGCCGATGTTCGCCGGGGCGGAAGAAGTAGCACAGCACGAACCCGAAATCGCGGCTCACGACGATCGCATTCGCGCGGTGGAAGACGACTACGAGGAGCCCAGGACCGAGGCCAGTTTCCGTGGCGATTCCGAGGTAGCTCGTTTCCAGCGCGAACCCGAGGAAGATCGGATCGAGCAAATGAACGTCGCCTCGGTATTTGGCGGCGAGGCCGCCGAGCATACTCCGGTGGAAATCGAAGAGGAAGAAGACCACGAGGAGCCTACGGCGCCTTCCTTGCACCAGGCCGAACACACAGCATTCGCTTCGCCCGGCACGATGCAAGAAGAGGAGATCATCGAAGAGGAAGAGGCGGACATCGCTTCTTACGTCGCGGAACTCGATGAGGACGAACAGTTCGAGGAACTGGAGGAAGAAACCCAGGAAGCGAACGGAGATCAGGAACGAGCCGAGATCGCCGCTTCGGGAGAGCCCGTCGAGAACGGTTCGTCTTCCGATGTGGGCGAAGGGGCAGCCATTGAAGCCATCGCCCCCGGCGTCGAGTCCGACGAAGAGGACGAAGAAGCCGAGGTCGAACAGGCCCAGGCAGAAGCGGAAGCGTTGCTTGCGGCCGAATCTGGAACCGAAGTCTCCAGCGAAGCTCGTGCCGAAGTTCGCGGACCATCTTCCACGGCGGGCTATCAGCAAAGAACGCAGCGGCAGAGAGGCTGGGAACGCCGTGGCGGTCGCCGGCCTGGAGGACCTCGCCGGTTCCGGTCGCGCCGCGAGTTTCAATCGCAACCGACTCCTTTGATTTCCGACCTGTTGAAGGAAGGGCAAGAGATCCTGGTGCAGATTGCCAAGGAGCCCATCGGAAAGAAAGGCGCGCGGATCACCAGTCACATTGCTTTGCCCGGCCGTTTTCTGGTCTACATGCCCACTGTGAATCACACGGGCGTATCGCGGAAGATTGCTTCGGAAGAAGAGCGGCAGCGCCTGAAACGGATCGTCTTGAGCGAGCGTGAAAATGGGCACGGTGGGTTCATCGTCCGCACGGCCGCGCAAGGTGCCGCCGAAGAGGAATTGCGCGCTGACATACGATTCCTCAAAGGACTATGGAATGAGATCAAGACGCGGGCAGAGAGCAATAAAGCGCCGGCGCTGATTTATCACGACCTCAACGTTGTCGAGCGCGTCCTGCGCGACCAGGTCACCTCGGACTTCTCACAGATCTGGGTTGATACCGAGCAGGAGTACGAGCGCATTTTGCGCTTTGCCAACCGGTTCCAGCCGGCGCTGGTTCGCCGGGTGAAGCTTTACACGAAAGAAACGCCGCTCTTCGAGCAGTTCGGGCTGACCGACGAAGTAAATAAAGGCCTGAAGTCGAAGGTCTGGTTGAAAAGCGGGGGATATATCGTCATCAACCAGACGGAAGCACTGGTAGCGATCGATATCAATACGGGCAAGTATGTCGGTAAGACCACACGCCTGGAAGATACGATCGTCAAGACCAACGTGGATGCGATCAAGGAGATTGTCCGGCAGATCCGGCTGCGCGATCTTGGCGGCATCATCGTGATCGACTTTATCGACATGGACGAACGCCGCAATCGACAGAAGGTCATGCAGGCGCTCGAAGAAGCTTTGCGCGCCGACCGTGCCCCTTCGAAGGTGCTGCAGTTCAATGATTTCGGGCTGGTGGCGATCACGCGTAAGCGCGTCAAGCAATCGCTCGAACGCACTATTGGCTCACCATGCCCGTACTGCACGGCGACGGGCTACGTGAAATCGGTCACCACGGTCTGCAACGAGATCTACGTCGAAATGCGCAAGATCTCGAAGCACCTGGAACACAGCGATGTAATGTTGCGGGTGAACCCGGAAGTGGCGAAGGTTCTGAAGTCGAATAATGGCCGCTGGTTGACGGAAATGGAAGAGCTTACGCGCAAGAGCATCATCGTGAAGAGCGATCCTGCCCTGCACCAGGAGCAGTTCGATATCAACTAGCTGAAGCTAAGAAGTTCGGACCCAAAAAAATAGACGGCTGCCCTCACAGGCAGCCGTTTTTCGTCAGTAGTCTGGCGCTTACTGGGGCGAAGTCTTGTCCTGGACTTTGTCGGCACCTTCCGCTGTTTTCTGAGCTGCCTTGTGCGTGCCCTTTTTCACGCCCTTCTTGGTTTTGTGAGCGGTCTTCTTAGCCGCCTTCTTGGTTGAGTGGCCAGCATCCTTCATATCCTGGCCGGCTCCCTGGTCTTGCATAGTCGTCGTGGCTCCACGGGCGATGCTGATGGCTCCGAACATCGCTACGACAAGCACCACGAAAAGTAAACGCTGTGCAATAGCCCGCATTCCTGTCTCCTCCTCAAACTGCCGTACTGCGGCCACTCAGCAGGTTCACGATCAAAACGATCACTGCGATGACCAGCAGCAGATGGATCAAACCGCCAGCTACGTGGAAACTGAATCCCAATAGCCACAGAACCAACAAAATCACGAAAATGGTCCAAAGCATCCTTCACCTCCGAATTGTCGGCCCTTTCGATAGCGGCAACTGCCGTTCCAGTTGTTTCGCTCCTGTTTCCTTTCTGTGGGACGCCTATATCAAAGACGCACAAGCAAATATTGCGCTGGCGCCGCGCGAAATTTCGTACGGGCGTTCCTGTAGGAAGGGGTGGAGATTGTGGTAATCGGGAGTTTTAGTCGAACACGACGGTTTTTTTGCCGTACAGAAGCACGCGGTTCTCGATATGCCACCGAACAGCGCGTGAGAGTACCACCTTTTCGAGATCGCGCCCTTTCTGCAGCAGGTCGTCGAGCGTGTCCCGGTGCGAAATGCGTACTACGTCCTGCTCGATGATTGGACCGTCGTCGAGGACCTCAGTGACGTAGTGGCTGGTGGCGCCAATCAGCTTTACGCCTCTTTCAAAGGCTTGGTGATAGGGCTTCGCGCCGATAAATGCCGGCAAGAACGAATGGTGGATGTTGATGATGCGACGCGGATAAGCGGCCACGAATTCGCTCGACAAAATCTGCATGTACCGCGCCAGCACCAGCAAATCGGGGGAATACTGCTTCAGGATGCCGAGGATCGTCTGCTCTGCCTGGCGCTTGTTGTCTTTTGCCACCTGGACGGTTTGGTAGGGGATTCCGTAAAACTGGGCGGTCGGTTCATTGTCCGGATGATTGGAAACGATGATGGGGATGTCACAGCTCAGTTCTCCCGAACGGTGCCGGTAGAGTAGATCAACCAGGCAATGATCATACTTGGAAACGAGTATGGCTACTTTCGGGCGGTAAGAAGATTCGGCGAGCCGCCAGGTCATCCCGAACCGTTCAGCAATTTCGTTGAAATGCTTACCGAAGTCATCCAGGCTGCAGTCGAAATCCGCGGGATCGAACTCCACGCGCATCAAGAACAGGTTGGATTCCGCATCTGCGTGCTCGTCGGCATGCAGAATGTTGCCGCCGTGGCTGAATACAAAGTTGGCTACGGTCGCGACGACCCCTTTTTTGTCAGGGCAGTTGAGCAGCAAGATGGCAGTGTTCTTCATAGCTGTAATTGGGTAATTCGTAAACTTGTAATTTAACGCGATACGCGGGGTGTCTTGAATCGCAAACTACAAAACCCAATTACCAATGTGACTACCTCTTGAGTTGCTTCAGAATCTCTTTCGCGGCATTGGCTCCCGATCCGCCGGTCAAGCCCGCCCCTGGGTGGGTGCCGGATCCGCAGAGAAACAGGTTCCCAATCGGCGTCTGGTAGCGCGCGAAATCGAGCAATGGCCTCATGGTGAAGAACTGATCGAGCGCTAATTCGCCATGAAAGATGTGCCCGCTGGTAAGGCCGTACGTGTCTTCGAGGTCCTGCGGGGTGATGATCTGGTGGTGGAGGATCATCTGCGGCAGGTCCGGCGCGTACTGCGCCAGGGTTTTGACCACTGTATCTCCGAGCGCGACCCGCTCGTTCTCCCATTGGCCGCTCTTCAGCTTGTAAGGTGCGTACTGCATGTACACCGACATGACGTGTTTGCCTGCCGGCGCAAGCGATGGATCGGTCAGCGATGGGATGGTGGCCTCGAGATATGGCTGGCGCGAGAAATTGCCATACTTGGATTCATCGAATGCGCGCTCGAGATAGTCGATTTCGGGTCCGATATGAATCCTTCCACTCAGCGCGCCGTTGTTGGAGTTTTTCAGCGCTGTAAAACTCGGGAGACCTGATAGCGCGAGGTTTACCTTGGCCACCGTACCCGCCATGCGGTAGTTCTTCAGCTTCTGCACGAATCCGGGCGCGAGGTGAGTGGGGTCAACCAGCTTCAACAGTGTGCGCTTTGGATCGGCATTGGAGATGACGGCGCCGGCAAGGATCTCTTCTCCGGTCGAGAGCACGACCCCGGTCGCAGCTCCGTCTTTGATGCGGACTTCGATCACTTCCACGCCGGCGCGAATTTCTGCTCCGGCCTTCTGCGCTGCCGTGGCCATAGCTTGCGTCAGCGATCCTGTTCCACCGGCGACGAAGGTCGCTGAACCTGCCGGATGAGGGTCTGATGCGGCGCGAATCAGCAACACAAGAGCACTGCCAGCCGACCACGGTCCCATCGCCGTACCAAATACCCCGCGGGAAGCCACTACGGCTCGCAGTAGTTCCGTCTCGAAAAACTCCGAGGCCAGGTCAGCAACCGCCATGGGTCCCCAACGCAGCAGCCGGTACATGTCTTTCTTGCCGAGCTTGCGGACAGCTCGCCCGGTCTGCAGCATGCCCCAGAGATCTCCCTTGCTGGGATTGTCGATATCGGGCGCGGGCATGCGCAGAACGTCGCCAATGACACTGCCGATTTTCGAAAGAGCCTTGCCGAATTCACCGTAATGGGTCGCATCCTTTTGGGAAAACCTGGCGACTTCGGCCGCTGCCTTTTGCGAATCGTTGTAGAGGGGAAGGGCACGGCCATCGGGCGAGAGGGCGGTGATACCCACTTCCGGCGTGATCAGCTTGAGCCCGTGCTGATCGAGTCGCATGTCGCGGACGATATCGGCACGGATACTTGCCGCATGCGACAGCGTTGAGCAGCGAAATCCCGGGTAGAACTCGTCTGTAATCGCGGCGCCGCCTACCTGCGGCCCGCGCTCCACGATAAGCGGCTTAAAACCAGCCTTGGCCAGGTAAAACGCGGTAACCAGCCCGTTATGGCCGCCGCCGATGATGACTACATCGCGCTGTTCGGCCATTACGCTGCCCCTTTCACGTCTTTCAGAATCTCGAGCGCAGCCAGACGGCCGTTGGCGCCCATGATGCCGCCGCCCGGGTGCGTCGCCGATCCGCACATGTACAGGTTCTTAATCGGAGTACGGTACTGCGCCCATCCCGGGACAGGACGCAGGAAGAACAACTGCTCCAGCGAAAGCTCGCCCTGGAAGATGTTGCCTTCGCTCAAGCCAAAGTCTCGCTCGATATCCAGGGGCGTTAGCACCTGCTTGCCAATGATGAGGTCTTTCAGGTTTGGCGCGTATTCGGAAATCGTGTCGATCACATTGTTGCCGAAGGCTTCGCGCTGATCGTCCCAGTTCAGTCCGGGCGCCAGCTTGTAGGGAGCATATTGAACGAAGCACGACATCACGTGTTTTCCCGGAGGAGCCACCGACGGATCAGTGAGCGAGGGAATCACCATGTCGATATAAGGACGGCGGGAGAAGTGACCGTACTTGGCGTCGTCGTAGGCTTTTTCCATGTACTCGACGGCGGGTGAGACAGAGATTGCGCCGCGAAGATGCGCGCCAGGACCGGGCATGCACTTGAAATTCGGCAGCGCATCGAGTGCCAGGTTTACTTTGCCGGACGATCCGCGAAACTTGTAGCGGCGCACTTCCTCGAGGAATTCATCCGGCAAGCTTCCCGGTTCCATGAAGTTGATAAAGGTGAGGCGGGGATCGACGCTCGACGAAATGACGTCGGCATAGATCTCGTCGCCGTTCTGCAGAACAACGCCTTTGGCTTTGCCCCCTTTGACGATGATCTTGGCGATCGGCGATTGCGTACGAATTTCGGCGCCGAGTTCACGGGCGGCATCGCCGATGGAATTCGAAATGGCTCCCGTCCCACCGCGAGCAAAGCCCCACGAACGGAAGGCGCCGTCGATCTCACCCATGTAGTGATGAAGCAGAACGTAAGCAGTTCCGGGCGAGCGCACTCCAAGGAATGTTCCGATAATCCCCGAAGCGGACATCGTGGCCTTCAAAACATCAGTTTCGAACCACTGGTCGAGGAAGTCGGCGGCGCTCATGGTCATGAGCTGCACCTGGTTGTATTTGTCCTCGAGGTTCATTCCCTGGAAGCGGCGGCCGAGGAACATGAGCTTCATCAGGTCGCGCGGATTCAGGGTCGTGGGATCGGGCGGCACCATCGCCAGGATTGGTTTTACGAAGCGGCACATGGCCTGCATCGCTTTGCCGAACTCGTCATAGGCTTCAGCGTCGACTTTCGAGTGACGAGCGATTTCGCGATGCGTCTTGCCGTGATCGTTCACACGCCACAGGTAATCGCCATTGGGCATCGGGGTGAACGTTCCATCGAGAGGAAGGATCTCCAAGCCGTGGCGCGGCAGGTCGAGGTCCCGAATGATCTCAGGCCGCAGGAGTGACACGACGTAAGAGCAGACCGAGAACTTAAAGCCGGGGAAAATTTCTTCGGTAACGGCGGCGCCCCCCAGCACGTGCCGGCGTTCCAGGACGAGCACTTTCTTGCCCGCGCGGGCAAGGTAGGCAGCGTTGACCAGGCCGTTGTGGCCGCCACCGATAACGATTACGTCGTACTTCGAAGCATTAGGCATAGCGATTCGTCAGCACCCACAATTGCTGGAATGGGAGGTGGAACTCTGGAAAATGACTCCACATTCTATCGAGGAACATCCTTTTTGTCTTGATACTTACAAGTTTTTATTGACCCAGAGTCAATTCTGGGATTGGCTTGCGGCCAGAGTACCCGGCCCAATATAATCCGGCGCGGAACAAGAGGGAATCCTTTGCCAGTTGGAACTGCATTTCACGAGCGCACCTTTGCCCTGTGTCACAGCCTGAATTACCGGGAATGGTCGGGATATTACACCGTCAGCGTGTACGAGGTGCACCATGAGCACGAATACAACGCCATCCGTAACGCGTCGGCCCTGATCGATATCTCGCCGCTCTACAAGTACCTTGTGACCGGGCGCGATGCCACCAAGCTTGTTAATCGCGTGATCACTCGCGACATCAATAAAGTGGCTGTCGGGCAAGTGATCTACTGCTGCTGGTGCGACGAGCACGGAAAAGTCATAGACGACGGCACGATTACGCGTCTGGCCGAGAACACCTACCGGTGGACTGCTGCCGATCCGAGTTTGCGCTGGTTCCGTCAGAACGGCTTGAACATGGACGTGCAGGTGGAAGATATTTCCGAGCAGACCGCCGCTCTCGCCTTGCAGGGACCAACCTCAGGCAAGCTGCTGAAGTCTTTGGCGGACGCCGACATCGCAAACCTCAAGTATTTCCGCATGACGCGAGGCAAGATCGGCGGGATTCCCGTCGATATTTCGCGAACCGGGTACACGGGTGATCTGGGCTATGAGATCTGGATGCCATGGAACGACGCGGTGAAAGTTTGGGACGCCATCGCCGAGAAGGGCAGAGCATTCGATCTGCACGCGGCTGGAATGCTTGCGCTGGATGTCTCCCGGATTGAAGCAGGACTTCTACTGATCGAAGTCGATTACATCAGCAGCAAGAAGGCGTTGATCCCGTCGCAGAAGTACTCACCCTACGAACTTGGGTTCGGCAAGATGGTTCACCTCGAGAAAGAGAACTTTATCGGCCGCTCGGCGCTGGTGAACGATAGCCACCACGGCGTGCAACGACAGCTTGTCGGCCTCGAAGTGAACTGGCCGGAAGTGGAACAGCTCTATGATGGCTATGCCCTGGCGCCGCAGGCTCCCAGTCAGGCTTCCCGCGTCCACGTTCCGGTTTATGCGAGCGGGAAACAGGTTGGCAAGGCGACATCGACCACCTGGTCGCCTCTGCTGAAGAAAATGATTTCTTTGGCTAGCGTGGATACGGAGTTCTCGCGATTGGGTACAAAAGTCGAGATAGAAATTACTGTCGAAGCCAACCGGCACAAGGTGGGGGCAAACGTAGTCAAGACGCCCTTTTTCAATCCGCCACGAAAGACGGCGGTGCCCGTGTAAGAGCAGTCAGGATTCAGCGCTCAGGACCCAGTCGAACGCCAGATCAGGTAAGGTCGCCATAGTCTGAGGCGAAGTAGTCTCGGCGTTTCCAGAACTTGTTGTAGCACTCCTCGCAGAGCCAGTTCCTTCCGTTGGTATAGCCGCTCGAATGCTCTGCGTAGGGAGACTCTTGTAGTTTCCAGTGGCAGACTGCGCATAAATCGTACTTCCACGAACCGCGCGCAATGTCAAAGACGTCGTTGTTCTCAGCAAGCGAGAGATCAAACGATATCTGACCGGTATTGCGCTCGACGGCCAGGTCGCGCGAAGTCCATTGTTGTTTGCGCCAGTACCACTGGAACGCTTGGCACTCGAGCACGCGTATTCGGATGGTTTCCGCGTCGTGCTGCTTACCGTGAATGACGATGGTTTCACGGCTGATTTCCAGCGACTTAGGATGGGGTTGGCGAATGGAGCGTAGATTTCCGACGGAAGGCTTTTTAGCGATGCGCTCCCTTATTTGTTCCGCTTCAAAGCCCCGCTTTCGAAGTATTTGCGCTGCCAGCGACTTCTCTTGGCGCAGTATTCCCAACAAGAGATGCTCTGTGCCGATGTGTTTGTGCGCGAGTTGGTCAGCTTCGTCTGCCGCAGCAGTGAGAACGTGTCTGGACTCACTCGAGAGTGGCAGGTCAACAGAAGTCGCGATGCTCGGACGATGCTCAATTGCCTTGTCGATTTCCTCGTGGATCGACTCCAACTGATCGGAACCCGAACGCGCTACGAAAAACAACTCTTTGGCTTCGCGTAACAGTCCAAGCAGCAAGTGCTCTGTTGAGATTTCAGAAGCACCGTAGTGACTGGCTTCGTAGCGCGCAAAGAAGATGACCCGTCGCGCTTTTTCTGTGAAGCGTTCGAACACGGCCTGCTCCTACGTCGCCGCGTTGCGGCGATTCGCCCACCGCCAATAGACGAACCCGGGCACACCCGCCAGTACGATCAGTGTTCCTGCCGCCGCCTCACTTGGCCGGGTGACAATCGTGTTCAGCGTCCACGCTGCGCCAATCAAAACGTAAAGTCCTGGTATCCATGGATAGCCAGTGCAGCGGTACGGCCGTGGGATATCGGGCCGCTTCCAGCGAAGGATGAATAGTCCAATAACTGTAAGCGTGTACGACAGCACCATGCCGTAGATCACATAGGTGTAAAGCTGGTCGTAACGCCCGCTCACCGTCAGTACTGCTGCCCAGATGCCTTGTCCGATGAGGCTGAAGGCGGGTGTCCGCCACTTAGGATGAATTTCGGCCATGCGCTTGAAGAAGACTCCATCCTGCGCCATCGCGAGGTAAACACGTGCGCCGGAGAGCGTGCATGTGGCGGCTGCACTGAAACAAGAGATGGCAATCGTGGCAGAGAGCCAGACAGCAGCACGGGGCGAGAAAAGTTGCCGGGCCGCGGCGTGCGCGATGGTCTCGTACTTGGCAACCTCGGTCAGGGGTAGCGCGTAGACATATGTCAGGTTCATCGACATGTAGATTGCCGCCACAGCGAGCACGCCGAACAGCATGGCCAAAGGCACGTTTCGTCGCGGCTCTTTCACCTCTCCCGCGACCCAGGTGATGTACACCCATCCGTCATAAGCCCAGAACACAGCGATAAGCCCAACCCCGAGCGCGGACACGAGTTGACCTGGGCTGAGGCCCATCGTCATACCCGAGGTGCCTTGGCCCCGGAAGTGGTTCCAATTGCCCTTGCCAATAGCCAGGCCAAGCAGAACGAATGCCGCCATGGCGGCGAATTTCGTCCAGGTGGAAACGTTTTGCAGACGAGCTCCCCAGCGAAGGCCTCGGACGTTCACGTAGGTAAGGATTGCGATCAACACCAGGGCGACGAGGTGGGCCCTAGTCAAGACGACGAACGAGACCGAGAGCACCACGTGGTCCGCAGAAATCACGGGGACGATTTGGCCCATGTAAGCGGCGGCGGCGACGGCGAGGGCTGCGATCGAACCTCCATTCGCTACCGCGAACAGCATCCATCCATAAAGGAACGCGACCAGGTCTCCGTATGTTTCACGCAGGTAAACATACTGTCCACCGGAATCAGGGAACATCGAACCGAGTTCAGCGAACGCCGCGCAGCCGGCCAAAGAAATAGCGGCACCCAGTAGCCAGACCAGCAGGAACCAGAACGGGTGCGGCAGAACACCGGCAATGTCTTTCGCGGTGAGGAAAATTGACGACCCGATAATGCCGCTGACCAGCAGGAGCACGGAATCGAGCAGGCTGAGATCACGCAACAGGGAGGGCTTCGATTCCGGTGCAGCGCTGGCTTCGGCCTTGGTCACAGTAGGAGAGTTCATCGGTTATCCGATACCAAGCTCGTCGGGCGATTCCAGCGGGGTTCCACAGCGCGGGCAGATAACGGAGCCGCAGTCGCCGCACGTGATAGGTGCTGGAACCTCCTGGGCGCAGTTGGGACAGTACAGCAGTTCAGGCTTGCGCGGCGGTTCTGGGGTGGTCGGCGCCATAAAGAACGCCAAATGTAGCACAAGTGGGCCCAGCCACAGAGGGCGAGAGAATCAAAGAGCAACCTTGTTCTGCTATCTTTCTGGATGTATCTCGTGCCTTTAGGTAGTGAAAAACAAGATCACCCTGAAGCACGAAGGAAGGAATACCAATACCTTGCCGGATCAGCCCAAATCGCCAGACGAGCGACTTAAAGAGGAATTCAACCGCTGGGCCGAAGCCGGTGAAGGCGAGAAGATGGAGCAACATCATCTCGATATCACCGAGAAGACGATCCGGCTGATGAATCTGCGTGCCGGCGAGCGTGTACTCGACTTGGGATGCGGATCTGGCTGGGCGACGCGGTTGTTGGCGAGATTAGTTGGCGAAGGCCCGCAAGGATTTGGGCAAGTGGTCGGGATCGATGTATCGGACGAGATGATTCGGCAAGCACGTGTTGCATCGAAAGACTTCGAAAACGTGATGTATGCATGGGGCTCGTCGGAGCAGATTCCATGGGAAGAGAATTATTTCGACAAGGTGCTCTCGGTCGAATCGTTCTATTACTACGCCGACCAGGACCGCGCGCTCGCCGAGTTGTTTCGAGTGATGGCGCCAAAAGGGCGGCTTTTCATTCTGATCAATCTCTACAAGGACAATCCCTATTCGTTGCAGTGGGTGCACAAACTGAAGGTGCCGGTTCACGTGCGCTCGGCCGCCGAGTACGCCGAGTTGCTGAAGAAGCATTCTTTCGAGGATGTTGAGACGCGCCAGATCCCGGACGACACACCAACTCCTGAAAACTACAAGACAACATCGTTCAACAGCCTTGATGATTTGAAGGCATTCAAGCGAATCGGGGCGTTGCTGCTGATGGCGTCGAAGCCGGATTTTCGCAATCCTGCGCCCGGCTATACGATTTACTGACCATCACAGAATCAGTAATCCCTGCCGCAGGCCCTGGGTTACCGCTTCCGTACGGGTGTCGGCGCCGAGCTTATCGAGAATCGAACTGACATGAAATTTCACCGTGTGTTCCGAAATCGAAAGCGCCGCGGCAATTTCCTTATTTCCCATTCCCTCCGCCAGCATACGCAGGACATCGCTTTCCCGCGGGGTTAGCGATTCGGTTGGCCGCGCTTCGAAATTTTCTTGTACAGGCATGTGGGTTACGAGTTGCCCGATGATTTCCGGTTCGAGCACGGTTAGGCCTGCGTGGATGGCGTGAATTGCCGGAATGATCTCTCCGGCAGAAGCATCGCGCGGCAGTATGCCGCGCACTCGCAAGCGCAACGCGCTTGCCATCCAGTTTGGGCCAGAACTATCGGCCAATAACAGGATTTGGCAGGTGCCCGGCGCGGCCACCAAGGAGATGTGTTGGCTTGAGTTTGTCTCGACGACATCCCACACCAAAATATCTGGCTGGAGTTCCGAAACGAGCTGGGGCAAGGCGGATTCCTGGTAAGTGCTGCCAATCAGTTTCAGCGACGGAGCGCTCTTGATGATCGCTTCGATTCCACCGCGACGAATCGCGGAAGCAGCCGAAACGAGAACCCGAATCAGGCCGCTTCCGTGGGCAAAGTTCATATCAGCCTACTGTGCTCCGAGGATCGCCAAGAATTACGTTCAAGGTGATTGCGTTTCCCCCGCGCAAAATCTTCACTGGAACGGAGTCGCCGATCTTCGACCCGCGAACCAAGGCAGGGATGTTCTCGAGTTCTTCGCCAGACTTGCCCTGCAATTCGATGAGGATGTCACCGACTAGAACGCCTGCTTTGTCGGCCGGTCCTCCAGGGTGCACATAGGCTGTAAGCAGTCCCGCAGCCGACTTGGCCTGCTTTTGCAGCGTCTCGGGCAACTGCACAGGTTGCATAGCCAAGCCGAGGTGAGGCCGTGCGATGTGCCCCTTTTCCAGTAATTCGTTGACGACTCGGTCTACGGTCTTTGCGGGTATGGTCAGTGGTCGTCCGCGATCGAGACCATGGGTGTTGATGCCCAGCACTCGCCCTTCCGTGTTGAGCAGCGGTCCGCCAGACATCCCGCTGTAGAGGTCGAGTGCGAGTCGAATGTGCTGATCCAATCGTCCTCCGCCTCGGGTGTGTAACTCATCACCTACTCCGCCGATGATTCCTGCGCTGGCCACCGGATTCCCTCGCCAACTGCGGCCGAGAGCAAGCACGAGATTTCCCAGTTTCGGGACGGACGAGGAATGCTCCGGAATGTTCGGCAAAACGTCATCGGGAACTCTCAATACCGCCAGGTCTGTCGATGGATCCCGGCCGGCGAGTGTTGCGTTAAGCGATCTTCCCGACTCTGCAATTACCCGGACATCGTCGCCGCCAACCGCGTGGTGCGCCGTGACAATCACTCCCTTGCGCCATTGGATGCCGCTGCCCCGAGATCGACTCCGGCCATGAACGGCGACTACCGAACTGCCAACCTGTTCTGCCATGCGCGCCAGGTCATTCGAAACATCCTGCAAGACTGATGAAGCCATTTGGTTCTCCTGATGAAGCTCAGGAAGAAGAATGCCGCATAGAAAGCCAAGACACATCCGTAAATCGGGTAGGTGGGAACTGGATGATCGTCCAGGTAAGAAGCCTGCAAATTGAATTACATTTGCCCGATCGGCTTGCCGTGGATCTCAGCCTCGGTGATTAGAAAGACTCCGAGAATAACAATTTCCGGTTCAACGGGGTGGCGGTAACGCGGATAGGGAAACACGATGTAGTACACGAACGGGTAGAGCAGAAGTATCCAGAAGAACAGCCACGCGCCGGGCTTCTTTCTGCGAACGGCGCGGCCAAGTCCCCAGAACATGAATACCGATGAGGCAAGAAAAAGTGAGTTCTTGCTCTGTGCCAGCCACCAGATCTCAGATCCTTTGGGAACGCCCTGCCAGTAATAAATGAAGCGCTTGATACACAACCCGACGAAGCGGCTGCGGTCTTCACGGATGAAATCCAACGCTTGCTGCTTGCGCATGGCAATGTAAGCGAGCTCGCCCATTTGCTCGTACTGACGCAGCGCATAGATGTTTTGCGTCGGATGGAGATAAACCATCCAAGTGCCATCCGCCCACGGACCGTTTCCCATGCGGAGTTCCGCACCGAAGTTGTCGCGGCCCAGCATGAGTTTCCCGAACGTGCGATAGTTCCGGACTGTCCACGGAATCATCAGCGTGGTGAATAGCGCTGCTGCGAGCACCAGCCCTGGGACCGACCGCTTGCCGCATTTGTACCGGTGATACCAGATCCACAGGCCCGAGGCGGGGAGAAACGCCAGCAAGACCGTGCTGTTCAGGCCGGCGATTCCCCAAAGCAAACCATATTCCACCCATGGACGCCAGCCGTCACGTTCTTCCATGGTGAGTGTCAGCCAAAACAGCACGGTGTACAGCAGTGCGGAAAGACTCGTTTCCCATACCACTTTTGTCGACCAGAACATGACGTAGGGAAGCAGGGCCCACGTCCAGGCGGACGCAATTGCTACCTTCTCACCGAAGCAGCGACGTGCAATCAGAAAAACAGGAATGCATGTGAGAGCGGAGAACAGGCTGCTCAGCGTGAGCAACACAAATGCGGAGGCATGCGTGTAGATTCCGAATATCTTAAAAACGCCGGCGATGAGGTATGGATAGAGTGGCGGTTCCCATGCGGTGGGCCCGGTGTGGCCTTGGAAGGGGTCACTGAAGCCGCGCCCCGACGCGATCGCCTCGCCGATGCGTCCCATCTCCCATCCAATGCTGAAATGTGCGTTGGCGGTTTTGAACTTGTAGGTGTGAAGGACGATGATAGTTCCCACTCGCAGTCCGAAAGCGAGCAGGAACATCCATATAAACGAAGTGCGAGCAGTGGACCACCACGTTGAGAACCGTTTTCTTGCACTGGATGAATGCGAAGGCGGCGTGGTGGTTTCGGGCATAGCGTGGCCCGGCAACCTGAGGAGCGGTTGATCTGTCCGGGACACTCAGTTTTAGCTGATGAGAACGCTACGCGTCCAGTGATGGTCACAGCACCGGAGGTAGTCCCGAGTTCATTGACAGTGCCGCTGGACACCCCTAAACTGAGGGCCAAGCAATGCGGTTGTGACCCGAATCACACAGTTCTGAGGCATCGGCGAGTATCCTAGTAGGTTCGCGGTTTGCGCGGCATCGAGGGCACATGGGCTGGATACAGAACAAGTTCGAGAAGAATTTCCTGATCACGACGGTCGACTACGTCTTCAACTGGGCCCGAAAGTCAGCGCTCTGGCCCATGACTTTCGGATTGGCATGTTGCGCGATCGAAATGATCGCCTCATCGACCGCCCGGTTTGACATCGCCCGTTTCGGTTCCGAGGTATTCCGCCCCAGCCCCCGCCAAAGCGACCTCATGATCGTTGCTGGCACGGTCACGCTGAAGATGGCGCCGGTGGTGAAGCGCATCTACGATCAAATGCCCGATCCCAAATGGGTTATCTCGATGGGCGCGTGTTCCTCGGTTGGCGGCCCTTTTAACACATACGCGGTACTGCAGGGTGTGGATCGCATCGTTCCGGTCGACGTTTACGTGACCGGATGTCCGCCGCGTCCAGAAAATCTGTTCTACGCTTTGCTGAAACTGCAGGACAAAATTGACCAGATGACGATTGCCAAGAAGCCTACTGAGGTCCGGCTCGATCCGAACATGGTAGAGGACTTCAAGAGGCAGGTCATGATCGCGCAGACGCTTCAGCCAAAGTAACCGCGGATTAGCGGGCTCATCGAGAAGCCCGCTGCGGTCATCCTTTAGCTAAGGATCTCTTCCTCTCATGTCTGACTACGTCAAACTGACCACGAAATCTGAACTGCCGCCGCCCAACGAGGCTAAAGAATTTACCGTGGGCGAAAAAGTAGTTTGCGTCGCCAACGTGAACGGCCAGATCACGGCGATGGACAATGTTTGCCTGCATCGCGGCGGACCAATTGGACAGGGCGTGATCGAGGGTGGAAAAGTGATTTGCCCGTGGCACGGCTGGGCTTGGGATGCAACGACAGGAGAGGCGGCGCACAATGCGAATGCGAAGGTGCCCGTATATCCGCTCAAGCTCGAAGGCGACGATGTCCTGATTCAGTTCTGACGCGCCTCAGAGGCGAACGATCAACAGCACGGCGAGGGCTACCAGGCAGCCCGCCAGCACCATCAGAGAGAACCGTTCGTTCTTTTCCGATTTATCCCAAACCTTCAGCACGCTTGACTTCCAATCTGGGGATGCGGTTAGTCTCGCGCGGTCAGAGCCGCCCGGCAATGGCTCAGGAGTGGTCGTGACGGCGGTAATCCGGCGATGGTTACCAGCCGTTATCGAAGATATTTCAGGAATTCGCTGTTGCGACTCTCGAATCCGGGAAAGACCTGCGCCAACTCGTGATTGCCCAAGTGCCGGTAAACAGCTTCACTCAGCACTCGACGGAAGTCGGTCGTGACAGCCAGATCGCGGCCTTCGTAGAGCTGGGATTGGTCCAGACCGGGCCAGCGCCCGTACACCTTGCCGCCGTTGACCGGACCTCCAAGGAGAAACATGACATTGGCATGGCCGTGATCGGTGCCGCGATTGCCGTTCTCTCGGGCGGTGCGGCCGAATTCTGACATGGTCACAACGACCGTGTCTTCGGCCAAGTCTCCCAGGTCAATCCAGAATGCGCTGAGCGACTCGGAGAATTCAGTGAGCACGTTGGCCAGCTGTCCTTGCGTGTTGCCTTCGTTAACGTGGTGGTCCCACCCGCCGATGTCTGCAAATGCCACCTGGACGCCAAGGTTGGCCTTGATCATCTGAGCGAGCTGCCGCAGGCTGTCGCCGAAACGTCCACGCGGATAATCGGCACCGGGTGCAGGTTTGTACTTACTGGGATCGGCTGCCTTCAGCATCTTCACCGCTTCGAATGTTTCTTGACCCGTGCCGTGCAGAACGGTGTCGACCGACTCCGAGTACATTGCTTCAAAAGTATTGGCGACAGGGGATGCTTTCGGGTTCCGTCCGCCGACGCCAAAGTCGTTGATGCTGTTGACAGCCACTGCCGGTTCGCGCCCGGAGAGAATTCGCGGCAACGAGGGTCCCAACGCAATCGCACGGAAAGCCGACTTCTCGTCCGGCAGAGACGCGGAATGAAGTGCCCGGTTCAGCCAGCCATCATCCGTCGCTTTGATGCCGGGCGTGCCCGACTCCATAAAATCCTGGGCGTCGAAGTGAGAGCGCGTCGGATCCGGAGAGCCGGCAGCATGCACTATCGCCAAGTGCCCTTGTTTCCAGATCGGCTGGAGCGATTTCATCGCGGGATGCAAACCGAAAAAGCCATCGAGGTCGAGAACGGCACTGCGCGGGATGTTGATGGACGGCCGCATCGCGTAGTAGGCGGACTCGCCATGCGGTACGACAATGTTCAGTCCGTCGGCGGCGCCCCGCTGAAAGATCACCACCAGACGCTTGGTGTTTGCCGTGTTGTCGGCGCCGAATGCCGCACGTGTTAAGAAGTGCGGCAATGCGGCCGTTCCCACGACTGCCAGGGCTCCGTTCCGAAGAAAAAAGCGACGTGTGATCGACATATCTGATTCTCGTTTTTGACTTTCGCGCAGCGCTAGCGAGTTCTCCCCGGTTGCGATCTATCTCCGTTGAAATTCCGGCGAGCCCAGCAGCAACCCTGTCATCGCGGTTGCACTCGGCGCTCCGGCCGGATCATCCAGTCGGCGCTTGGCGATCTGCGGGTCGTCCAATTGCTTGACGATGGTGTCATGCGTCTGCTGTGAGACATCCCCTCCCACCAGAGCCCTCTCGAGCAATGCCAGCACTCCCGTGGAGTCCCGGGCCTGATCGAGGTTCACGAGGTTCTTACTATCGAACTCCGTGCCCTTCAACTTGCCGTTAGACAATGCTAAGGCAAAATTCATTCGCGCCAGCAGCGCCGATGAGTTCACCCAGGTTTCCGCCTTCATGGAATACCCGGTCGGAGGCTGGCTGCCGTAGGGCTGCATGCCCATGCTGTTCAATGTGCGCACCAGAGGCGTCGCATCTTGCACGTCAGAACCCGTGGCCCGGACGGCTGACACGACAAATTCAAGCGGCGTCTTGACCTTCGCGCGATACGAGTCCGTCGCCCAGAACTCAGGTGAATGAAGCATCGTTCGCAGCACCTCGCGAATGTCGCCGTCTTTCTTCCTGAACGTTTCAGCCATTCGATCGACCAATGCAGGTGGCGGATTATCGCTTACGAACCGCATCGCCAACTTGGCCGAGATGAACTTCGCTGTCGAAGGATGGTGTGCCAGGATGTGCAGGACCTCGCGCCCTTCTCCTTCGCCGTTCGGCTTGATCTTGTGGCCTAGCACGTTCTTCGTTCCTGGCTCGTGCATGCGTTCTTCGAACTTGAACTCGCCGCCCTTGTTCGGTTGTTCGATCGTCCAGCCGGTGAGGACACGGGCCACTTCAGTGACATCCCGCTGTGTGTAACCGCCATTCACACCAAGTGTGTGGAGTTCCATCAACTCGCGGCCGTAATTCTCGTTAAGTCCGCGCCGCTCTCGCTTATTCGCGGCCTGGTCGAGACCAGTACGCGATGGGAAGCGGCGGTAGTGATGCCGCCGTGGATGCTTGGGAACTCCTAAAGCAAAATCAGAATCCGGGCCTACACTGAGCCAATTATCCAGGTAAAACAGCATGGCCGGGCTTTTCGCAGTTGCTACCAGCAGGTCTTCGAATTTGCCCAGGGCGTGCGGACGAATGACATCTCGTTCGTACGACGTCACCAAATACCGGTCCGCACCTTTTCCGATGAATACGTTGAAGTGATTCATCCAGAAATCTGTCATAACTTCTTCAAGCTGCCGATCGCTGTAAATTTCCCGCATCAGCTTCGCTTGCATCAATTCGTTGTCAACCACCTGCTGCGGGTTATTCAGAGCCATCATGGTTTCTTTCTGGGCAGGGGACATGCCCTCCACGATTTGATCGCGATTCTTGGCTTTGGCAAGATCGCGCTGCTCGTCCGGCGACATGTGGAGAATACGTTTCACGCGCTCATCAGGCGGCAAATCGAGTAATTGCTGGGCATCCAGATCAGCATAGAGTTTCGCCTCGCGACGTTGCGCCACTCCCGGATCATTTGCGCTGGCGTCGTTTCCCGCATCGGTGCTCACCGCTTGTGCGGAGTCTTGCTTCTTTTCCTGGCGTTCCTCGAAGCGAGCCAACTGCGACTGGTACACAGCGCGCTTTTCCGGATCCCGCGGCATGGACTTCTTGCCTTCAGCTACGGCTTTGATCACCTGTCGCGACGGGAAATTCTCGACAAGTTCCTTGGTGCTCATACGCAATGTGCGAAATGGAACAAGCCGTGCGTCTAATGCATCGTCGTTAATCTTCTCAGGGTGGAGTTGCAAGTCGATCCACTTATCGACACCCATGCTCATGACTCGGTCCACATCTCCGGGGCGTGGCCCAAAGGCAATCCGGTTCAAAGCGTGTAGAGCACGTTTCCGCTCATCCATCTGAAAGCTTGCGGTTTCCTTTTTCCTGGCATACGTGAACTGAGAAACCGGAGCGCAAATGGAAAGCAGAAGGCACATCCCAAGGACGGTTCGGCACCGCAAAGACATGCGTACTCCCACAAGCAGGGTAGGAACTTGCTACAGATTATGAACCCGTCCGATGGAGAAAGTTGCTAATCGATTAGGGTCGAGGTAAGCAGCTGAATCAAAACTACTTAGGTAAGATAAAGTCGCCCGCGGCTCATCTTGTGCTGCAGCGTCGCGGCGAGGTGATCCACATCCGTGGGAGCAATGTTCAGAGCCGAGCGATTCTCGAGGAAGGGCAGGCGATTGCTGCCCACGGCGTCACGCCGAATCTGCAACAGAAGGCCGTGGACCGCGTCGGCGTCATATTTCTGCGGAGTCAAGCGGACGATCTCGCTAAGCGTGCCGCCGACGGACAGCGGTTCACGGTAGGGGCGTTCGCTGGTCATGGCATCGAATGTGTCAGCCAAGCCAACGATGCGCACGGGCATGGCGACATCTTCCATCAGCAGGCCGTCGGGATAGCCGGAGCCATCCCCGCGCTCATGATGCCAACGGACGATCTCGGGAATACGCGGCCAAGGAAACTGGACTCCGCTGACAATCTGATGGCCCACGATCGTGTGATCAGCCATCTCGCGGAATTCATTGGGATCAAGTGCGCCCGGTTTGCCGAAGATGTATTTATCGACGGCCACTTTCCCGATGTCATGCAGGTAGCCGGCTGATCTCAGGGCCGCACACTCGCCTGAGTCCAGGCCCAGCGCCTCACCGATCGCGGCCGCGTATTTCCCGACTCGCAAAGAATGGCCGTGAATATTCACATGCTTCACGTCGATGGCGGCAGCGAAGGCTTCAAGAGCGTTGTCGTAGAACCCGTGCAGGGAAGCGAGAAGCCTCAGGTTTTCCGCAACCCGCTGAGACAAAGACTGCGTCAGCGCGTGATTATGAACGGCCAAAGCGACGTAATGCGACAACAAGCTGACTGACTCAAGTTCGTCCTCCTCGTAAAGCGCCTCTCCATCGCGCCTTCCGAGCCCGACCATTCCTACCAGTTTGCCTGCCACCCGAAGCGAGACCAGGCACTTGAACAGCTCCGGCGCGACATTGCCATTCGAACTCAGAAACATGTCGTAACTGCTCGCGGTCAGGGCGACAGGCGTGCGCAGGTTGGAGAGCGCATGCACATGTTTCGGCAGAAGCGGAACAATGGCAGGATCGGGCAGTAGTGCGAATCCGTCCGCAGCGATCGAGGTGAGTAAGGCCGGCTTGTCGCTGTATACAAAAAGAGCGCCCTCACGGGCGCCGGCTGCTTCGCGCAGGGCCGCAAGCATGGTGCGCGCCGTTTCGGGGAAGTCCCGCTCCGCCGTCATCTCGGGACCGAGATCGGAGAGCGCTTCGACCGTGCGCAGGAGGCGTCGGAAATTGTTCTTCTGCACTGCCACGATTCGTGGTAGCGAGACACGACCAGAGCAAGTCGAGAGTACCATGCCGCCTTTAGCACCGTAAGTAGATGTTGTTGGTTAGTTTGGTGCCGGAATAACGGCAGATGCACGTCTTGTCTTCATGCAATGGTTCAAGTTTTCCGGTCGCATCAGATCAGAAGCGCTCGCGTAGGTCAGCGAAGTTGTCGACGGTTAACAATCGGCTTGAGGGCGGCGGAGCAGCGAGTGCTTCGTGTTCCAGGATCCACGTGTTCCCATGCGGTACAAAGACGGCGTTGATGCCCGCCGCAAGTGCCGGATTGATGTCGGACTTCGGGCTGTTACCGATCATCCACGTGGAAGCAGAAGGCAAATCATATTTGGCAATGATTTCTCGATATGTTCGTTCGTCTTTTTCGGCAACGATCTCAAAGATGGAGAAATATTCTTTTAGCCCCGAGCGCTCTACCTTGCCCGTTTGCTCCGCGAAATGGCCTTTCGTCATGAGAATCAGATGGTGCCGCCCCGCCAGGTAGTTCAAGGTCTCCGGTACCTGCGGCAGAAGTTCCATCGGATGCTCAGCGATCGTGTGTGCGAATCCATGAATCGTCTCGTGGAGCGCGGGAGTGATCGGTTCGACGGCCAGTCGTTCAAGGGTCTCGACTAGAGCGTGCGCGAAACTGTGCAGTCCGTAGCCGTGCTTGACGATGCATCCTCGCTCGACGTCGTTGAGCACTTCGCGGACTTGCGCCGGCGAATACTCGTGATGATTCAAGAATGAGATGAAATTCGCGATCGCCCGCTCAAAATAGATGTTGTTTTCCCAAAGCGTGTCGTCGGCATCAATCAGAAGATGTTGTCCGCTCAGGTTGGAGGTGCCAGCCATCTGAGCATCATAACAATCGCCGGCTGTGACCTTTCTATTAAGGACTTTTGCACCGAACAACGAATCTCAACTGTTAAAATTTTCCCTGATGAAAAACTTGTACTGGGCTCTTTGCCTGACTGTGGTCTTATCTATGGCCTCTTCCAGTTCGACTTCTCAAAAGCACCGGGTGATGACGGGTACTGCCGCGAAGGGCGCAGCTTCCGCTGGTATGGGTGTCGCCTCCGACATCGATCAGCGCCTGGCAAAGTGGCGGGTCGTGCGCATGCCCTTCCGCTCGAAGGACCTGACCCAAAACGAAATCAAAATGGTCGAAAAGCTGGTCGACGCTTGCCGTAATCTCGAATCGATTTACTGGCGGCAGAGCGATCCAGAGGGATTGGCGGCATACCAGGCGCTGGAACACAGCACCAGCCCGCGCGACATGAAGGTGCGGCGACTTCTGATGATCAACGGCTCGAGATTCGATCTCTTGGACGATAATCGTCCGTTTCTCGGGACGCAGTCTATGCCGCCAGGTCACGGGATTTATCCGCAGGGGCTCACTCGCGAGCAGGTCGAGAAGTACGTTAAGGATCATGCCGAGAGCAAAGACGCGATCTACAGCCCGACAACGATCATCCGCTGGCACGGGAATGAACTGGAAGCATTGCCTTATCACATTGCATACCGTTCGTTTCTCGAAGGCGCTGCCAAGGACCTGCGCGAGGCTGCGGCTCTGAGTTCGGAGTCTGATTTCGCGGACTTCCTGCGTTTGCGGGCGGATGCGCTGCTGACGGATGACTACTACAAAAGTGATATCGCATGGGTAGACCTGAAGGATCCCAAGTTCGACATCATCTTCGCTCCCTACGAAACGTATCTCGACGATTTGCTGGGCGTGAAAGGTTCGTACGGCGCGGCTGTTCTGATTCGCAATCCAGAGGAGAGCAAAAAGCTGGCACTTTTTCAGAAGTTTGTGCCCGACATTCAGAAGGCGCTACCGCTCGGGCCAGAGGATCTGCCATCGAAAGAAGGGCAGCCCACCCCAATGGAGGTAATGGACGCGCCTTTTCGAGCGGGTGATCTGCGGCACGGATACCAAGCAGTGGCTGACAATTTGCCGAACGATCCGCGAATCCACGAAGAAAAGGGTACCAAGAAGATCTTCTTCAAGAATTTCATGGACGCGCGGGTGAATTACGTCATTCTGCCCGTCGCCGGCAAAGTCATGATTCCCGAACAGGCCGCCAAAGCGTCGGCGGAAGGCTACCTCCTGGGTACGATCATGCATGAGATTGCGCACGGTCTCGGTCCGGCGTTCTCGCGAAAGTCAGGCGCCAAGGTGGATATCCGCGAGGCCATTGGCCCAACCTACAGCGCGTTGGAAGAGGCTAAGGCGGATGTAGCGGGAATGTTTGGATTGAAGTGGCTGGTAGATCACGATCAACTACCCAAGAACAAGAAGGAGGAGTACTACGCTTCGTACCTGGCGGGACTGTTCCGCACCATTCGTTTTGGCACTGGCGAAGCGCATAGCCGGGCGGAAATGATGGAATTCAACTACCTGACCGAGCGCGGCGCTATCAAACGACAGTCTTCGGGACGGTATGCGATGGACTACACGACCCTGCCCGGCGCCATTCAAGATCTCGCGAAGGAGTTACTGGAGATCGAGGCGACCGGAGATGGTGATCGCGCAGAGAAATGGTTCGCCAAGTACGACAAGATGCCTGATGAACTGAAGATCACGCTACAGTTGGCAAAAGATCTGCCGGTCGACATCGACCCGGTGTTCTCGTTCAAGGAACAGGTCCAATAGGCTGGCTCTGGTCTCGCAAGATTAGAGGGCGAGCTACTCTACCCAATCTACGCGCGCTATCCGCGGAATTACGCCCGCTTCATAGCCCATCTCGAGCAGGCGGCGTACGGCTTCGCGTCCATCTGAACCGTAGTCGATGGTGCGCTCATTTACATACATGCCAACGAAACGGTCGGCGGTAGAGCTGTCGAGATCGCGGGCAAACTGCATTGCGTAAGCGAGCGCTTCTTCCCGATGCTCAAGTGCGTACTGGATGCTGTGCCGGAGAGTGTTGGACACGGTCGACATCAAGTTTGGCCCGAGGCTGCGGCGAATGGCATTTCCGCCTAACGGTAACGGCAGGCCAGTGAGGTTTTGCCACCAACGGCCCATGTCGACGATGCGATGAAGACCGGATTTGTCGAACGTGAGCTGGCCTTCATGAATGATGAGTCCCGCTTCGTATTTTCCGGCGAGAACCTGCGGGATGATCTGATCGAATGGCACTACTTCGGTTTCGACTTCAGGAGCGTACAGGCGGAGCGCCAGGTATGCAGTCGTCAATGTCCCCGGTACGGCAATCCGCTTGCGCTTTATTTCGCTCTCGGTAAACGGCCGCTTGGCAACGATCATCGGACCATAGCCTTCGCCAACACTGCCTCCACTCGGCAGAAGAGCGTAGTTGTCCTGGATGTAGGGATAGGCATGGAACGAGATAGCGGTCACGTCGTAAAATCCGCCGCCATCCTGTGCTTTACGATTCAGGGTCTCGATATCGCAAAGCGTGTGGGTGTACCGAATTCCCGGAGATCGTACCTTGTTGGTGGCCAAGGCATAGAACATGAACGCGTCATCGGAGTCCGGACTATGGGCGATGCTGATTTCTCGGACCTGGGACGATGAATCACCCGAAATCTGAGCCGGATTTTCGGTTGTACTGCTGGTCATAACTGCGCCTTTGAAAAGCGCCGCATACGAGTAGCGATAGCGGCGGCGAACATGATCTTGATGACTTCACCGAATACGAATGCGTAGAGGCCGTACCAAATTGCGGTTGAAAATGAGTGTGTCAGAAAAGCGAGCCAGGCAATGCCGCTCGCGAAGAGAAGAATTTCTGCCAGCAGTCCACCAACCGCAGCCCGCGTGAAACTCGCTTTCCCATGTTCCATGACGAGGCCAGCGACGCCCGCGACGAGAGGGTAGATCATCAGGTATCCCCCGGTCGGCCCCAGAAGCTGAGCCACACCGCCCATGCCCGTAGGATTGAATACGGGCAGCCCGACAGCGCCTTCCAGTAGATAAAGCGCTAGTGCGGCAAAACCCCGGCGACTGCCGAGTGTCAGTCCAACTACCAGCACGCCCCAATTCTGCAGGGTCAAGGGAACGGGGGTGAACGGAAGGGGAATCGTGATATGAGCGCACGCAGCCACAAACCAGCTGGCACCAATGACCAGTGCCGCGTTCTTAATCCATTCAGTGGAACGGGAAGGTTGGACAATCGCGGCGGTCTTCAGGGACAGATTCGCCATACTTTCCTCCGGGAACTCAGATTACAGATTCCCAGCCTCAGGCCGGTGATTGATATCCACAGAATCGTGGTGATCCGGATGTGGCGCTTTCATATGCCGGCGAATACGCAAGATGATGGCGGTACCGACGCACACCACAGCCAGAGTGCTAAAGAACAGAACCAGGATCAACGACGTCATGCCCACGGCAGTTTAGGATATCAGAAAGAGTGGGTGTGCGGGCCGAGGCGCTACATGCCTGCGCACAGGCCTACTTTGCGCGCATCATCGATTCCACGTCATCCGGATTGGATGGCAAGGCGCTACTCAGGTTAATCAGCTTCCCACTTTGGTCCACGTAGAAAGTATCTTCGATGCGCACCCCGAGTTTCTCTTCGGGTATGTAGATCCCTGGTTCAATGGTGAACACCATTCCCGGGCCCAATGTCACGTTGTACTCTCCCGGGTCGTGCACATTGAGACCAACATAGTGACCCAATCCATGAATGAAGTACTGGCCCAACTGGCCGCCGTGCAAGTCTTTCCCATGGGCATTCATGTAGTCTCTGGCAACTTTATACAGAGAGTCGGGATCATCGCCACGCAATTTGGATCTACCCGACACGAATGCGGCGATGGCCGCCTGCTGAGCACCCAATACGATGTTGTAGATCTCGCGCTGCCGCGGAGTGAACTTCCCATTGACGGGTAGAGTCCGCGTGATGTCCGTCGCATACATGGAATACTCGCCGCCGACATCCATGACGACCACATCGCCGTCTTTCATGGTGCCCGAATCGTCGGAGTAGTGGAGGACAGTCGAGTTAAACCCCGATCCCACTATGGGCGAGTATGCGGGACGTTCGCAGCCGCGTTTGCCGAACTCATACTGCATCAAGGCCGAAATTTCCCGCTCGGTCATCCCCGGCTTCACGGCGTGCATGGCAGCAAGATGCGCCGCTACCGAGGCATCGGTCGCCTTGCGCACGAGACCCGCCTCGCCTGCATCTTTATAGATTCGCAATTCCGAAATCAGCGGCTTCACGTCCTGGAAGGCGACGAATCCTGGAAATGCGTTACCTCGCTTGAGAGAGTCGAGCGGCCCCGCGGAGGCCGACTCCGCTCCGTAAGAAGGCAGGTCCGAATAGACGGTGAGTCGTCCAGTCTTTGGCAGCAGACCGTTGAGTATGTCCCGGAGTTTGTCGAGTACCTCGACTCGATCGAATCCGGTGACCTCGCGAGCCCGAGGATCTTCAGGGCCAAGCTTCGGTCCGGTCCACTTTTCTTCTACATAGTTATGCGCTGGTAAAAACAGGATCTCACTGTAAGCGCGCGCGGGCGAATCTTTGGTGGCCTCCACCGCCGGTGCGACCAGCAGTGCAGCGTTCGGACCGGGCCAGCCAGTCAGGTAGTAGAAATTTTCGTCCTGGCGAAAGCCATAGATGGCGTTTGGCCCCTCCGCTTCCATGGGGGCGAACATCACGATGATGGCCCCTTGGGACTTTTGCGAGAGAGCTACTCGGCGAGCGTGATAATCAGCATTCGACTGCCGCTCGAGTGAAAAACAAATCTGTCCTAAGAGAAGTACACACAACAAGAGCTTTCGCATATGGAAGTTTTCTTACTTGGAATTATCGGTCGCTGACTTCTTCTCCTGCAGGAACGCATCCACGTTGGACTTATCGATCAGCGTCGATCCGGTGTCGACGAATGCCGGGATCGGGGCGAAGCTGTCGGTTGCCCAATTGGTTTGCAAGCTGTTCAGCTTCCGATGATACAGATCGTCAAGCATCATCAATCCGAAATACGCCATGGTGTATGGTTTCTGCGAAACGGTGGCCGCAATCACGCCCTTGCGGATCCACTCCATGGTGTCCGGGTCGGTATCCATGGCGATCACGGTTTTATCCTTGATGCCGTTGTTGCTGAGCACGGTGGCGATTTCTTTTCCCGCCAGAGCTTCCAGGCACACGAAGGCATTTACTTTATCGCGCTGCTTCCCGATGATCTGTGTCGCATTGTCAAAGGCAATGCGCGGGTCGCCCTTGATGTCGACCACTTGCGTGACTTTTATCTGGGTGGAGTCGATCGCATCGTGATAACCGCGCAGGCGCTCCTGTAAGTTGGCTTGATCGGGCATTGTGAAGACGACCACATTGCCCTTGCCTTTGAGTTCCTGTGCCAGGCGACGTCCGCCCATCAATCCTGCCTGGTAGTTGTTGGTTCCGATGAAAAAGAGACGTTTACTGTCCGGGGCATCGGAGTCGATGGTGATGACCGGAATGCCAGAGCCGATCGCTTTGTCTATATCTGCGGTGAGGAGTTTGGCATCCGCCGCCGATACCAAAATTCCGGTTGGCTTACCGGCAACGGCTTTTTGAAACGCTTGCTGCTCGCCGGCAGGATCATAGTTATCGGGACCTACGAATTCGTATCGCACCTTGAGATCTTTCGCGCCTTGCGTAAATCCCAGAGATGCGGTCTGCCAGTAAGGAACCTGGACGTTCGCAGTCACGAGAAAATACTTCTCGTCCGAATCGTGTCCGCCTCCGCAACTGATCAGCGAAGCCACGATACAAAGCAAGAGACTCAGAGATACTTTTTGAAGGGACATCGAGCCCTCCTTAAGCTACCGATATGCCCGGCATGGATTGCGCACCGGATTCTAACTGAGGAAGCAACAAAATTGAACTTCGAGGGCCAGGGTTATTGCAGGGCCCGGTCGAGGACCGTAGAAATCGCTGGCTCATCGACTTCTCCGGCCTTGTTATAGAGCGCGTTTCCCTTACGATCGAGCACAATGATGTGGGGAATCGAGCCGCGGTAATAATTGTCCACAAGCGCCTGCTGTGATGCTGATGCTCCGTTGTCCAGGTCGACAATGACGAAGTTGACCTTGTTCTTGTACTTTCCCCAAAGATCGACGGTGCGGCGGGCTTGGCGCTTGGAGTTGTAACAGCCTTCCCCGTAGATGATGACGTAATTCGGTTTGCCATAAACGGCTCCCGCGGCCATGTGATCGCCAGTAATCAACGGGCCATCATGACTGTCGCTCGAGTAGTCGAGCTTCTGGTTAAGTTGAAGATTATCGGCTGCCGAGGACCAGGACGAACCAATCAGGACAAGCGCGAGAAGAACGTAAGCGCTTCGCACGTGTATCACCCCACAACGATCGGGTAAATCTTACTCCTAAACGCCGACGGGAAAAGGCTTGGCGTTCTGTGATTCAGCAGCCTGCAGCGACAGGCCGGAGAAGCGTCCCTGCAGAAGCGACATCAACCCGGTGTACCAGTAACCCACCACAAACAGTATTAAAAAGGGAACTGTGATGTAGTTTTCGTTGTCCATGGCGTAATACACCGTCATCGCGAAATACGAACCGATCAGCAACTCGACCCACGGTACCCATCCGAGACGGCGCCGGTACTTCGTGGATCGGACCTTGTCCTTCTTCGATTCAACACGATATTTGGGTGTACGAGCGAATGCCGTCTCTTTTCCAAGAAGCGCTTCGAGAACTGCTTTCGTGTTCGTAACCGTCAATCCGATACCCAGCGCCATCAGGAATGGAAGGTATAAAAGAGCGCGGTACCACTTACCGGGAAAGAGCTCTTTCTGCGACACAAGATAGAAGCTTGAAATCGAAAATGTTGATGCCATGAACAGGGGCAGGTCGATGTACAGCATCTGAAACCAGCCCTGGTAGAAGCGAATGATCATTGCCGGCAGCAAAAGGACCGACAACATCACCATCAGTGGATAGCTCAGGTTGGCGGTCAGGTGATACCACGCTTCCAGCTTGGTATGGAATGGCGCATCACTCTTGAGAACGCGCGGGAGAATCTTTTTCCCGGTCTGGATGAGCCCCTTTGCCCAGCGCGCCTGCTGCGTCTTGAAGGCAGTCATTTCCACCGGCAGTTCCGCCGGGCACTCAATATCCTGCAGGTAAATGAACTTCCAGCCTTTGAGTTGAGCGCGATAGGAGAGGTCCGTATCTTCCGTAAGTGTGTCGTGCTGCCATCCGCCGGCTTCTTCGATGGCACGACGGCGCCACATGCCCGCGGTGCCGTTGAAGTTGAAAAATACTCCGCTGCGGGCTCGACCCGAGTGCTCCAGAACGAAATGGCCGTCGAGCAAAATGGCCTCAACTTCGGTCAGAAACGAGTAGTGCCGGTTGATGTGTGTCCAGCGTGTCTGCACCATGCCGATGCGCGGATCGGAAAAGTGATGAACCGTGCGCAGCAGGAAGTCCTCCGGCGGAGTAAAGTCCGCATCGAAGATCGCGACGAACTCTCCCTTGGCAGTACGCAGTCCTTCTGCCAGTGCTCCCGCCTTGAAACCTGCCCGATTCGTCCGATGGTGATAAGCGATCGGGTATCCCATCGCGGCATATTCACGCACCAGATTCCCGGCAACCTGCTGGGTCTCGTCGGTTGAATCGTCCAGAACCTGGATGTCCAGCTTGTCCTTGGGATAGTCCAAACGACACACCGAATCAATCAACCGGGCAACAACGTATTGCTCGTTGAAGACCGGCAGTTGCACTGTGATTCTCGGCAGCTCAGCAAAGTGCTCCGCAGGCTCGGTCGTCCGCTTTTCACGATGTTTGTAATAGAGGTAGACCAGGATGTAACGGTGCAAGCCGTAGGACGCCAGGAGAATTAGAACGATGAAGTACGGTATCAGCAACGCCATATCAAAGCCGTTGGCGTGATACAGGCCCTTGAACGTCGGATCAAGAAAATGGGACTTCACGTAGTGCGTGAATCCACGTGGGGCGGTTGCAACCGCAAACACCAGTCCGCAGAAGTTAGGCGAAGTGAGCAGTCGAAACTCCCGGGCGGCTACCAGCGAGCCTGCCGAAACCTATATTGTACCTGAAACAAAGCAGACAGGCTCGATTCGGCGACTGTAAGTCTATGTCAGTCAGCTACTTAGGGGAATTCCTGGTGGAGACTAATTTCAAGTCGATCGTCTCTCTCGCCCCTTCTTCCAGGCGGACTGATTGCCCCGATCCCTCGTAGTTCTTGAGAAACTCGGGGTCGCACCAGGCCCCCTCATCGACAACGTCCCACGCCATAAACGTGTATGCGTCGGGCCGCAGACCTTGCATGTGAAAGCGGCCATGCTGGTCGGTGAGCGCAGTCGCATAATGGTCCGAAACACCTCGCCGGCTCGGACTGGGAATGGCGACTACCGTTGCGTTGGGGGCTGGCTGGTTGTTTTCAGCGACGGTGCCATCGATCTGTGCGGTCGCGGCACTGATGATGACCTCCACATTGATTGCTCCATTGATGATCCTCAACGTGTTGTCAGAGACCTCGCGCCCGCCGCTCTGTACCTGCGTGACGAACAGAGCGGGACTCGTAGGCAGGGTGCCCACGACAGTTAGTTCGTAACTTCCGGCGGGAACATGGGGGAGTTCGAACGTGCCGTCGCGCTTGACCGCCCCGGTATCTGACCCGATTGCTCCCAGGTACACGTCGCGATCAATAGGGCGCAGCGCGATGTGCAACCCGCTCAGATCCGCGTTTCGGCCCTGAATACGGACCAGGCCGCGCACGTGGCCGCCAGCCTCGGCCGTAAGCTGAACATTGTTGACGTCGGCGGAAGTGATATCCAATGGCTGGGCTGACGATGGCACTCCTTCACTTCCGGTCAGCGCCGATATCGTATAGGAGCCGGGCGGGACACCGTGGAATTCGAACTTACCGGCGCGGTCAATCTCTGCTTCGTGTCCCACGCCTGCCGCCGACTGCGGACGCAGGATCACAATGCCCAAGTCGTGAGTATTGGATGATGTCGTTGGAAGGTTCGCTATGGTGCCCCTGATGCTGAAGGAAGGAACGCGCGCCAGCGAAAAATCAACCGGCACAGTTTCTCCCGCATGCAGATCCAGCGCCGATGCCTGCGCCGCGTCAATGACGCCCGGATAGTACGTCGTGGTGTACGACATCTCGGGCTTCGTTGACCTCTCAGTCTTATCGGACGAAGTGCTGTAACTCGGCAATGGATTTACCGAGATGAAGTATTTTCCGGGCATCAGTCCGCCGACGCGGTATTCCCCGATGTCGTTGGTCCTTTCCGAACCATCGCTGTCCAGTTGCGGACGGCATGAAACGTATGCGCGGCGCAGAACAGTCACGCCAACATTCGGTATCGGATCCCCATCTTCATCAAGCACGCGGCCGCTGATCGCTCCTGCCGGGATGACGCGCAGGACCAAATCGCTTACCGGCTTGCCCGCTTCCAGCGTCACTTCCTCACCCTCGGAGCGGCGCCGGTGGCGATCGACATCGATAAAGCCGGTGCGTTCCACGTAGACGCGGTAGCGGCCAGGACTCATGGACTCTATCCGGAAGTTTCCTTCTGAGTCTGTCTGCCCCGAATAAACCGCTGGTTGCCCTTGCCCCCTGGCGTCCGCGATTGCCTGGATAGTCGCCTTCCTGATCGGCTCACCTCCCTGCGCGTTCACCACGGATCCCTCGAGCGCTACGAGAGAGACACGTGGCTTTGCCTCCTGCGCACTGATGGAGAGAGTGGAAACTATATACAGCAAAATCAGCGGGGCGAGTTTCATGCGGGATATGGAATGCCTGCCACCTGCGCGAGAAGTCTTCTCACTGCCGACCTGCGCTTCCTAGTTGAGGAAATATGTCCTGTACAGGGTATCGCGCTGTGCGGGACGGAACCCGGCATCGCGGATGATTCGTCGGAGCTCTTCCTCTGTCGTGCAGTTGGAAACGCCGGCCGCTTTCACGACGTTTTCCTCGAGCATCACCGAGCCAACGTCGTTTCCCCCGAAACGCAACCCGAGTTGGCAGATCTTCAGGCCCTGGGTCACCCAACTGGATTGAACGTTCTTGAAATTCGAGAGATACATCCTCGAAATCGCCAACGTTTTCAGGTATTCGACCGCAGTGGCTTCGGCCCAGTGGCGCCCGCCCAGGGCCGTGTTGGCAGGCTGAAAAGTCCACGGGATAAATGCCGTGAATCCGCCGGTCTCCTCCTGCAGGTCGTAGATACGCTGGAGGTGATTGATGCGGTGCTCGTATTTCTCGCCGACGCCGAACATCATCGTCGCAGTCGTTCGCATCCCGATTTGGTGAGCTGTGCGATGAACGTTGAGCCAGTCATCCGTCAGGCACTTCAGGCGGGCGATCTTGAAGCGTACTTCGTCGTCAAGAATTTCAGCGCCGCCACCCGGTATCGAATCCAGTCCCGCTTCTCGCAGGCGCAGGATCGTGTCTCGAATCGTCAGGCTACTGTACTCGGCAATTGCAATGATCTCCGAAGCCGAGTAGCAGTGCAGGTGAATTTTCGGGAAACGCTGCTTGATGCCACGCAGCATCTGCTCGTGCCAGTCAATTTTCAGGTCGGGATGCAGTCCGCCCTGCATGAGTACACCGGTCCCGCCAAGTTCCACGGTTTCGCGGATCTTGTCGTAGATCGTCTCGAAATCGAGGATGTAACCTTCCTTCGCCTGGGGGCCCTTCAAAGGGCGATAAAAAGCGCAGAAGGTGCAGTACTCGGTGCAATAGTTTGTGTAGTTAATGTTTCGATCGATGATGTAGGTGACGACGCCTTCCGGGTGCAGCTTACGTCGTACGGCGTCGGCATCCATCCCGATACCGATCAGGTCGTCGGACTGGAACATCTCCAGGGCTTGTGCTTTGGTCAGGGACATGGCGTCACGGGTACCTGTGACAATTCTAACGAAGGGGTGGATTCGCTACAAACCGCCTAGGCAACCTTCTCGCGTGATTTCCGTGATTTGCCCTTAACGTCGCCCGGGCGTCTGGGGTGTGCCCGGCGATACCGCCGATACCAAACCACGGCCGCGATTCCGCCGAGGAGGGCAAGCGTGATCAACGTATAGAGCGCTGGTTTGTAATACCGCGAGAAGAACTGGAATATCTGGGTGCCAAAATGTGCCGCGACAAATGCGATCACGCCAAAGCGTATGCCGCGCCCGACAGCCAGCGAGGCAATGAATTTTTTCCTGGAATACTGGAGCGCGCCTGCCGTCAGTAAGAAAGGTACGATCGGAACCGGTGGCGGCAACATAGCCGGTACAGCAACCGCCCAGAAGCCCGCATTCTCAAACTTCTTGTAAACTTTCTGGGTTTCTTTGCCCGAAAGTTTCTTCTCCAGAGCTTCTTTACCGCCGGCGCGTCCCAGACGATAAGTTAAGTACCCACCAATGACGGAACCGATCGTCGCCATGATGGCGTAATAAAACCACCACTCGCGATGTCCGGCCGCCAAAATAATGGTGAGCACGTCCATGCTGCCCGGAAGCGGCACCACAGAGTTGTCTGCCAGACCCAACAAGATAAGCCCGGGGCCGCCGAGGCGGCGCAACCAGGTCCAGGCGGTGAACGCAAGCAGATGCGGATTGGGCAGACCCATGCGGCCACTTAGAAGCAAATTCCCACAGCCGGGATGGTGCATTAGCCGGAATATCTTCTATTTGGCAACGGCACGCGTGGCTTCGTAGAAATGCAGCGGTGGGGCGGTCGGCAACGCGCCGCTATCGCTCGCATAACGGTAAAAAAGCTGTAGACCTTGCAGGCAGGGAACGTCGAGGTTGTAGTCGATGTTCTCGGTAAGGTACGTCTTCACCTCATCGGCACTCAGGGCCAGTTTCGGACCCCACTCCGATGCAATTTGGTCCAAGCTGCGCGGCTGAAGGCCGTGGTTCCGCGACTCTTGAAAAATCATGGCTAAATCCATCTCAGGATCAGCCTCGGACAGGGCCGCCTTTCGAACCGCCCAGAAAGCGAAGACGAACGGCTTTCCTGTCAGCCGATTCCACTCCTCTGCCAAGTCATAAGCGTAGTAGCGCGATCGATCGACTTTCAGAGCGGGATCTCCAATCAATAGGCCGGCATCGTGCTCGCGGAGCATGGCGTCGAGGTCGGGAGCCATTGGCGTGTAGCCGCGAGCTCCTCCAAACCACCGCGCGAAAATCACCTTGGTCAGCGCGACCGAGGTGAGGGAAGAAGTGTCCAGCGCCACCGTCCGGATTTTCTCGAGTGGAACCTTGCTGACCAGAAGAATTGAGCGAACCGTATGGCGAGCAGCGATCGCGATGCCGGGCAGGATTACCAGGTCAGGAATGGTGGCGTACGCTGCGGCCGGAATAATGCCAATATCCGCAGAATCGTCGCACAAAGAGGTCGCGCAACCCGAAGGGAGGGTGTACGAAATCTCGAACTTGGATCCTATCGTCCCATGCTCGAAATCCCACATCAGGGGGGCGGTATTGAGGTAGGAGATAGCCGAGATGCGGAGCGGGCGCATGGCGGTAGGTCTATTTTAACAAAGCAGTGTGCTCAGCAACCTTGACTCTCCCGAGTGCGGCTGGCACAGTCCGGGTCAGAACCGAAGGAGACTGCCAGTGCTACTCACGATCGATCCGCCTCGACCTGCTGTCGAAGATTACACGCGACAGTGGCTCGCATTGTCGCTCACCCCCGGACTCGGGCCAACGCGCGCGCGCAAACTCGTGGAACATTTCGGGACAGTGGACGCGCTTTTCCAGGTATCACTGACTGAATTGGAAGCTACCGGTATGACGGCGGCGTCGGCGCAATCGATTGGTACGGGCAATTCGCTGCAGCTCGCGGAAGAAGAACTCGTTCGCGCCTGCGCCGCTGGAATCGAACTCGTCTCGATCGACGATGTTCGTTATCCCTGCGCACTCCGTGAGATTTACGATCCCCCTATTGTTCTTTACGTCCAAGGTTCTGTTGAGGTGCTCAGCCGCCCCGGAATCGCGGTGATCGGAACGCGGCATCCGACACCGTACGGGGTGGGAATGGCCGAACGCTTAGCTTGCGATCTTGCTCGCCAAGGTCTCGTGATCTTCAGCGGTATGGCGCGGGGTGTCGACACTGCAGCGCATCGCGGCGCGATTTCCGCCAAATCCAGGACGGTAGCAGTGTTTGGTACCGGCGTGGATGTGATCTATCCAAAAGAGAACAGGCGCATGTCGGAGCAGATCCTGGCCAATGGCGGGGCGTTGATTTCTGAGTTTCCGTTGCAGACTTTTCCCGCGCCGCAGAACTTCCCCATTCGCAATCGCATCATCAGCGGATTGTCGATTGGTGTACTCGTGGTCGAAGCCGCCGAATACAGTGGTACGCGCGTTACGGCGCGCTGCGCGTTGGAGCAAGACCGTGAGGTTTTTGCTGTTCCTGGTAACGTAACGAACAAGTATTCATGGGGTCCGAACACCTTAATTAAGCAGGGAGCGAAGCTGGCCGCCACTTGGGAAGACGTGTGGGAAGAGCTTCCCGAGAAGATCCGGCTGGAACTCGCGCCGACCCGCGATGAATCGGAACCATCCGGGACTGCATCTCTATTCGGGGAAGAAGGTGAACTGAGTCCGCACGAGAAGAAGATCTTCGCGATCTTGAAGGCTGATGAGGCCACTCACATCGACGACATTGTGGAGCGGTTCGAAGCCGACATTTCTGCCTCCGAAATCTTCGCGGCCTTATTCGAACTCGAGTTGGCAGGCAAAATCAAGCAGCTGCCAGGGAAGAATTTCGTAAAAAGCTTTTAGCCGTAAAAAGCTTTTAGCCATGAGCTGCTAGCTTCTAGCAATCTCAAAGGAGATGTGGGGTAGAAAAGGGAAGTATGAAAGACTTCAAGGACGTGAAGGTCTGGGCAAAAGCTCACGACTTAACACTGGTGATTTATAGAGCCACTGCTCAGTTTCCGCGTGAGGAACTCTACGGGCTGACAAGCCAACTTCGCAGGTCAGCCGCATCAATCGCCGCGAACATTGCAGAGGGCTGCGGAAGGCGCTCGGACGGCGACTTCGCCAGATTCCTGCAAATCGCGCGTGGATCGGCGAGCGAAACCGAATATCACCTGCTTCTGGCGCGAGACCTAGGATTTCTCTCTGGGCAAGCGCATGTTTCATTGCAAGAGCAAGTCGTAGAGATCCAGCGTATGCTGACGTCGTTTGTGCAACGAATTCAGCCGATTCGTGGGACGGAAGCACATCAGGTTCATCGCGAGGAAGTTCTGGTCGCTGGCAGCTAGAAGCTAGCAGCTCGAAGCTTGTTTTCGTTCCGTAACTTGTTGTCAAACGCAAATTCGTGCTAGTTTCAAACCCAAGCAAAATCACAGAGGCAATAAATTGTCAAAAGGTTTAGTCATCGTCGAGTCGCCGGCTAAGGCGAAAACCATCCAGAAGTATCTGGGCAAGGGTTTCACGGTCGAAGCTTCTCTCGGCCATATAAAGGACCTGCCCAAGAGCAACCTGGGTGTCGACATCGACGACGAATTCGACACGGAATACATCGTTATTCCCGGTAAAGAAAAGGTGGTCGCCAAGCTCAAGAAGCTGGCGCAGTCAGCCGAGTCCATCTATCTCGCTCCTGACCCGGACCGCGAGGGAGAAGCGATTGCCGCACACCTGGCGGAAGAACTCGGCGACGGCACAAAGAAGAAAAAAGCGAAGAAGAAATCTGACGACGGGAACGGTCTCCGCATTCAGCGTGTGACGTTCAACGAAATTACGCAACGTGCCGTCCGCGATGCCTTCGATCATCCTCGTCAGATAGATCAAAACCTGGTGGATGCCCAGCAGGCCCGGCGTGTTCTCGATCGCTTGGTGGGATATCAAGTTTCGCCCTTGCTGTGGGACAAGGTCCGTCGCGGCCTGTCCGCCGGGCGCGTACAGACGGTTGCGCTACGGCTGATTGTGGAGCGCGAGCGCGAGATCAAGGCATTCGAGAAAAAAGAATACTGGACAATCGATGCCCATCTTGCCGCGAACAAGCCACCGGCCTTCTATGCGAGGTTTCTGGGGAAGGGTGAGGAGAAGATTGAAATCCCTAACGGCGAGGAAGCCGAGAAGTTCCGGCAGGCGCTCGACAAAGCCGATTGGGTTGTCCGTTCGGTAGATAAGAAAGAACGCCGTCGCAATGCCACTCCACCGTTCACAACCAGCAAGCTTCAGCAGGATGCCTCGCGCAAACTGCGGTTCAGCGTGAAGCGCGCAATGATGATCGCGCAGCGCCTGTACGAAGGTGTGGAACTCGGCGAAGAAGGCCTGGTGGGTCTCATCACTTATATGCGTACTGATTCGACTCGCGTGTCGAATGAGGCATTGGCCGAGGTGCGCGAGTACGTAGGAAAAGAATACGGACCCAATTACCTGCCGCAATCGCCCAACACGTATAAAGAAAAGAAGGAAGCACAGGCCGCGCATGAGGCGATTCGCCCTACCTCGGTCAT
>JBPYEW010000152.1:0-3905 GCA_051984555.1 Terriglobales bacterium | reverse complement strand
GGATTCATCGCAAACTCACTTGCAACCATCGATGCGGACTACCATCTCGGTGTCCAAGGTGGTGAGCGTTACTCGGCCATCCTTGCAACCGGTGGGATTATCGGTGCGTTGCTCTCGGGTATCTTCGCACGCTTCCTCGGGCGGAAGAAAAACCTGCTGTTAGCCGGGTTTATTTTCACCGCGGCGTCTGCGCTCTCGGCGATGCTTCCTCCCCTGCCTGTGCTCTCGGCCTGCCGCTTCGCCCTTGGCTTCGGGGTCGGCGTTGCGTCCTTTATCGTGCCGCTGTACCTGGCCGAAACTGCCCCAGCGTCCATCCGCGGCTCCATGGGTACGCTCTTTCAGCTGATGATCACTATTGGCATCTTCCTGATCTCGCTGACGAACGTCTTCATCGCCCGAGCATTCACTAGGCCTTCCACTTCGCTGCCTCTCATGTTCCTCACGATCACATTGTTCGCGGCGATGATGTTCTTCGGCGGCTTTATACTCCCGGAAAGCCCGCGCTGGTTGATGCTCAAGCGGAGGAAGGAGCAGGCGATCGCCGTGCTGCAGCGGACGATGAACACGCAGCAGGAGATCGACGCTGAGATAGCGGACATCGAGCAGGCGCTGCACGGGCCGCAGGGCGCCGGTATCGGCATTGTCCTGCGCGGTTACTTCTTTAAGGTTCTCGTGGTCGGGGTGCTGCTGCAGATGTTCCAGCAGCTCGTCGGCATCAACATGATGATTTACTACTCGCCGACGATCTTCGGCTACGCTGGCATAACAGGCTTGCTGGCGGCGATGACCGTCCCGACCGTCAACATGCTCTTCACCTTCCCGGCAATCCATCTCGTCGAGAAATGGGGACGCAAGAAGCTCCTGTATGTGGGCGCGGTGGCGATGCTGGTCACCATGGTCGCCGCCGGCGTCGCCTTCCAGTCGATCGCGGCCAATCCTGCAATGGTCAGCGGTACCGCGAAGGCCGTGTTGCTTGTATCGGCGGTAGTCTACATTTTCGGCTTTGCGGTTTCTTGGGGACCGGTTGCCTGGATCGTCTGCTCCGAGATTTTCCCGCTCGACGGCCGAGAAGTTGGAATGACGATTACGACCATGGTCAATTGGACGTTCGCGGGCCTGGTGATGGGCAATGCGCTTTCGTTTATGAAGGCGCACGGGAACGCGTCCATCTTTTATGTATTCGGAGGCTTCTGTGTGCTGGCGATTGTTTTTGTCGCTATGTTCGTGCCTGAGACCAAGGGAATCACCCTCGAGGAGATGGAGTTCAATCTCAAGAATGGCGTCCCGCTGCGCAGGCTCGGCGAACGTCCCAACGCGCACGCCATGTCGGTGCCGAACGAGGCTGGCGCAGCCGGCAAGTAATCTCGGACCATCCTGTTCTACGGGCTAAGCGGATCGAAACCAAGCGAACGCTTCGCCACCACTTAAGTGGTAAGGTAATGTCCAGTCTCGTGAAACGACTCTTCTAGGAACGAATAATCCCGCGCTTTACGCTGATCATTCGCGGCATGGAACGTGGTTTCGTCAGCTATCCTGATTCGTAGAGGAACTGTGCCACAACGGATGACAATAAGGCGGGTCGTCCAAGGGCCTCATCACCAGCAATCAGCGCACGATTCACAGCGCTGGGACAACGACACCATTTCCGCCGTTTGTCGCGTTGCAGATCGCTCGTTATCCCTGAGAGGAGTCATGTTACCTTACATCGGTAACGCCAAACACCGCCGACAGTACATAAAGTGCGCCGAACAGGAATAACCAACGACGTGTATATCTGGGATCGTGCTCGGCCCGTTCTGCAGATCGGGCAGCAACCACCAAGACGCCTATGAGGAAGGCAGTAAACGCCGGTACACCAACGATGATGCCGGCAATTGCTCCAGGCGATAGTGAGCTACCAGTACTTGTGTCACTCACCCTAACCTCGAGTCTACACTCGGCCGGCGAGGTTCGGACCTAACTGTCCCAAAATCCCTATTGCGCGCAAAACCCCTCGACGCAGCGGCACGCCCTGCGCCTGGGGCGAACAGAAGGCGCAAACTTGTGCAAACGCCGGCTTGCGAGAGTTAAGTTGGCCAAGAACCCTATGGCTTGCGGGTCCAGCCCCTCAACTCGTAGTACCTGTCTCTCGGTTCTCCGGTGAGGCCGTTGATGCCATGACGTAGAAGCCACCAGAGGCGAACTACGGCTGCCACGAGTAGCATCACCGCTATCGGTACTAATCCCCATACTGGCCCCGCTGCCTTAGAGATCACGCCGCGAGTACCAGCACAACCTCTGTCACGCGCTTCCACTTCGGAGTTGCTTCATTGAAGTGCCCAAAAAGAATGCTCCCAATCGTGAAAATTATCGCGGTGATTGTCACAGCCATCCACATAGGTGCCGCGTTAGTTTACCCGCAGCCAGTTCCTTTGCACGATTCACGGCGGGGCAAGTGTGAACCCCTGATAGGGTCAACTGGGAACGAGAGCCTCCTCTCCGGTTTACGCACAAAGAAAACTTGAGACTTTCGTGCAAGAGGATTCGTATCTATCCCAAGACGAAGCGGGCTTTATTTGGAGTGGCAATAACCCTCCGCATCGTTCATACGCAAAGGCCGGACTGAGCGGGGCGCCACTCATATCCTGTATTGCTGTTCCGTTGGAGGTTGACATGCACGACACAAAGGAGCGGTTGTCTCTATTGTGGCTCTTCGCGTTACTCAACTACCTGTATGCGGACGTTGTTGCCCTGTTCGCTATTGTTGGCTCGCGAAATCCATTCGAGCCACTCCCACCATGGGCTTTAATGGGTTCAGCGGTCTTGATGGAAATACCCATCGCCATGATTCTGGCGTCTCGACTGCTCCCGTTTAGAGCGAACCGGCTGGCGAATATCATCGCGGGTTGCATTATGACCCTTGTAAACGGTTTCCTGACCTTCGTTCCGCCTCTGGCCGGATGGGGCAAGCCGCCCGCTTTTCCTGAGTACTTGTTCTTCGGGACGATTGAAACTATTTGCACCTTGGTCATCATCTGGCAGGCGTGGACTTGGTCAGGGGGTGAAGCCGCAGTTAGTTCGGAGCGGATCGTCCGCCACCCGCAAGCTGGGATCACTGCTTCTTAACTACCGGATTGCTCAAAAATGTAGGCTGGACCAATCGCTGTACGACCAAACGATCCATGTCTTTGGAGGCCAGCTGGCGACCGCGAACGGCAGGGTCGATGAGGGTAATCGCTGTTAACAACAGTTACGTCCGCTGAATTATGCGTCATCCGACGACCATCGCGGATTGGACCCCTGGCAAATCTCGGATAAGCATAAACTCGGCGAGCAGCGCCTCATGCACGGGCACCTTGATTGTGCTGCCCGGCGGTCCGCCGTGGCTGATGCTCCCACAATCCGCGCCCCGAGAGGATGACGGAGAAGAGCGCGGTAACGCCGAGCGCGAGGAGTGTCCAGACAAAGAAGAAGGCTCCGCTGGACTTGGCGATCGCGCCGCCGACTCCCGCCCCCTTCATGTGGATGACAGGGACGACCAACCCAAGGAGCGACCCGAGGAGGATGATCACGTACCCCGATCGCCTTTCGGGCAGCACCAGCGTTCCGTACAGCCAAACGACCAGGATGGGCACCGCAGTGAGGTTTGAAAGCGTTCCTGGCTCCATCCCGCGGACGATGTCGTCCGCCAGGTGAAACGTCAAGAAGAGGATCGAGAGCAGAGACGCGATGGTTAACATAACGTTGTGTTTCATTGGATATTCTCCTTTTTAGACTGGAGCTACCTGGTCTTGCATTTCGCGCGGAGGATACCACTTTTTACCCTAGGTGAGTGTGCTCTGCTCGTCAGCGACGCTTCAACATGGCGGGATTGTTGGCGAGGAATCGCGATAGCGTAAAACGACCGGCAGTCAAACGCGATGTCG
>JBPYEW010000151.1:0-20040 GCA_051984555.1 Terriglobales bacterium | reverse complement strand
GTCCGGTACGAAGTCTTTACAACCAAGATTATTAATATCGCGCAAAGGAACTATTGAACCAGATGCTGATCACTTCCGGCACGATGCTTGTATTTGGTTGTCCGGAATCGGCGCTGATCGGCGAACTGCTGCGGCCAAATGCAGTGCATACACAAATGCCGGCCCAAATATGGACCGGCGTTAAACTTTGACAAGACTGATTGAAGCTTATTCTCCCGGCGCCGGAACCGCCGGCGCTCCTTGCGAGACTTCCGCCGAGTTGAAAACCGCATTAGCACCGAGATGGGCGGGAATCGTGGCCAGCATCTGCTCTTTTCGGTAAACCAGACTGGTGGCGTTAAAAGTAGCCAGTTCGAATCCGTGGCCGTGGGTGATGGCATCGGTAGGACAGGCTTCGACGCAATACCCGCAGAAGATGCAACGGTTGTAGTCGATGTTATAGACCTTGGCGTAACGCTCTGCGCCACTGACACGGTGCTCGGCAGTATTTTCTGCCGCTTCGATATAAATGCAGTTGGACGGGCACGCGGCAGCACACAGAAAGCATGCTACGCACTTTTCCAGGCCATTTTCGTCGCGCTGGAGGACATGAACACCCCGATAGCGCTCCTGGAATTGGGCTCCCTTCAGAGGTCCCTTCCCTTTCGGATAGTTCTCGACCACGGTGGGCTGGAACATTTCCATAAAGGTCGTAGACATGCCCTTCGCGATGGCTGCTATGTCTTTCAGAATCGGCATAAGTCGAATTATCAGTATACCGGAAGGGATTCGGCGATGCAGAGCTCAGGATTGGGGCGAGAACGCTTCCGGGTTCACTCGATTCCGAGTTCTTTCCACTTGCGATCGACGAGGGCCTTGGTTTTCTCATCCATGAGGATCTCATCCGGCCAAGGGCGGGTGAAGCCTTCGGCGGGCCATTTTCGAGTAGCATCGATGCCCATCTTGGAGCCGTAATTCGGAAGACGAGAGGCATGGTCGAGGGAGTCGACGGGCCCCAGAGTGAATTGAATATCGCGCTCGGGATCGATGTGGTTGAGAGCTTTCAGAGTCACTTCGCCGATATCTTGAACGTTCACGTCTTGATCGACGACGACAACGCACTTTGTGAACATCGCCTGCCCGAGAGACCAGATGGCGTTCATCACTTTGCGAGCCTGTCCAGGGTAGGACTTCTTGATGGAAACGATCATCAAGTTGTGAAACACACCTTCGATGGGGAGATTGATGTCGACGATCTCGGGAATGGTGAGCTTCATCAGCGGGAGGAAAATGCGTTCCACCGCCTTGCCCATCCAACCGTCTTCCATCGGAGGCTTTCCCACAATCGTGGTGGAGTAAATCGGGTTTCTGCGATGGGTGATACATGTGACGTGAAACACGGGATAAAGATCTTCGAGCGAATAGAAACCGGTGTGATCGCCGAAGGGCCCTTCAGTGCGCAGTTCGTCGAGGTTGACGTAACCCTCGAGGATGATCTCGGCTGTGGCAGGCACTTCCAGGTCAACGCTCTCGCACTTCACCAACTCGACGGGCTTCTGCCTCAGAAAACCTGCGATCAGGTATTCCTCGACGTCGGGAGGGGCGGGGACAATCGCGGAAAAGGTGAGAGCCGGATCGGTACCGATGGCAACGGCGACATCCATCCTTCCGGCAGGCAGCCCAGTCTTGGGCAGTTGTGATCCTCCCGAAGTCCGAGCCATCACATCCACGGCAGCGGAGGGGCTGCCGGGGTTTCCCGCAGCGGCTCGCATTCGCTCGCGATAATGCTCCGCACCTACTTTCTGGCGCTGCCAATGCATGCCCGCCGTGTTCGCGTCATAGACCTGCATGCGATACATGCCGACGTTTCGTTTCCCGGTTTTTGGGTCTCGCGTGACTACGCAGGGTAGAGTGATGAAACGCCCAGCGTCTTTCGGCCAGCACTGGAGGATAGGGAAATCCAAGAGAGAGAAGTCGCTGCGCTTGATAACTTCTTTGCAGGGCGCGGTGGAAACCGTCTTCGGAAAGAACTTGCCCATTTCGGCCAGCATCGGCAACATCTTGACCTTGTCGAGAAATCCCTGCGGGGATTTCACGTCCATAAAGCTGCGTATCCGTTCAGCAACCTCGTCGAGGGTGTCGACCCCAAGCGCCAGATTCATTCGCTGCGCGGAACCGAATTGGTTGATGAGGACCTGCGACCCGGCGTAGCCCTTAACGTTCTCGAACAATAATGCGGGGCCGCCCGAAGCGTTGTTCTTGCCGAGCCGGCTTTTGGAAGTCCGGTCGGTGATCTCGGTGATTTCGAGGATCGGGTCCACTTCTGCTCGGATGCGCCTCAGTTCGCCGGCGCGCTCCAATGCCGCGATCCACTCACGCAGGTCGTCGTAAGCCAAAAGGGCTCTCCTCTCGATGGAAAGCAACAGTCGTTCAGGAACCGCTGATTATAAGCTGCGCGACGAATGGAAGGAGGGCCTAATGGCCGGCTTCCCTGACCAGGTCAAGAAATGCGCTGTGAATGCGGGTATCGTCCGAAAGCTCAGGGTGGAAAGTGGCCGCCATGATTTTTCCCTGACGGACGGCGACCGGATCGTTGCCTTCGGTGGCGATGACTTCCACGCCAGGGCCGACCCGTTCGATTTTAGGCGCGCGGATGAAAACCATCTCGACGGGTGAGCCCGCAAATACGCCTTCGCGGATCGAGCTATCCAACTGGCGCCCGTAGGCGTTCCGGCGAATGCGTATGTCGAGGGCTGCCAGCCCGGCCTGTTCAGGATTGGTAATTTCCTTGGCGAGAAGAATCGCCCCAGCGCAGGTTCCGAACGTGGGTTTGAGTTGAACGAACTCCTTCAATTTGACGATCCCCGCTTCCCCGAGAATACGCAGAAACGCTCCTGACTCACCGCCGGGAATGATGAGGCCATCGACCTCATCGAGTTGTTCGGGTCTGCGGACGAGCAGGACCTTCGCCCCGAGCTGCTCAAGGCGTTTACGGTGGGCGTCAAAATCTCCCTGTACGGCGAGGACACCGATTGTCATGTCAGACACGAAAGCACTTAGCAATCGATGGTCGACGATTAGCATAGATCCGGCTAAAAGCCACCACTGAAAGGCCAAGTGCCGTTTTTACCAACCTCGAGTTTGCAGCATCTGGGACTCGTCCATGGCTGACACGGCGAGACCCTTCATTGCGCTGGGAACGTCGGAGCTGACTTCAAGTAATACTTTTGGGTCGGTGTAGTGCGTGGTGGCCCGAACGATGGCTCGGGCACGCCGCTCGGCATCAGCAGGTTCAGCAAAGCGCGTGGAGTCCGCCATAAAGATTCCCGAGCCCACGAACACTGATTCCGCGCCGAGTTGCATGACGAGAGAGGCATCGGCAGGGGTGGCAATGCCGCCGGCAGAGAAATTAGGTACGGGCAGCTTCCCTTCTTTGGCGACCATCTTCACCAGCTCGTACGGAGCCTGGAGTTCCTTGGCGCGAGCATAGAGCTCTTCCTCTCGGAGGACTGTCAGACCACGAATCTCCGACATGATCTGGCGCATATGCTTTACGGCGTGAACCACATCGCCGGTCCCGGCCTCGCCTTTAGTCCGGATCATGGCAGCTCCTTCCGCGATACGGCGAAGAGCCTCACCCAGGTTCCGGGCGCCGCAAACAAATGGGACCTTAAAAGCATGTTTGTCGACGTGGTGGGCCTCGTCAGCGGGCGTGAGGACTTCCGACTCGTCGATATAGTCGACGCCGAGCTCTTGCAGGATTTGCGCTTCCGCGAAATGACCGATGCGACACTTGGCCATGACGGGAATGGAAACGGCTTCCATGATCTCCCGGATCTTCTTGGGCGAGGCCATGCGCGCCACGCCGCCCTCCGCACGGATCTGGGCGGGCACGCGCTCGAGCGCCATTACGGCAACCGCTCCCGCCTTTTCCGCAACAGTGGCCTGACTGGCATCGGTGACGTCCATAATGACGCCACCCTTAAGCATTTCTGCCAGGCCGGTCTTCAGGCGAAGTGAGGTAGACGATCCATTGTTCTGAGACATGGCTAAACTCTTTCTATTTCGTTAGATTGGCGCGGTAGCAGCAGCGATGAACTATTTCAGACCCGCAACCGGCCCTTGCGGGAGCCTGCTTTTATTTTACATCTTCAGCACGCACCAACGGCACCCCTAATCGCGCCCCTCGCGATCAAGGTTGATCGGGCAGGTGTTTACCGATCGACAAACTTGGCGAACATGCGGTGGGGATCGATGGCCATAAAGGTTCCCCTGCTGCGGGCCAGCACTTCGCCTTTCTGGTTAAGGATTTCGGCGACATTGAGGTGCTTTCGGCCGGACACTCGCAACTCCTTAGATTCAACGCGCAAAGGCTTGTTCAGGGGTACGGGCCTAAGGTAGTCAACGGTGATCTGAGACGTGAGAGCTACCACGTGGCGGAGTTTGTTGACCTTGCCCATGGCCTCGTCGAGGATCGCCGCGATAACGCCGCCGTGGCAGTGTCCCGGAGGGCCTGTATAGCGCTTACCTAAGCGGAAGCGACATACAAAGCCGTCCAGTTCTTCGTCATAAGCGAACTTCAATCGCATCCCATCGGGATTATTTTTGCCACAGGCAAAGCAATAGTTCTTTTGCAGGCGAACATAACGGGTATCGTGTCCGTGGCCGGCGCTCTTCCTGGTCATGTAAGAACATTTAATCACACAGGGAGAAGGAGGCAGACACTTAGGCTAGATCAATGCCGGTGGGCTACCCGTAGAACACGCCAGTGCAGATCAATTGCGCGGGGCCATTGAGGAAGATTTCTTCTTGCCATCGTACGGTTTGCATGCCGCCGGGAGCGTGGACACGGACCGGCGACTTCGCACGTTGGGCATGAACGGCAGCGACGGCCGAAGCGCAAGATCCCGTGCCGGAGGACTGCGTTTCCCCGACACCACGCTCAAAAAACCGGACGTGGATATTCTCAGGATCGGTGATGACGACGAGTTCTACATTGATCCCATGCTTGAAGTCGTGATGACGTCCGATTTCTGCTGCTTCTGCCTGCCAACCGGGGGAGAAGGAATCAACGAAAACCACGAAGTGGGGATTACCCATTGAGACTGGGATCCCACGAATGTCGCCAAAGGCAAGCTTGATCGAGAATTCGTCTCCAACCTGAGGGCTTCCCATCGCAGTTTCGAACTCATATTGAGAGCCGTGGCGACTGGTCAGGGTACAGGTCTTCAGGCCGGCTCCGGTTCGAACCACGACCACATCTTTCTTTTGTTCTGAAGCCAGATAGGCGGCGACACAACGGGTGCCATTGCCCGAGATTTCGGCCTCAGAGCCATCGGCGTTCAACAGCCGGGCGCGAACATCGGCGTCTTCCGCGGGGAACAGCCACTCGACACCATCGGCTCCGACGCCATTGTGGCGATCGCAAATCTGTCGGGTGAAATTCGCGATGTCGCCGGGTGCGTGCAGACCATCGATGATTAAGAAATCGTTGCCGCAGGCGCTCGCCTTGGTGAATGGGATGTTGATGGGTGGCATGCTAGTCGCGCTCGACTGCCGGCAAGAGGGTTACTGCTGAAAACGCATTGCACTGGTGTAAGAGGAGGTCCAGTTGATCGTGTTCGCGACGAGATGCCTCGACGGAGAACACTACACGGACCTGACCGGGATGAGCAGCCACTCGCACGTCGCGCATTGTTTGCTTCTCCGAATCGAGCAGGCGATTAAGGTCGGAGACAACAGACTCCGCAGAGGACCCGGTGACTTCATATGTAAGAAGAACGGACCGCAGTCTGAAGTGCGCTTCCATGCGACCCAGGACACCGAGGGCTATCAGAATAAGCCCGGTTGCAAAGGTTGCCGTGATATATAGACCGCCACCCGCAGCCATGCCAATGGATGCGACGACAAAAAGAGTCGCGGCAGTGGTGAGTCCAGTCACGGAACCTCGTTCATGCAGGATTGAACCCGCGCCGATGAAGCCGATTCCCGGGATGATTTGGGCAGCGATGCGCGTGTGATCACCAATATGAATCACAGCCAGTTGATCGGAAAGAACTGTAAACATGGCCGCGCCGAAACAGATGAACATGTTAGTGCGTAGCCCGGCGGGCTTGCGACGTAGTTCCCTTTCCAGGCCGATCATTCCACCCAGCACGGCTGCGACCAGCAAGCGAACGACCGTGGACGACACCACGATCGACATTTCTCCACCGAGGCGGTGGAGCATTTGCTGAATGGCATGCATCGTTGGGCGGATTGTAGCACCGGCAGTAGATGAGTCTGGTACTAAGTGCGGAACATCGAGGTCCCACATTACTTTTCGAGAAGGACTCGGCTGCAGAGGTATCAACGTCCGGAAATCGGCCGAAGGCTATAGATCGTGGCATGAGGCTGACCTGAAACGTCGAATGCAGCCACGGGCAGAGCGGAAGTTTTCTGCATCGCTATCGCAACGGGATCACGCCCGACTGCGACGGCGTAGTCGACGTAATGCGAAGGATTTGCCAAGGCGCGCTCCCATAAGCCATCAGGATCCGCTGGTTGCTTCCAGGTACGATGATCTGCCTCGTTGATTGTGCGGCGAAGGGGAATGCCTGCATTTTGGAGCGCGCCAACGTGCTCGCCCAGGTACATCAAGATTGTTGAGTCGCGCGGCAAGAGGCGCAATTGACTCGCCAGCGCTTTTTCTAATTCGATCCGAGTTCGAGCATTTATGGAGGCTTCACGCAGGCAGATGGGAGATGCTCTCCAGACACTCAGATAGCAGGTTGTGGTTAGTATCGCAAAGCCTGCGAAGCATGCCACTTTGGTGAAGTTTTGTGCGGCGAAACTCGCCACAAAATATGCTGCGAGAGCAACGAAAACGGCAGCGGCCGGAAGAAGTTGAATGCCGTAACGGACGTTGTAGTAAGAAAAGGGCCACCAAGTCGGGATAAAAATGGGAATGCTTCCGTAGGCAATCGACCACGCATAAAACGGCAACGGAAGCCAAAGCAACAGGATCGAGGTGAATTCGCGGCTGCGGAGAACTATGAACAGGGCTGCCGCAAAACAGGCAACGACCCAGAACTTCTGCAGGTGACCTTCGGCGAGGTTCAATTCTCCCGCTTTGACGAAGTATTGGGTCGCCTCGATCAGATTGTGAGTGCCGGGATGAGCATTTCCGGGAGTAGATGTCCTTCGTTCAATCGCTCTCGCGGAATAGGGACCATTCGCAAACTCCAACGGATTGCGGTATACGAGGCCGTTGTAGCAAAGCCAAGCAACCGGCATGACTGCCACAATCAAGACGAATGTCCGAAGAGGAATTCGAAGTTTCGGTCGATGAAGAGTGGGTCGGTTAGCCGTCCAACTCTCCCAGCCTGCCGCAACGACAAGAACACCTGCGAGAAACCAACCGTCATACCGGGTAAGTTCCGCGGCAGCGACGCAGAGCCCGCATTTCCGAAGCGAGTTCGCAGCTTCGGTTTGGATATCAGCACGAACCGCTCGCACAAATTCCAAGAAAAAGACGATTGCCCAGATGAAGAGGCCCAAATACAGGGGCTCGGTCATAGCAGTCGATTGCAAGTAGAGCAGGTTCGGATTTAAGGCGTAGATGGCGGCACCGAACCATGCTGCGAGTCGGGAAAGGCGGTCGAATGCGCCCTGCCGACTCAAACAGCCGCGCAGCAGGCGAAAGATGCCAAGCGCGCCGAATACGTAAGCGAACAAACACGGAATGGATGCGGTTACGCCATCATGCCAGGCTTTTGAGGGAATGACGAAGGGCAGGATCAGGAGGTGTGGCAGGGGTAGCCACACGGTACCGAGTTGAAGCAGGCCGGGCGTCTTCGAATCAAATACTCGGCGCGCGATATTGATGTGCGCGACAGCGTCCCCGTAGAGCAGGATGTAATCGCGGTGGGCACAAACGATGAGAGCGGCAAGTGAGACACAGGCTGCGAGACAGATGAGGAGAAGAGTTTCGCGATCCCAGCGTCGGATGGTGGGAGCATTCATCCCAAGTGGGTTAATTCACGGAAGATCTGAAACCGGCCATCGATCTCTTCGCGGGTAAGCGTCTGCAGGCGCTCGGTGCCGAACCGTTCCACGGCGAAGGACCCCATCACGCCACCGTAAAACAGAGCGCGTTTCAGCACTTCTCGATTGAGCTCGCCCTGAGACGCGAGATAGCCCATGAAGCCACCGGCGAAAGAGTCGCCCGCACCGGTGGGGTCCTGTACTTCCTCAATGGGAAGTGCCGGAGCGCGGAAAGGGTGAGATCCCAGTCCGAAAGCGCCTTCGCGGAAGAAAATAGTGGCGCCGTATTCCCCGTGTTTGACGACCAGGGCTTGAGGTCCCTGAGCCAGAACCTTGCGTGCGGCCCGAGGCAGGCTAGTGTCGCCCCCAAGCATCCGAGTTTCGTTGTCATTGATCAAAAGGACGTTGAGCAGCTTCAGGGTTTCCGCAAGTTCCTTGGGAGTATTGTTGATCCAGTAGTTCATCGTATCGCCGCCGGTCAAGCGCGTACGATTCATCTCCAGCTTCACGGCAGCCTGAAGGCTGGGGTGAATATTGCCCAAGAACAGGTAAAGCGAGTCGTGATACTCGTCAGGGATGTTGGGCTGGAATTTCTCGAAGACGTTCAGTTCCGTGAAGTCAGTTTTAGCTTCGTTGAGATTGTCAAGGTACTGTCCGCCCCATCGGAACGTCTTGCCCTGGGCATGTTGTATGCCCCGCGTGTCGATTTGGCGCGCTTTGAACACAGCTTCGTGCTCTTCGGTGAAATCATCGCCGACAACGGCGACGACTCGCACTTCGGTGAAATAGCTCGCGGCCAAAGAAAAGTACGTGGCGGCGCCGCCGAGTACGTTCTCGCGGCGTCCGGAAGGGGTCGCAATGTTGTCGAAAGCAACTGAACCAACTGCAACGATGCTCATTGACTGGTCTTGCCTGCCAGGTATTTGTCGAGAATCAGGCTGAGTTTCTGGCGCGTCCCTGCAGGGATTTTGTCGCGATCCGTGATGATAGCGTGAGAAAGCGCGGAGCTGCATTTGCAAGATCGAGTGTTGGGCATCAGCGCAACCGACTCGCGCACCACCTTGCAAGCGTTTTCCGCGTTCTTCAGGAGCACAGCTACGATTTGATCGACAGTCACTGAATCATGATGGGGATGCCAACAATCGTAGTCGGTGACCATCGCCACGGTGACGTAACAAATTTCAGCTTCCCGGGCCAACTTGGCTTCCTGCAGATTGGTCATGCCGATCACATCCATGCCCCAGCTTCGGTAAAGGTTAGACTCCGCTTTCGTCGAGAACTGCGGCCCCTCCATACAGAGGTAGGTCCCTCCATGTTTTGAGGTAACACCGGCTTTACTACAAGCGTCTCGTGCGATCTTGGCAAGTTCGGGGCAGATCGGTTCACCGAAAGAGATGTGAGCCACGACGCCGTCGCCAAAAAAGGTATCGACACGATGCCGCGTCCGATCGAAGAACTGATCGGGAACGACGAACTCCAGAGGCTTGTGTTCGTCCTTGAGAGAGCCGACGGCGGAGAGGGAGAGGATACGCTCGACGCCGAGCTGCTTGAAACCGTAGATATTGGCGCGGAAATTCAGCTCAGTCGGCATGAGTCGATGGCCACGCCCGTGCCGCGACAGGAACGCGACTTTTCTACCCTCGAGTGAACCTAAGACATAGGCATCGGAGGGGTCCCCGAAAGGAGTCTGCTGGCGAAGTTCGTGGACATCGACGAGCCCGGGCATTGAATACAGACCACTGCCACCGATGATGCCGATTTCCGCTTGCGCCAAACTTCCTCCTGAGTTTCTTTGCCAAAATCAAACCGAAGATTATACAAGACCACCTTCCCACTCTCAGTGCTGAAAGCTGCAGCGTGGGGCATGTGACCGGATACAATTTGCGGCATGAAGGTCATCGGCATTCTTTTTGTCGCGGCATTGTCCTACGCAGCCTTGGGCCAGACTGCAAAGTCAACAACGGTTCCCATCACCCTGGATCACAACCGGATCATCATCGATGTCCATATTGGGCTTGCGGACGGCACTGACCGTCGCGTACGCGGGTGGGTGGATACGGGCAATCCCGACCTTTGGATGAGCGAGCGATTGGCCAACAAAGTTGGACTGCAGCTAACGGGCGAGCCACAGCCCGCCTTGGCCGGTCAAAAACGATTGGCGCCAGCACCGAAGGAAATAACCGTGGGCACGTTAACGATTCCGCTATCGGGGGTGAAGGAAGCTCAGGTCATGCTCACTCGGGAGAGTATAGGGCCGGGCACGAGCGCCGAGATCAACCTGCCTTCCACTGTGCTGCGCAACTACGATGTCGTAATCGACTACCCCAATCGGGAACTGACGCTGTCAGTGCCTGGGTCCGCCAAGTTTGAAGGCGGGCAATCAAAAGCTGTGATCAACAGCGAGAATGGCCTGGTTTTACTTCCGGCCGCGATCCAAGATCACAAAGGGAACGCCGTTCTGGACGTGGGAGCAACTGTAAGTTTTCTGTGGAGCGATCTGGTGAAGACGCTTCGTGCAGAACACTCGGGCTGGCCACATATGGTCGGGGCAGTGGGTCCGGCGAATCTGTGGGGTGTGGACGAGGAACCCAGCTGGGAGGTGATCCGGGTGGGCGGTGTGCGTATCGGCGTCGCCGAGTTGAACGATGTAATAGCCGCAAGCTTTCCAGAGCAATACAAGGCGAGCGAAGAGAAGCGTACCGGGTTGGAGACAATCGGTCTTCTTGGTGCGGATGCATTACTGAACTACAAAGTCGGAATTGATTATGCGCACTCGACGGTTTACCTGGAACAAACGAGTAAGTACAAATCTCCCGGAATTGACGTGGTGGGGCTCATTCTGAGGCCAGAAACTGACGAGCACTACACCGTCATTGGCGTAGCAGAGTACGAGGGCAAACCGTCAGTTCCGGATGTGAAAGCCGGGGACAAGCTGATTTCCGTGGATGGGGGGCGGGCGACGGGTGCAACGATGGGACAGGTCTGGTCTCTACTGGAGGGAAGCCCTGGGACTGTTCGTACCCTCGTACTGGAACGAGATGGAAAGCAGTTTACGGTGAATGCGCCCGTTCGGGAATTTCTTCCCAGAATCAAATCTGCGAGCCCCGTAAAGAAACACTAGGGCGCGGTTACACGGTCTGCCAAGGTATTGGCGAGAGGAAAGGTTGCAAGTCTTAGCCGGTTCGCCGTGGCTTCGTCGAAGCTCTCGCTGACAAAGACGGTAGTGCCTTGCAGGGCAATCACAACATCACCGTCTTCCGTCAACCATTCATGCGTGCCAGTGAAGCCGTTGGGCTCTGTCGCCGCAGGACGAGCACTCTCATCGGCGTGAATCGGATGCATGGTGCGATAGCGTTCTTTCAAAGCTCCTGCATACAGCGAAGCGAAACGCGATGCGCTCTCCGGTGTCGCCCAGCGGGAAACATAGAGCAGATCAAGGGGCGCTTTGGCGTCGCCCCTGGGGTGGGCCGCGAAATAGTACCCGCCACGCCAGTCGGGATATAACTTCCGAGCAGTGTCGCCTCCTGCATACTGCTCAATTAAGACTGCGACATCGAACTCTCCCATCGACCCGACGTCGAATTTGTCATAGTCGCTCGCGAGATGGGCAAAGTCGGGTAAAGGCATCGGATCGATATGTTCCCCCGACAAGTATGTTTTAGGTTCCATAATTTGACGGGTACTTGTGGGTGGGTTCCTGAACATGGCTGAGAAGGCTTTTTCTTTGCCACTCTGTAGCATCACCTGGCCCACAAAATCCACTCCGTAGCGGTAAGGAAACGTCATCACTTCCTTCAAGAACGGGGGCGCATTTTGGAACTGGGGGGAATCGGCGGTTCCTACCAGCATTCCTTCTTTCATGGCCTCGACCAGGCGAGGCTCGCTTGTGATGGTCTGCCCTGTTGGGGCGAGCATGTAGTCAAGCAGAACAGCCATGGCTTGTCCTTCGACCACGGCTTGGCGCACGGTTTGCAGCTCGTCTTTGTTAATGTCTTCCGACGTCGGATTTCTCTTCTCGAGCGCGAGATCCTTCCCACCCTTGAGCCATTTCTGAAGATTGAAAGACTGATCCTGCAAGGCGTGAGTTAATTCATGCGCCAAAACAGGGCGCTGAGCTTCGACATCCAGCCAATCGAGAAGGTTGACGGTTTTGGTCTTAGGATCGTAATAGCCGGCCACCTGTTCGCGCAGCAGCGCCACAAGAAAGGTTTGCAGATCGAAGTTGCGGGGAAGCAACCCGAATTTCTTGAGAACAAGTTCAGAACGGCGAAGCCGCTGAGCATCCTCATCGTCGGACATGTGCTGGCGGAGATAGGCAACTACCTCTTCTCGGGTCGTCAAGCGGCGCTTCACTTCTTTCTTGATGGGCAGAGCTGAGTCTTTGCTGGCGAACTTCAGAATTTCGTCAACGGAACGGAAGAGCTCATTCGCTTCCTGGGCTGAGATCTTGGTCTCTGGTGCGGCATTCGATGGCTCGGAGGGTGTTTCAGGCCGCTTCTGTGCACCGGAGGAATCGGGCGCTGGCGCAGTCTGTTGAGAAAATGCGCTTAGACCGAATCCGGGTGCATGGATGACTGTGAAGAACAGTATCAGCGCGAGCAGCGTTCTCAAGGCCGATCGCGTCAGGCGCGAATCCATGGGCTCACTGACCGCGGGCAACTTGGTTGGCAATCCACTCCCCTGCTTCTTGTGTGCCCAGACTTCCTCCAATGTCGGAAGTCGTTTTGTTGTGCAGTACCGATTGGAGAACGGCAGCTTCGATTGTCCGGGCCTCGCGATTCAATCCAAGATAGCCCAACATCATAGCGGCCGTCGAAATCGCACCGATCGGGTTGGCCACGTTCTTCCCGGCCATCGGTGGCGCCGAGCCGTGAACTGGTTCAAACATTGACGTTTTCCCGGGATGAATGTTGCCACTGGCTGCCATTCCAAGACCGCCCTGAATGCCCGCAGCCAAATCGGTAACGATGTCACCGAACATGTTGTTAGTGACTACGATGTCCAGTCCACGAGGATCCCGGACCATCTGCATGCAAAGCGCGTCGACGTACATGTGGGTGGTGTCGATGCCGGAATACTCGCGGGCCACCTCCTTGAAGGTGCGCTGCCAAAGCCCGCCCGCGTGCGTCATTGCATTCGATTTGTCGCATAGCATGACGCGCTTGCGCTTGGACCCATCCTGCTTGGGATTATTCCTCGCATACTCGAACGCAAACCGAATAATGCGTTCCACTCCTTTGCGGGTATTGACGTCTTCCTGGACGGCAATCTCGTCAGCTGTTCCCTGCTTGAAGACACCTCCAAGGTCGCCGTACACGCCCTCCGTATTCTCCCGGATTACCACGAAATCAATGTCCTTGGGTTCGATGTTCTTCAAAGGGCAAAGCGATGCGTCCAGCAGTCGAACGGGACGAAGGTTGGCATACAGGTCCATCTTGAAGCGCATGCCAAGAAGTATTTCCTTCGCGTGGATGTTGGTAGCAACACGAGGGTCTCCGAGGGCTCCGACGAGAATCGCATCGAAATCACGATCGAGGATCGCGAAACCGTCGGCAGGAACAGTGACATTGTCCTTCAGATAGCGATCAGCACCCCAGTCGAACTCGGTGAAATCGACAGGTGCATTGCTGGCCTGAATGACACGTACGGCTTGAGGAATGACTTCCCGGCCGATTCCGTCTCCGGGGATGACAGCGATGCGCTTGCGGTCCACGGAAACGTACGTTAACACACTGCCAGCATTGGTTGGGCTCGCCGCACCTTCGTTATAATCAAGGATTAGTATGGCAGCGACAGAACTCACAGACAGGCGGACGGCGGGGACAGAGCGCGTTTCGGACTACCGGGGCGCCAAAGCCGTCGCTGTGTACACCGATAGTTCTACGGAGTTCGCGGCTCTGCATTCTTCTTGCGGGGTTTACGACCTGTCGTGGAGGGCAAAGATCAGGCTCTCGGGAGGCGACCGGGTCCGTTGGCTGAACGGCATGATCACGAACAATGTTCGCGATCTGGCCAATGGGCATGGCGTGTACGGATTTGTCCTCACACCACAGGGGCGGATTATCGGCGACCTTTACGCTTATCAAACGGGCGATTCCCTGCTTGTTGAAATGGATCAAGAACAGGTCCCGAAGCTACTAGCAACGTTCGACCACTACATCATCATGGATGACGTTGAGGTAGCGAATATCAGCAACACGGTATCCGGGGTTGGCGTCGCTGGGCCTCGCGCCAGTGAGATTTTGCGGAAGGTGGGATTCGAGGGCGTGCCTCCCGGAGGTCTCCAATTCTGCGAGACAAATTGGCAGGGATCTAAAGCAACCGTGATTTGCACGGATTCTCCCACGGTAGCCGCATACGAGATTTGGCTTAGTCCAGAACAGGTAAGCCGCTTATGGAACAGCCTGGTGGAAGCGGGAGCAACGCGAGCAGGGTGGGAAGCGCTGGAGTTGCTGCGGATTGCGTCGGGCGTTCCGCGATACGGGATAGATATTCGCGAACGTGACCTCCCGCAGGAAACTGCTCAAGATCGCGCGTTGAATTTCAACAAGGGATGCTACGTCGGTCAGGAGATTGTGGAGAGAATCCGGTCACGGGGGAACGTACACCGCGTGTTTACTGGTTTCCTGGTTGAAGGCGAACTTCCCGTGCCGGGTACAAAGATTCAGGCTGATGGAAAAGAAGTGGGAGAGATAACCAGTTCGGCGCAGGTCTCCACTGGCAATCGAGAGTGCAAATTAGCATTGGGCTACTCGCGACGTGAGCTAGCAACCCCCGGGCACGTCGTAACATTAGGGGAAAGCCGGGCACAAGTTTCGACGATTCCGTTTGCGTGTGTATTCAAGAGTTGAGGATTACGGGTATGACTGAGAAAAAAGACAGCGGCTTCACAGTCAGTGATCGACGTTTGTTTACGTCGGATGGCGAATTACGCAAGGACGTCCCCGAAGAGGCAGAAACTCCGAAAAAGACGGTCGAGAGACGCACGGAGACCGCACCAGCGGAACCCAGCGCTGCCGTAGCCAGCGAAGACATGCCGGCGCCGCCGACCTCCGCGGAACAGCAGGCCCAGAAGGATGCCTATCACAAGTCGTCGAAGGAACTCGATGCGCGTGTAGAACTGAGCGGCCACTCGGCGAAAGAGTTGGAAGTCACCTTCGAACGATTCATGGCGTCGCTCTACATGACGGCGATGTTGCAACTCGGGCTCATGCACGAAGAGGGGGGCCAGCCCAGGGTTGATCTGATAGGCGCCCGCCAGAGTATCGACACGCTTTCGTTGATCAGTGAAAAAACCAAAGGAAATCTCACGCCGGCGGAAGAAGGGTTCTTGCAAAACTGTCTATACGAGCTGCGCATGGCGTACGTTGAGGTGACGAACTCACTTGCCCGCCCACCTCAACCTGATCCCAAAGCCACGCCTAGTCCGCGATGAAAGCGACGCTCACGGTACTTGGCAGCGGCACATCGATGGGGGTGCCAACGATCGGCTGCGACTGTGCCGTGTGTCACTCGTCCGACCCGCACGACAAGCGGACCAGGCCGTCCGTACTGATCGAGTACGGTGGGCACGTCGTCCTGATCGATACCACGCCGGATTTCCGGGAACAGGCGATTCGCGAGCAAATAACGCGAATTGATGCGGTTATTTATACCCACACTCATGCCGATCACATTCTGGGCATTGACGACTTACGGCCGTTAAGTTTTCACCGACCCAACAAGATCCCGCTCTATGCCCGGCCCGAAGCTGCTGATTTTCTCCGCAATATGTTCCGGTACATCTTTGAGGCGGACTACAAGTTCGGGGGTATCGCCAAGCTCGAGTTGGTGGACGTCAACGGTTCTTTTGAGCTCTTTGGCGTACGCGTGAACCCCATAGCTGTCATCCATGGCGAGACAGAAATCAATGGTTATCGCATAGGGTCTGCTGCTTATCTGACGGATTTCAGCGACGTGCCCGAAAAGTCATTGAGTCAGTTGCGGGATCTGGACATTTTGTTTCTAGATGCTCTACGGCATAAGCCGCACCCGACACACTCGACTGTGGAGAATTCGTTGCGGATCGTAGAACAACTCAAGCCGAAGCGGGCGTTTTTTACGCACATCTGCCACGACCTGCCGCATGCCGAGACGAATGCCAGTCTCCCGGAGAATGTGCGGCTCTCGCACGACGGGATGAAGCTGGAATTCGAAATATAAAACTTACTTTGGAAGTCTTTCGCAAACTCGAGGAAGTCTCGCCGCATTTCGGGCCTACGGTGGTGAGCATCGGGAACTTCGACGGAGTACACCGAGCGCACCAGCACGTGTTGAAGCAGATCGTCGAGAAGGCGAGAGCGCAACGAGCGAGATCCGTTGCGGTCACGTTTGAGCCGCACCCCATCAGGATCCTGCGACCGGATGCACCTCTGAAACTCCTCACGCCTACACCGGAAAAATTGCAGCTACTGAGGAGCACCGGAATAGATGGCGTGCTGCTGTTGCCGTTTACGCGCGATCTTTCCCTGATGTCCCCGCATCAATTCGCCGGCGACGTGCTTACGAAGCATCTGCAAGCGAAGGAAGTTCACGAAGGCTACAACTTTCACTTTGGACACAAGGCGGAGGGGAACGTGGAGACCTTGACCTCCCTGGGCCGCGAGATGGGATTTGGGGTTGTGGCGTATCCGGAGATGAAGGTCCGCGGCGAACCGGTTTCCAGCAGCCACATTCGCAAACTCTTACAACAGGGTCGGGTCAGCCGTGCGCGCCACTTATTAGGCCGTCCTTTCAGTATTCTTTCCGTTCCGGGCCGGGGGCGTGGTTATGGGTCGAAGTATACGGTTCCTACCATCAACCTCAGCCGATACGACGAACTGGTTCCCCGCGATGGGGTCTACATTACGCGAATCCGAGTGGGACAAGAGTGTTTCAATTCAGTAACGAACATTGGCAACCGTCCCACGTTTGGCGCGGACTCATTCGCCATCGAGACCCACCTGCTGAACTTTCATCCCCTCGAATTGACAGCGGAGACGGAGATTGAAATACATTTCCTAGATCGGCTGAGAGACGAGATCAGATTCCCTTCCGTGGATGCGTTGAAGGAACAAATAGGACGAGATGTGAAGAAAGCCAATCGCTACTTCCACCTTGCATCCTTTGAACACTGATTTACCGTGCCGGCCAGCGAGCGTGTTGTTTTGTTCGTGCGGCGAATTCAGGGTCGAAATTCCGACGTTCAGGCTACAATCGCAACCCGATGGACTCGGGCGTAAGTTTTACTCTATCGCGGATAACTCCTGGACAGCGCCGCACTCTCGTCGCAGCGGCACTTGGATGGATGCTGGACGCGTTCGACGCGATGCTGTACGCACTGGTACTTGCCCACGTCATGCGCGACTTGGGCATGAGCAAGGCCACGTCGGGGTTTCTTTACACATTGACGCTGCTGGCGTCGGGCATCGGTGGAGTTTTATTCGGATTCATTGCTGACCGCATAGGGCGCAAGCGAGCATTAATGCTCAGCATCCTGACCTACTCGGTTTGTTCGTTTGCGTCGGGCCTTTCGACTTCTGTGCTCATGCTCGCAGTGTTCCGATTCATTCTCGGGCTCGGAATGGGCGGCGAATGGAATACAGGCGCCACTTTAGTTGCTGAAACCTGGCCAACAGAACTGCGCGCGAAAGCGATCTCGCTCGTGCAGAGTTCGTGGGCGATCGGGTATGCGCTGGCTGCGCTAGTGGCAGGTATCGTGTTGAATTATTCCAACTGGCGGACGGTGTTTTTTGTCGGGATTCTTCCGGCGATTGTGACGTTCTGGATTCAGAAGGGTGTTCCCGAGTCGGAGATGTGGCAGGAACACCACAGGCTGGCTTCGGAGTCGAGAACTGTCGCTGCAGCGCAAGAGAAATATGAACACGACAGCTTTGCTCGTATCTTCAAACCGCCCTACCTGAAACCTACTCTTGCTCTCCTGCTGCTGAATTTTTTTGGGATGTTTGCGTGGTGGGGACTGTTCACGTGGATTCCACCCTATCTTTCGCTACCTGTGGAACAGGGAGGGCGCGGTTTTGGTGTCATGGGAACTACGACACTATTGATTGTCCTGAACCTGGTTGGAATGTTCCCTGGGTACGCTGGTTTCGGCTGGGTAGCCGATCGACTGGGGCGCAGACCCTCATTCATCCTATACACCTTTGCCGCGGCACTGCTGGTGCCGTTGTATGCGTTGGCGCGTAGTCCTGGCGCCTTGCTCGTGGTCGGAACGCTAGTAGCGTTTTTTGGGACTGGTTTTTTCTCGGGATCGGGAATTATTGGGAGCGAAATTTTCCCGACTCGAGTCCGGGCCCGCGCACTCGGGTTTACGTACAACGGTGCCCGCACGATGAGTTCCGTGGCGCCGTTTGTGATCGGTCGCATCGGTCAGTCAAAGGGGCTGAGTTGGGCTTTTTACCTTTGCGCCGCTTCTTTCCTGCTGGCTTCCCTAATGGCGACCCAATTGCCGGAAACAAAGGGGAAGGAACTTCAGTAAAGCGACGATCGGGCGAGCTACACGTCAGTTCGAGAAAGGTTACTCGATTGGCTCCATCACGTTAGTTTCTTCGCGAACGCCGCGCGCGGGCATCTGTACGAGAACAATGGCCGCCAGCACGACAACAATGCCGATGGTCTGAATCGGCCGAAGTATCTCACCCAGAACGATAGCGGCAATAATGATAGAGAATACCGGCTCGAGGCAGCTGCTCACGATGGCGCTGGTCGCATCCAGATGTTGCAAGCCAGCAAAGTACATCGAGAATGGTAAGAGAACAGAAGTCATGGCAAACACGACGAGGAAGGCCCATTCGTAGCGTCCGTAGTGCGCAGCAGCGATTTTCCATGGCGGATTTACGATCAACCAAAAGGCTGCCGCACTGGCCAGGGTGTACAGCAGCACTCGCCATCGGTCGTAACGGGCCAGGATCTGGTGACCGGCCACGTTGTAGAACGCGAAGGAGAAGGAGGCCAGGATAGCCGCGCTCAGGCCGATGGCGTCGATACGGAAGCCACGATTTCCTACTACGCCAATCACAAGAATGATTCCGAGTAACGCCAGACCGACCGCCGAGACTCGCTGAACAGTCGCCTTTTGCAATCCACGAATCACCATGTAACACAGGACCCACACGGGTGCGGTGTATTGCAGGATGATCGCGGTGGCAACGTTCGTCTTCTGGATTGCCAAGTAATAGAGATAGTTGGACGCGGCCACTCCGAGGATACCTAGAACCGCCGCATAGAGGAGGTCCCTCCTGGGCAGCACCAGAGCTCGGCGCCCTCGAGTCCACAGTAGTACGGGCAACAAAACTAGCAACGAAATTGTCGTTCGGCTTTGGGCCAAGACCAGGGCGTCGATTGCGCGTAACGGGGTTCCGGACGGCATGAACCGGCCGGTAAATACGGCACGTCCGAGTGTGGCAGAAACCCCCCACAAAAAGGTGGCTGTGGCGATGTACAGGTATCCGCGAAGCGGGTGCGGTTTAGTCGACAAGGAGTTGGTCCAGACGTTCCGGATCAAACCCAATTATCACTTCATCATCGACAACGGTGGTGGGGGTGGAACGGCTGTTGTATTTGTATACCAAGTCACGCACCGCCATAGGGTGAGCCTTGATGTCACGTTCTTCGTACTCGATGCCCCTTCCCGAGAGGTAGGCCTGTAGCCATTCACAGGGTGGTCAACCGGGTTGGGTGAAAACGATGATTCGGTTTTTAGCCATCGGATGTCAGACGCGGTGAGTTCACAAAAAGGCGCAACTATTTTTCGCCGTACTCAATTTCATACGTGATTTTTGCTGTTTTATTCAACATTGCGGCAACGGAGCAGTATTTCTCCTCTGAGAGGCGGACAGCATCTTCCACAGCCTTTTTCGTGACCTTGCCTGTCACGCGGTAGGTCAAATGGATGGAGGTATAGACGGTCGGGGGTTCGGCGGCCCGCTCGGCCCGGGCATGGACTTGGACGCCTGTGAATGGCTCGCGCTTCTTTCGAAGGATACTTACGACATCGGT
>JBPYEW010000150.1:0-9232 GCA_051984555.1 Terriglobales bacterium | reverse complement strand
TCGATCTTGCAGGTCCACGCGCCCAGACGCATGGTCCCCCCCAGTTCCTCGACGCCACGGAGTTCACGCAGCTTGTAGATGACGCGGTGCTGGGTGGCAGGATCGAACTCGCTGGAGTTCGCGTCTTCCAGGGCGCAAACGTTGCGCGCGTACTCGATGCAAGCCGTCTGCATGCCGAGGCAGATCCCGAAGTAGGGGACCTTTCTTTCTCGCGCGTAACGGATGGCGTTCAACATTCCTGCAATGCCGCGCTTGCCGAAGCCGCCGGGGACGAGGATGCCGTCGTACTCTTCGAGTTGCGCATCGCGGGATGCTTCATCGGCCTCAAGGCCTTCGGCTTCGATCCAGTTCAGGTTCAATTTCAAGTTGTGTGCCAGCGCGCCGTGAACCAGAGCTTCCTTCAGTGATTTGTAGGAGTCCTCGTATTCGACATACTTGCCGACAATGCCGATTGTGACTTCGGCCTTGGGGTTGTAGACACGGTGAACCAGTTCTTCCCATTTCGAAAGATCCCGCTGCTTGGCTTCAATATGCAGGTAGCGAAGAGCGAGTGTATCCACTTCTTCCCGCGCGAACACCAGGGGCACCTCGTAGATCGATGCCACATCTTTCGCGGTGATGACCGCTTCTTCTTCCACGTTGCAGAACAGTGCGATCTTCGACTTGATGTCCTTGGAGAGGAAGCGGTCGGTACGGCAGAGGAGAATGTCCGGCTGAATTCCGATGCTGAGCAGTTCTTTCACCGAGTGCTGGGTGGGCTTGGTCTTTAATTCCTGCGCTGCTGCGATGAACGGCACCAGCGTGACGTGCACGAACAATGTGTTTTCGCGTCCCAGTTCCTGGCGCATTTGCCGGATCGCTTCCATGAAGGGCAGGGACTCGATATCGCCGACGGTGCCGCCGATCTCGACGAGAGCGACGTCGACATCCTGTGCGACTTTCTTCATCGCGGCCTTGATTTCATTGGTGACGTGCGGAATGACCTGTACGGTCTTGCCGAGGTAGTCGCCGCGGCGCTCCTTCGCGATGATCTGTTCGTAGATGCGACCTGTGGTCCAGTTATTGTCGCGGCTGAGCTTGGCGTGCGTGTAGCGCTCGTAGTGGCCGAGGTCGAGGTCGGTTTCGGCGCCGTCGTCGGTGACGAAAACTTCGCCGTGCTGGAAGGGGGACATCGTACCGGGGTCGACATTGAGGTACGGGTCAAACTTCATCAGGTTGACTTTGAGTCCGCGGCTTTCCAGTAGACAGCCGATCGAAGCGGCTGCCAGGCCCTTGCCTAAGGAAGACACAACTCCACCCGTCACAAAGATGTACTTTGCCGACATCGGTTCCTCGCTCTGAATTTTGATTTGGAATCGTGCAGGCTGGGGTGCACGATCAATTATGGCAGAGAACCTCCTGGATGGGAACTGTGAAAAAAACGGCAATCAGCAGTTGGGATTCAGCTAGCACGTAGCCTGAGCAGCGAAACCTAAACCACCGAGGACTCCCCAGGAACACCGGGGAACTACAATACTGCAATGCCTGGTACCAGCCGCACGACGGATAACGAGTTCGACTCGCGACTTCGATTGTTCGTTTATCGAGAGATGATTCGGATGGGTAAGGTGCCATCTGTCCGCGCCATCGGGTCAGGGTTGAAGGTGTCCGTCTCGAAGGTACAGGAGTCGTTAGGAAGGCTCAGCGAGAGCCATGCATTCATGATGCAGGACGACGGAGAACTCTGGCGGGTGGCACCGTTTTCGGCGGTTCCGACAGCCTTTCCCGTGCGAGTAGGTAAGCGCTCATGGTTCGGTAACTGCATCTGGGATGCTCTCGGGATACCGGCCATGTTGGGCAAAGATGGTGATATTGGAGCCGCGTGTGGATGTTGCAATCTCAAGATGCCGATAAGAATTCGCCGGGGCAGGTTGCTGAAGGAGGATGGCGTTATCCACATCGCAGTTCCTGCACGGGAGTGGTACAAGGATGTCGTTTTCACCTGACGAACCATGCTACTGTTCCGGTCGGAACAGCACGTGGACCGCTGGTGCCAGCAATGGGGGCGATCCCGGGGCGGAACTCTTTCCCTGCGGCAGGGTTGGAAACTGGCGAAGCTGTGGTACGGAAACCGGTTGAGTCCCGGCTGGAGACCGAAGAGGGCAGACGAAGCCGAGGCGGTTTTCGAGGAGATCGGCCTGACCGGTGATTTCTGGAAGCTTTCATGAGCACCTCTGCTCGAACCCGGGTGCATCCAATCTGTACGAAGTGCTTTATGCGCAATCTGAAAAGCCTCGGAATTCTTGCCATTTTGGCGGGACTCGCTTTGCTGCCTCTGGTTAGTCCGTCGCACGCCCAGCAACTCGCCAAGCGGCTGATCCTTAAGGACGGCTCCTACCAGCTTGTGACGCAATATGAGGTCAAGGGCGACCGGGTGCGGTACATGAGCGCAGAACGAAGCGAGTGGGAGGAATTGCCCAATTCCTTAGTCGATTGGCCGGCGACAGAGAAGTGGGAGAAGGATCGGGCCGCCGGAGTGGCTTCCCCGGAGGCTGCTGAGATAGATAAAGAAATCGAGGCAGAGAAGAAGGAGGACGAGTTGCGCACGCCCACGGTCGCTCCGGGGCTGCGACTGCCTGATGACGGAGGCATCCTGTTATTGGATAACTTCCAGGGTCAGAATCAATTGAATGAACTCCAGCAGAGTGGCGGCAAGGTCAATAAGAACATGAAGAGCAACATCCTGCGCGCCACGATCAACCCCATCGCAAGTTCGAAACAAACGATCGAACTGGACGGCACCCACGCAAGAATTCAGTCCCACGAGACCAAGCCGACGATCTACGTCAATATCGATGACCAGGACCAGGAGGTCTCTCCTGATCAGCCGCAGAAGACCGCGTATGCTGAGAAGCCGACGGACCCATTACGCTTCCGCATTGTTCGTGCGCAGACCAAGCAGGACAAGCGAATTGTTGGCGCAATCAAGATCGCGATGTATGGGAAGGTGAGCCAGCAGGAGAACCTTGTTCCTACGCATGCGGAAGTTATGCCAGGCAGCAAGTGGGTGAAAGTCACCCCGGATGCACCCCTAGCGACGGGAGAATATGCCGTAGTGGAGATGCTCGGAAAAGATGAGATGAACCTGTATGTCTGGGACTTTGGCGTGAATCCGTCAGCACCAGCGAATGCGAGTGCGTGGAAGCCGGACCCATCGGCGAGCCCGTCAGCGCCTGATAAGCCCGCGCAATTACAAAAGCGGCCGAAATAGTGATTGCTTAAGCTGCCTTGTCCGTTGCATCGTTCTTAGGAGCACTAGCCGGAACGTGCAGCCAACGCCCAAACATCCGATCGTAAGACTCACGCACGCGCAGGGCGTGTCTACCGCTCGAGGCACCGCGGAAGATAAGGCGATTTCCCGGACCTGCGTTTCGGCTTCGGAAGTCTTGGTCGGCCATGGACGTTTTACAGACGAGTTTCGGCCAGAGTGCTCCCACGAGAGCAACGATCATGGCGATCGCCAGGAAAACCTGAATCGTCGTGGGGGAATAATCCATGTTTAATGTTTATGTTCCTGCGCAAATTGCCGCCATCAGGAGAGTTGTCCATATTCCTGAGGGAGAAAGGGTATGCTGCACAATGTAGTCCTTCGAACGGTGACGGGCGGCAATCCCCAGCCATTACCCAGCATTCCACACTGATTTTCCTCGGTCGAAACGGACCGGAACGCAAGTTCCTGCTGTTCAGCAACTTGCAATAGGAAATGGCAAGTTCACGCCCGGCACGAGAGGTTTTTTATTTCATGAGCCCGCGTTGGGCGATACCGATATTGTCGCGGGTCGTGTTCTTTACCAGGTACATCATCTCGTCGGCTTGGCGAATGATGTCATGCGGGGTCTTAGCGTCGTGCGGGTAGGTAGCCAATCCGATGCTGGCTTTGACCGTGAGGTTCAGTCCTTCGTCACTACAGAACGGAGTGGTGCGAAGGTTGTCGCGCAGGCGCTTGGCTACAACGAGCGCCGAATCCTTTCCTGTCTGCGGGAGCAAGATGACAAACTCGTCGCCGCCATAGCGAAAAGCATAGTCGATCAATCGCAATTGTGCCTTGATCAGGTAGCCGATTTCTGACAGGAGTTTGCTGCCAATCAAGTGTCCGTGGGTATCGTTCACTTGCTTGAAGTGATCGAGGTCGATGAAGAGCACAGTGAACTCGTAGCCGAAACGTGCCGAGCGGTAAACCTCTTGTTCGAGTGTTTTATATAGGTGGCGAGCGTTGTAGAGCCCGGTTACGTCGTCAGTAATCGTGAGCTCCTGGATCTTCTCCACGGCGCGTGCATTCTCGATGGCGATGGCGGCGTAGTCGCAGAGCGCCTGCAGGAAAAAAACTTCCTCATCCCGGAAGCCGTCCATGTTCACGTTGACCAGTTGAATCACGCCGAGAACGCGGTGCTTGGACCGCAGGGGGACACAGATGATGGACCGCGTCTCCCACTTGGTCATTTCGTCGATACGCTTGGCGAACCGGGCATCGTTGAGCACATCGGGAACGATCAGCCGTTCGCCGTTTTTTGCCACCCAGCCGGCGATGCCTTCGCCCACTTTGAGGCGAACATTCTTGAGGGCTTCCGCAGCATCACCGACCGCGATTGCAAAATAGAGTTCCTGCTTATCCTGGTCGACCATCAGCAGAGACCAGGTGTCGGGGCGGAAGTATTCCGCCATCTTTTCCATAATGGTTTGCAGGATGGAATCCAGGTCGAGCGACGAAGTCAGGGCCTTGGCCACATCATGGAAGATGTTGAGTTCCTGGCTCTGCCGTTTTCTTGCGGCTTCGGTGGCCTCAGTCATTGCGCCCAAAAAATTCCTCGAGGTTGCGGAAGGAATGCCGGAATTATAGGCGGCATTTTGCCGCAGGGGCAACAAACCATAGTAAGTGGCGAACCCCTAACGGTACGTCTGAGAAGGTGTCGACACCAAAAGTTTACCCGTCAAGTTACCAATGGGTGCGAATTTCGTTATGGAATGACAGCCTTAACGTATCATTCGGAATTGTCTATGCTTATCGCTGGATCGGTTTAGTTCTTAAGGAGAGTACTGCCGTGAGTTCCTTTGGCGAGCGCCTGAAGCGTACACGCGAAAACCGCAAGCTGACGCTGGAGCAGGCAGCTACCGCGACGAAGATCAGCACACGCATGCTGAAGGCGCTGGAAGACGAGAAATTCGACCAGTTGCCCGGTGGGATCTTCAACAAGGGATTCGTGCGGTCATACGCCAGATTTCTCGGCATTGATGAGGCGCAGGCGGTCAACGATTACATGCAATCGTCGGGCACCGGCAATCAGCCGCCGGTTGCAGAAGACACTGAGCTGAAGGCGATTGCAGAGCGTAAAGAGAAAGAAAGGGAGCGGCAACGGGCTCACTCAAAGGGCGTCCCTTGGGGACTGACTGCGGCCGTGCTGCTGCTGATCTGCTTATCCCTGGCCGTGTGGGGATTTTATTCGCGAGAACGTCGCGAGCCGGCCGCAACTCGGCCTGTTAGCGCAAAGTCTGTCGGGCCGACGAACTCTGCTGCCGAGCCTTCTGCTCCCACGAGGGGACAGGCGACTCTCACGGAAGTGAGCCAATCCTCGGCCACGCCGCAGGCGACTAGCTCGGCCGTCGTCGTTCCCCAGTCGGAAGCCTCCGAGGCACCTCTGTTCAATGTGCAGGTGCAGGCGAACGAAGACTCGTGGTTGACCGTCACATCCGACGGTAAGTCGGTGTATGCCGACACCCTCGCTGCGCCCACCACGAAGAGCTTCGGCGCGCAAAAGGAATTGGTGATCCACGCAGGAAATGCCGGCGGGTTGGAACTCAGTTTCAACGATCACAAACTCGCGGCGATTGGCAGCGAAGGTGAAGTTAAGACTGTGACCTTTACCGCAAGAGGCCTCCAAGCGTCCTCCCCCAAATCTACGGAATAGGACGAAGTGCCGTGAAAGCTAGATTACGGGCCGCTATTCTCACTTCCGCCGTTCTTGTTCTTACCTTAGCGTCCTTCGCGCAAAAGCGCTCCGCCACCGAAAGCAAATTGGTCGCCCTCGAGAACGCCTGGAACCAGGCGCAGGTCAACCATGACGCGCAAGCCCTCGATACCTTAGTAGCCGATAATTTTGTCTACACCGACTACGACGGAACCGTCATGGATAAGAAACGTTTTCTTGAAGACATCAAGGATCCAAATTTTCATCCGGAACTCATCGCGAACGAGGGAGTGCAGGTGCACCTCTATCCGGGAGCAGCGGTGGTGTTTGGCACCTACCATGCCAAAGGAACGTACAAGGGAAAAGCGTTCGACCACTACGGTCGTTTTACGGATACCTGGATTCAGCCGGGCGAACAGTGGCAGTGTGTCGCGAGCCATACAAATCTCACGCGAAAGTAGATTTCTATTCAATTTCCACCCGCCTTTGTTTTTCTACCGTTAGACTCACGAGCCGCGCCGTTCAGCGCCTAACTGCAACGCCAGCTTTGACTTAGCGCGAAACGAGCAGCATAAAAACGTTGCTTACACCCCGCGTCTTTGATAACGTTTATAGGACTGATAAGAACGGCCGTTTTGCTCTGAAACACTCCTTTCCAGACGCAACGTCCTAGTTCCTCCCAAGGAGCAGCAAATTGTCTTCAAAAAATCGTTTTCTATTCACGTCGGAATCGGTGACCGAGGGACACCCAGATAAGATCGCCGATCAGATTTCCGATGCAGTACTGGATGCCTGCCTTGCCGAAGACCCGATGAGCCGCGTGGCCTGCGAGACTTTAACTTGCACAGGCCTGGTGGTAATCGCTGGCGAAATCACGACCAAAGCTTACGTAGATTTTCAAGCGCTGGTGCGCGGTCAGATCACGGCAATCGGTTACGACAATGCCTTATACGGTTTTGACGCGAACACCTGCGCAGTCATTTCCAGTATCAACAAACAGTCGGGCGATATCGCGATGGGTGTGGATACGGGCGGCGCCGGCGATCAGGGCATGATGTTCGGGTACGCGTGCAATGAAACGCACGAGCTGATGCCCACTCCCATTCTGCTGGCTCACAAATTGACACAGCGTCTTTCGGAAGTTCGCAAGAATGGCCGCTTGCCCTACCTTCGGCCCGATGGGAAATCACAGGTTACGGTCGAATATGACGAGCACAGAAGGCCGCGGCGCGTCGATGCCGTGGTGATTTCCACCCAGCATGCAGAGACGGTGACGAATGACGAGCTTCGTGCTGGAATTCTGAAACACGTCATCCAGGCGACAGTCCCCGCCGAGTTGCTGGATGCCGATACCAAGTACCACATTAATCCTACCGGCCGTTTTGTGATTGGCGGTCCTATGGGCGACACCGGTTTGACCGGGCGCAAGATCATCGTCGACACATACGGTGGTATGGGCCGTCACGGCGGTGGCGCGTTCAGCGGAAAGGATCCGACCAAGGTGGACCGGTCGGCAGCTTACATGGCACGCCATATTGCCAAGAACATCGTTGCGGCAAGACTGGCAGACCGATGCGAAGTTCAATTGGCTTATGCGATCGGCATTGCCGAGCCGGTTAGCGTGCTGGTCGACACGTTCCGCACAGAGAAGGTTGATCCCACGATTATTCCTGAACTGGTGCGCGCGCACTTCAAGCTGACGCCGCGCGGCATTATCGAATCGCTGAACCTGCGGCGGCCGATCTATTGCAAGACTGCCGCCTATGGTCACTTCGGGCGTCTGGATCCCGATTTCACCTGGGAAACTACGGAAAAGGCCAGCAAATTGGCGAGCGACGCCGGTCTCAAGCATGAACATGCGGAGCACGGCCACGTCGCGGGGAAATAGCCAGGAAGGCGGGGGACTGTCGTCCCTCGCCTGACTCCAAAGATCAAAGACGAAGGGGAGCGCTACAGGAGAAGTATGTCAACGACAACGACACAGCTTAATTGCGACGTAAAAAACGTAGAACTGGCCGATATGGGGAAGAAGCGGATCGACTGGGCGAACCAGTCGATGAATGTGCTTCAGATCATTCGCAAGGAATTCATTAAGAATCAGCCGCTGAAAGGCGTGCGCATTTCCGCCTGCCTCCACGTGACGGCGGAAACCGCGAACCTGGCGATCTGTTTGCGGGATGGCGGCGCCGACGTGGTGCTGTGTGCGTCCAATCCACTTTCGACGCAGGACGATGTTGCTGCCAGCCTGGTGCGCGACTTCAATATCCCGGTATTTGCGATCAAGGGCGAGGACAATGACACCTACTACAGTCACATTCTCGCGGCCATCGATCACAAGCCACACCTCACGATGGATGACGGCGCAGACTTGGTGAGTGTTCTGCATACCAAGCGGACCGATGCGTTGGAAAACGTCATTGGCGGAACGGAAGAAACGACGACCGGCGTGATTCGCCTGCGCGCGATGGCGAACGAAGGCGTGCTGCGTTACCCGATCGTGGCCGTTAACGACGCGGACACCAAGCACCTGTTTGACAATCGCTACGGAACCGGTCAGTCGACAATCGACGGGATTATTCGCGCGACCAATTTCCTGCTCGCGGGGTCAATGTTTGTGGTGGCAGGTTATGGATGGTGCGGCCGCGGGCTGGCCAGCCGCGCGCGCGGAGCCGGTGCGCAGGTTATCGTCACCGAAGTTGACCCAACGAAAGCGCTGGAAGCGGTGATGGACGGCTTCCGTGTCATGTCGATGACGGACGCGGCCAAGATCGGCGATGTGTTCTGTACCGTTACCGGCAACAAGAATGTGCTTACCAAAGAGCACTTCGACGTCATGAAAAACGGGGCGATCATCTCCAACTCGGGCCACTTCAATGTGGAGATCGACATCCCCGCTTTGGAGAAGATGGCTTCTTCGAAGCGCACGACTCGCAGCTTCGTCGAGGAGTACTCGATGAAGGATGGCCGCAAGATCAACCTGCTGGGCGAAGGACGCCTGATTAATCTGGCGTCGGCCGAGGGGCATCCGCCGTCCGTAATGGACATGAGCTTTGCCGACCAGGCGCTATCGTGTGAGTTCATGGTGAAGAATCACACAACGCTGGAGAAGCGGGTCTACAAGGTTCCCGAAGATATCGACAAGCGAGTGGCGAAGCTTAAGCTGGAGTCTATGGGGATCAAAATCGACCGGCTTACGCCGGAACAGGAAGAGTACCTGGCGGGCTGGTCGGAAGGAACATAAGTCGGCGATTAGCCATTTACTTTTAGTTTGGGCGGCTCCGAGCCGCCCT
>JBPYEW010000149.1:0-6360 GCA_051984555.1 Terriglobales bacterium | reverse complement strand
GAAACGCCCTAACTTACGCGCTAGAGGCTGCCTCGCTGAATCCGGAAGTACCCGAATTCAAAGTAGGAGTGCTCCAGACTTGATTTGGCATAATCCCTGCTCAGGATCACAGGAGAGGGCGCAGCAGACAGGGTTCCACTCCACCGTGATTCGAAATCTCAACCAAATACCGGGTCGTTACGTTGATACCGTTACGGTGTTGCTAGAAGCAAAGTGCTCAACGCCAGAAGCAAAGTGCTAAATGCCAAATGCTGAAGTCAAGTTAATCGAGTGTCCGCGCGACGCTTGGCAGGGCCTGAAGGGACAGATCCCCACTGACCTGAAGGTTGATTACCTGCGGGCACTTTCGAGCATCGGTTTCAAGCACATCGACGCAGTGTCATTTGTATCCCCCAATGCTGTGCCGCAGATGGCGGACTCGGAGAAGGTGCTGCAAGAACTCGATCCAGCCGATGACGTCGAAATTATTGGGATCGTGGTAAACGGAAAGGGCGCTGACCGTGCGATCGCGACGAATGCGGTGCGCACCTTAGGATTCCCCTATTCGGTGTCGCCTACGTTCCTGCAAAACAATCAGCGGCAAACGATGGAAGCGGCGCTCGAAGAACTCGACGGGATCCACAAAAAGGCCGAGGACGCGGGACTCGATGTCGTCGTATATATCTCGATGGCATTTGGTAACCCCTATCAAGATCCTTGGAGCATCGATGAAGTGGTCGAAGCCGTGGACCTGCTGGAAGCGGAAGATATCCACATGATCTCGCTCGCAGACACCGTTGGACTCGCCACGCCGTCCCAGATTTCAGAACTAGTTTCAGCGGTTATGACGAAATACGATTACCTGGACATCGGGGTGCACTTGCACAGCCGGCCGGAAATAGCGGGCGACAAAGTGGCGGCTGCATACGACGCGGGTTGCCGCCGGTTCGACGCCGCACTTGGCGGACTTGGTGGATGCCCGTTTGCGCAGGATGCGCTAGTGGGAAACATCCCGACCGAGCGTGTTATCGAAGCATTGAAGAGTCGCGGAGCTAAGTTGCCCGATTTGAAGCCCCTCGATTCCCTGCTCCGGGCGTCCGCAGAAATTGGGGCACGATACACTGCTTCCTCAGCAGCAGACTAGGATCTCAGCATAGATGAGCTATCAAGCGATCCAACTCACGCATGACGGATCCATTGCGACGATCACGCTGAACCGCCCGGAAAAGCGGAACGCAGTCAGCTTTCAATTAGTCGACGAACTCGTTACGGCGCTCGACGAGATCGAGCGCTCGGCGGATCAGGTTGTAATCATCACCGGCGCCGGCAAAGCTTTCTGCGCCGGAATGGACCTCGAAGAACTGAAGTCTCTGCTCGGCAAAACGCATGACGAAAACGTCAAGGATTCGGCTCGGATGGCCAAGCTGTTTCGCAGGCTGTACGAATTTCCAAAGCCGACGATCGCCGCAGTAAACGGCGCTGCAATCGCGGGCGGCACCGGGCTTGCAACCATGTGCGACCTTACGCTGGCCATACCCGACGCAAAGTTTGGGTACACGGAGGTGAGGATCGGCTTCGTGCCGGCGATCGTTTCGTCGCTTCTTGTCTGGCAGGTGGGACACAAGATTGCCCGCGACCTGCTTATGACTGGGAGGCTCTTCGATGCAGCCGAGGGATGTAGACTCGGATTGGTGAACGAAGTCGTCGCGTCGGAGAGGTTGATGGACCGCGCTCGCGAACTTGCTGGACAGTTACTGGAGAATAGTCCATCTTCTGTGCGAGCCACGAAGAAGCTGATCAATAGCTTCATTTCCAAGCAACTCGATCAGCAGATCGCGGCTGCAATCGAAGATAATGCGCGTATCCGCACGACAGCCGACTTCCGCGAAGGGATATCGTCTTTCCTGGAGAAACGCAAACCACACTGGAGCGGCCGGTGAGCGAACCGCAAGCGGCGGCACATCCAGTTGTCTCGGAAACGCGGGTCCGAGTCCGGTACGCCGAGACCGACCAGATGGGGGTGGTATATCACTCTAATTACTTCATCTGGTTTGAAGTAGGCCGGGTAGAGTTATTGCGCGAGCTTGGTTTCTCCTATCGCGAGATGGAAAAGGAAGATCAATGCTTTATCGCCGTGGTGGACGCGCGCTGTCGCTATAAGGCTCCGGCGCGTTACGATGACGAGATCGCTATTCGCACGCATCTTAAGAATGTTCGCGAGTCGGTAATTCACTTTGGATACCAAGCCGTTCGGGTCGGCGATGGGACATTGTTGGCCGAGGGAGAGACTACGCACATTGTCACGGATGCGAAGATGGTGCGGAGAATGATCCCGGAGAAATACTTAAGCGTATTCAAAGAGGCGGTTGGAAGGTAGCGCACGGTTTGTGGAGACACGGGCGTCTTGCCCGTAGGATCGTGAAACCCGAAACTGGAAACTGAGTTGAAAGCTCTGCACATCAACGGAAACGATTTGACTCTCCAAGCTGTACGCGAGGTGGCAATCGATCACTGCCCCGTGATCCTCGACACCAATGCTCGCGCTGCCGTCGATGCCGCGCGCGCCGTGGTGGATACGCTGGTTGCGGGCAATAAAGTGGCCTATGCCATCACAACGGGCGTAGGAAAGCTAAGTGATGTACGGATCGCTGGTGACCAGATTCGCGAACTGCAGGTGAACTTAGTGCGGTCGCATGCAGTCGGAGTGGGCGAGCCGCTCGCAATCGCGGAAACCCGTGCCATGATGCTGACGAGGGCCAATTCCCTTTCCAAGGGATACTCCGGTGTGCGATCTTCAGCGATTGACACGTTATGCGAGATGCTCAATCGCAATGTCACCCCTGTCGTCCCGTCGCAAGGCAGCGTGGGTGCGAGCGGAGACTTGGCTCCCCTGGCTCATCTTGCTCTCGTCATGATTGGGGAAGGCGAGGCATTCGACGGTAAAGGCACGCGCATGTCGGGCGGGGATGCCATGCGGCAAGCCGGCATTAAGCCGCTCGTCCTCGAAGCAAAGGAAGCCGTATCGCTGATCAACGGAACGCAGGGAATGCTCGCTGTCGGATCGCTCGCACTCGCAGCTGCTGAGATCTTGGTCGACAGCGCCGACGTGATTGGCGCAATGACCCTTGACGCTTTACGCGGGACAGACGTCGCATTCGACGAACGCATTCATAAAGCACGCCCGCATCCGGGCCAGCTAAAAACAGCCGAGAACCTGAGGAAACTGGTCGAGGGCAGCCAGATTCGCGAGTCCCATCGCGATTGCCAGAGGGTACAGGACGCTTACTCGCTGCGTTGCATGCCCCAGGTGCACGGCGCCGTTCGCGACACACTCTCCCATTGCCGAGAGGTTATGGAGACCGAGCTCAACTCGGCGGTAGATAACCCACTTGTATTCGTTAAGCCGCGCACCATCGGCACTCGGGAAACAGGAACGGTCATCGGAGAGGCTCAAGGCGACATCCTCTCGGGTGGGAACTTTCACGGTGAGCCGCTGGCATTCGCTCTAGATTTCGTCGGCATCGCTCTGAGTGCGTTGGCAGGAATCAGCGAACGCCGGCTGGAACGTCTGGTAAATCCGGCGCTGAACGAAGGCTTGCCTCCCTTTCTTGCGCCAAGTGCCGGCTTGAATTCAGGTTTCATGATGCCGCAAGTTACCGCCGCTGCGCTGGTCAGCGAGAACAAAGTACTGGCACATCCCGCGTCCGTGGATTCGATCACTACCTCAGGAAACAAAGAAGACTACGTCTCGATGGGGATGACGGCGGCCGTGAAGCTGAAGAAGATCGTCGAAAACACCCGCAACGTGCTCGCCATCGAAGCAATCGCCGCGGCCCAAGCCCTGGATTTCCTGGCGCCTATGAAGACGAGCAGGAGATTGCTGGCGGCTTACACCGCCGTGCGCACAGTCTCACCCGCGATGCAACACGATCGAGTGATGTATTCCGATTTCGTCCGTGTCGCCGACCTGATCGCGGGCGGCAAGATCTCAGAACAGCTGCGATAAGGCTCATTGTAAGACGAGGAGGCTTACGCCAGACGTTTCCTTGGTGCCTTCATGCCTTCGTGCGGCACCATCTAACTGCTTTGGGCCTTTGCCATGCTCCCGTCCAGTCCTAAGTCTTTCGCGATTCCCTTCATCGCTTCAATACAGAACGTGATGTGCTCTTCCAAATCGACGCCGAGCTCCGCCGCGCCTTGAACGATGTCATTACGGTTCACACTGCGTGCGAATGCTTTGTCTTTCATCTTCTTTCGTACCGACTTGGCGTCGAGTTCGTCGAGCGACTTGCTCGGCTTCACCAGCGTCGAGGCCGTAATGAACCCCGCTAATTCATCGCACGCAAACAATGCTTTCTCCATTGGAGTCTGGCGCGGCACCCCGGTGTACTCGGCGTGCGACATGATGGCTGTACGGATCTCGTCCGAGTAACCACGTTCTTTGAGGATTTCGTTTCCGCGATATGGATGATCTTGCAGGCTAGGATATTTCTCATAGTCGAAATCATGAATCAGGCCGACGATGCCCCACAAATTCTCATCACCACCGAGTCTGCGCGCGTATGCGCGCATGCACGCTTCCACCGCTAGCCCATGTTTGCGCAAACTTTCCGATTGAGTGAACTCAGTTAGTAAACCCCACGCTGTATTGCGATCGATCATCTCTTTATCCTGTGTTCATCCCGGTTCTTGCCGACCAAATCGGCAATCCAACCATGAATTTTGTGTTTACTCTTTAGATTTCCCTTGACATCCACAGCCTAAGTCCCGCATTTTGAGCGTGGTTGGAATCGCGCCGCGCGGTTCCGGGGAACGCCCGCTCTGGCACTCCCAAACCTTAGATGGCCACCACTCTCGCCCCTGTTGATTCCAGGGAAGTCGTTCGATGCGATCGCTGCCTGCTGGTCCAATTTCGCACAACTAACAACCTTTGCCGGCGCTGCCACACGTCCCTTGATGAAGAGGAGCCGGAGATTGTTGCCACCCCCCAATTGCCGCAGATGATGCCGGCGCACAGCCATGGGCCAGGCCATCTGAATCTTGCGGCCGCCATTCGCTCGCTGCGCCTGCGCAATGGTCTGAGCCAAAGACAACTCGCGGGCCGCATGGCGGTGCCGCGGACCTACGTCTCCAAGATCGAGAACGAAAAGGCTACCCCAACCCTTTCCTCACTGGAGCGGCTCGCGCGGGCCTTGGAAGTGACCGTGCCTGACCTGCTTTCCGGCGGCGAACGCAACCGCCAGGAGGAAATCCGGGAAATGATGCAGGATCAGTTTATCGCGGAGCTACTGCCGTTTGTCAGCCAGCTGAACGGCATGCAAATGTCGAGCGTCCTGGCGCAGGTTCGCGATTTAACGGTCCGGCCGAGACGGAGCGCCTAGCGATAGGCTGCTCCACATCAGGTCAGTAATGTAGGTGCCAACCCGCCACGCAGAGTCGGCACCTAAAGAGTTTCCGAGATCGGTCGATGATCTCAGTGCGGGAGTTACCCGCGACAGATTTTGGAGTTTATCCGGGCAACCAGCCAACTCGACCGGGACCTTAGGGTCCCGGTTTTTTATTGTCGTCAATGCGGGCGTGCGTTTCCGAATGTTGCCAGCCTCCGCTTCTGATATTCGGTAACGTCTACGTGTTCAGCTTCGAGTTCAGCCTCTTCCTCGGCCCACTCGTCGGATTCGCGCCTTTCCAGTTGATTCAGAATAGAGCGCGCACATCTCGCGCAACAAAAACCCTTCTTGATCTCGCGTTCTCCGTTTTCTCCTTGTATACAGGTTTCGTACTGATATGTGGGTGGCTGCGCGATGCACACATTGCAAACGTCGGGAGCATCGACACAGAGGGGATCGAAGGTACCAAAGAAGACGCTGTCGTTCATGGCACACCTCGGACTTTAGGTTTGATTAACTTTAGCTTCTCTCTTTTGTAGTCGAGTTGCAGTGATAAGCGGTTACTAACGTCCGTCCCATTGTGGGACAGAAATGAAAACGGCGGGTGCCCTGGTTTGGGTCTGCCCGCCGTGTGCTGGCTGTGTAATTCCTAGAACTACTAAGCCAGGATTGCTTCGGCCTCTTCTTTATCCACATCGGAAACCAACGAGATACCGCTGATGCGGCTTGCGTCCGGGGTCAACGCGGCAATGTCTGTACAGTCGATGTGCTTGAGCCCAAACTTGCGGGCGCCCGCCATCAACTGCCGCAGACCCTGCGCTACGCGCTGGTAATAGGTGTAAACGCCGATCGCGCCTGTGGGCAGCTTGCTGAAGCGGTCGCCGAATTTCTCGCGTAACTCGGTCGAGGCGACAAAGATCTCGTCAACGCTGGTCCCGAACCGCTCGATGTAGATCGGCAGGCTCTGCTGCTCGATGGCCTTGCCGATGTTCTT
>JBPYEW010000148.1:0-3548 GCA_051984555.1 Terriglobales bacterium | reverse complement strand
AACAGGGCGGCGGCGTGGTCGACGCGTTGCTCGCATCGGGCAAATTCGCGGTTCGCGTTGTCAGTCGCGACCCTGTCGGCGCTGCAGCTAAGGCACTCAATAAGCGGGGAGTCGAGGTCATCAAGGGTGACTTGCTCGACGCGCCCAGCCTGCGTTTGCCGTTTGCGGGCGCGTACGGTGCCTTTGTAGTCACGAACTTTTGGGATCCCGCGCAGATGCACCGCGAGACAGAGATCGGCGCCGCAGCGGTGCGGGCGGCGCACTCGGCGGGGGTAAAGCATCTCGTCTGGTCGACGCTCCCCGACTGCGAGAGGATAACCGGCGGGCGTCGCAAGGTTGCGCACTTCACCGACAAGGCGCGCGTCGATGCGGCAGTCGAAGCGGCCGGTTTTCCGCGCTACACCTTTGTACATGCGCCCATGTACTTCCAGAACTTCCTCACGATGAACGCCCCGCAGCCGTTGCCGAACGGCGGTCGTGGCTTCGCGCTCCCGATGGACCTAGCGGCGCGTGTCATGCACGCCGGCGATCCCACCGAGGTCGGCCGCGCGGTGGCTGCCGCGTTCACTGCCGGCGATAAGCTGCCAAACGGCAGCCACCTCGCCGTGTGCGGTGGCGTTTACTCCTGCAACGACTTTGTTGCCACGCTAAACGCGCAGGGGCACAAGCTGCAGGCGGTCCGAGTCGAGCCACCCGAGGCCTACGACACCTTCTTTCCGGGCGCGCAAGAAATGCGCGAGATGTATCAGTACTTCGAGCAATATACCTACTTCGGTCCCGAGCACGAGAAGCGCACCGCTGCGGCCAATGCCTTGGTCCCGGGCGGGTTCACCGCCTTTGCCGACTGGGCGAAGGTCCACATGAAGCCGGTCTGACCATTTGTTCGCTCGTCGCAGCGATTCGGAAGCCCAGGCTGTCTTGAAGTGACCGAGCAATGCATGGCTGTCCTTAGACCTTCGGCGCTAAGGGTGATGTTTCGTACGCAAACGCAATGTATTTGTTTTGAAACGACAACCGAAAATTGGAGGAAGAAATTATGCAAGCCGTTCAACTGCACGAAGACAAGTTCTTAAAGATTTCCTGGGAAGAGAAGGCCCGTGTCATCGGCATCGATTGGAAAGAAGCAACCTCTTCAATGACTGACGAGGAATTCAAGGCCGCACTAACGTTATTCGCCGGGCACGTCGAGCAGAAGAAAGCACTGGGAATTCTTGTGGACGTCAGCCGGTTTCGGCATAAGCCCGGCCCAGAGGTAATGCCATGGCGGGTAAAAAACATCTCGAATCGTTACGCGGCTGCAGGCGTTAAGCGTCAGGCGTTTCTTTTTCCGAAGGGTGCGCAGGTCCCGCCGATGCGGTCATCTCCAGAGGAGAAGTTTCTGACAGAGACGTTCGATGATGTTCAAAAGGCCGAAGCCTGGTTGACGGCCGGTTAATGATTGCAGCAAGTTCGAAGGTCACGAATCACGAACGCGCCAACAATGCTGTTCAACTTCCTCTTGGAAATGCTCGACAGATAGGGAAATCAGGCGTGCGCTATCTGGTCTAGGGGCAAACCATGGGTGATGAAATTCGTCCGTTCAAGATTCATGTCAGCGAGGCAGATCTCGAAGATCTGAAGGTTGTGAACAAGCTGAAAACGGAAGCCAAACCGGACGGAAGTACCTACGCCGCTCCGTTTCACAAGCTTTATGTCTCTGACGAGCGCGGCAAGGCGGAAGCGGTCGTGGATGTCACCAAGGACAACATAATTGGAACTCTTCATTTCGATAGCGAGACCGGTATGCCGCAATACGATGCGGTGTCTCGTAAGGTCTACGTTAATCTCCAGGACCAAAACATCTTTGCGGTCATCGATCCCGCAAATGACCAGGTTGTTGCGCGGTATCCGGTTGGACGCTGCAAAGGAAACCACGGAATGGCGCTGGACCCTGAGCACTACCGCGCCTTCCTGTCCTGCGAAGAAAATGAACTGATGACTGTGTTTGATCTGGACAAGAACACTCCCATTGCTTTTCTGCCGCTGGCTAGCGGTCCTGATGTGATCAAGTTCGATCCCGGACTAGGACGCATCTACGTGGCGTGCTACAGCGGTGCCATTTCCGTCTTTCACCAGGACGATGCGGATCATTACCGAAAGCTCGAAGATTTCCGTGTTCAGCACGCGGTGCACAGCCTCGCAGTCGACTTGAAAACGCACCGGGTCTACACGCCAGAACAGGAAGAAGATGGCAAGCCCGTTGCGCGGATGGTCGTGTACGAGGCAGTCGCCGATCGCTAGAGGTTGCGAACGTTTTCTATGGGCGGAACCTGAAACCGTTCTGGTGCGTGGCTGATGCGACTATGAATCTCATACCTGTTCCACTCCGAACTCTGACCGGGGACGGCTTCATTTTGTTTCTCTCGCGGTTTACGCGACTCTTTGCATACGGAGCTCTGTCCGTAATCTTGGTGTTTTATCTCGTGAGTCTCGGACTCAACGAAGCTCAAGTTGGAATCCTCCTCACGCTTACGCTCGCGGGCGATATAGTCATTTCTCTCCTACTGACGACGCAAGCCGACCGGATCGGACGGAGACGCATGCTCGTCATCGGCCCATGTTGCAGCCACCGGAGCATGTTTGCCCTCCGACGTGGCGAAACAATTCAAGGACGCGATCTCGGACTACGAGCGGTCTCGCATAAAGGCGTTGCTTCTGAACAGGCAGTTCCGAATCGAGAAGCCCTACGAGATTGCGAGCAGGCAAAACCTTGCGCTCCTCAGGGGGCACGGCCTTGACAGTTGGAATGACTACTACGACCGCTATCCTCGATCTGGGGGATACATTTTCGTGTCCCCCGTGGGTTTTAATAACAAGAAGACTCAAGCAATCGTATACATGGGCAGTATCTGCGGGGGTCTGTGTGGTCGGTCACAGTTCCATCTGCTGGAGAAAAACCACGGTGTCTGGCATGAAGTGCCTTCCAGGGGATGCGTGACAGTATCGTAGATTGGCGAAATATCGCGATTACACTCATAATCCCCTCCCGCTCGCTAGAAGGGCAAGCTTGCAACGCGCTAGTCAGTTAATGAGCGAGATGAGCACCGCATTAGAGGATGCAAGCGGGCAAGGTTTTGAGTAATCAGGATTTAAAGGACCATTCCCCAGCTAGGTTTCCGAGCGACTTACAAGGAGTTAGCTCGCAGTTGCCAAGAAGTTGCTCCCGGACTCATTTTTTCTTCAACTCCGCATCCCAATTCACGACAACGGTGATGGGAGTCGGTTCCGCGTTTCCAGAGGTAGCGATCAGGAATCGTTGGCCGTCCCGGGAAATATCAAACGGCTGCGTCCCCAACCCAAAAGGTCCTGCCGCCAACGCCAACACGATGGGGCCGCTTTGGAAGGCCTGAAATAACGGCTTGGGGCTTTCCAATTGCAAGGTTGAACCTTTGCTGCTTACGCCCACCGCCGTCAGCAGGCCACCTGTGGAAGCGTAGAAAAGCTGTTTCCCATCCGGTCGCCATACCGGAGCGATGCCGCCTTGATTCGAGACCTGCAGTCTTATCCTG
>JBPYEW010000147.1:0-4029 GCA_051984555.1 Terriglobales bacterium | reverse complement strand
GTCATCGATGGAATTGCGCCGGCGGTTGCGATCCGACAGAAGAACTCGACGCGGAACCCACGGTCGACGGTTGGGACTGCGACGGAGATTTACGACTACCTGCGGCTGCTCTTTGCGCGCATTGGGCGCACCTATTGCCTGAAATGCGGGCAGGAGGTGAAGAAGGACACGGTCGATGAAGTCGCACAGGCAGTCCTGGCCCTGGGGGAAGGTACGCGGCTCAACGTGCTGTTTCCCTTGAAAGCACCGACGACAACCCCGCAGCCCGAAAAGAAGAAGCCGAGGGGCAAAAAGAAGAGCGAACAGGCTCTGGATTCGGACCTGCTGAAGAGCAGGTTGTTCGATCTCCGGAAACGGGGTTTCAACCGGCTCTATCAGAATGGCCAGATATTCGAGTTTTCGACTCCCGAGTCGTTGCTCGATCTTGATTTCTCGAAACCGGTATTCCTGCTGGCCGACCGGATCTCCGTCTCTCGAGAAGGAAGAAGCCGGATCGTGGATGCGGTGGAATCGTGCTACCGGGAATCGGGAGAAGTCATATTTGAAACCGCGCCGCGAGAAGGTGAGACGGCGCAGCAAATCCGGTTCGCGAACCGGTTTGAATGCAAGACTTGCGGCATTCGTTACGAGGAGCCGGAGCCGCGGTTGTTTTCGTTTAACAATCCGTACGGGGCGTGCCCACGCTGCCAGGGTTTCGGAAACACGATTGACTTCGATCTCGACCTGGTCATTCCTGATAAGTCAAAAACGCTTAACGAGGGCGCTGTTGAACCCTGGACTAAGCCGAAATACCGTCCTTTGTTTACAGAACTGAAACGGTTCGCGCGGCAAACGGATATTCCAATGGACGTGCCGTGGATCGATCTGGATTCCGACTACCAGCGGATGATCATCGAGGGAGAAGGCAAGTTTCCGGGAGTTCGGGGTTTTTTCAATCACCTGGAACGAAAGAAATACAAACTGCACGTACGCGTGTTCCTCAGCCGCTACCGCGGATATTCCGTCTGTTCAGACTGCAATGGGGCGCGGCTTCGAACGGAAGCCCGGCAAATCAAGATCAACGGGAAGAATATTTGTGAAGTCTGCTGCATGACGGTCGAACAGGCGGCGCAGTTCTTCTCAGGCGTGACGCTCACCGCACAAGAGACCGGCATTGCTGAAAAGTTGCTTGAAGAAATCCAGCAGAGGCTGCGCTTCCTGAACGAGGTTGGGCTCGAATACCTCACACTTGACCGTTTGTCGTCGACGTTGTCAGGAGGCGAGGCACAGCGGATTCAACTCGCGACATCGCTGGGGTCTCGGCTCGTGGGGACACTCTATGTCCTTGACGAGCCCTCGATTGGGCTGCACAGCCGCGACACGCACCGGCTGATCAAGATACTGGAAGATCTGCGCGACCTGGGAAACACAATATTGGTGGTCGAGCACGATCCCGACATCATGAAGGCGTCGAACCGGATTCTGGATTTGGGACCGGGCGCGGGGGAAAACGGTGGCAAGGTCATTGCCAGTGGATCGTATGAGGAGATCACGCACAATCCCAGTTCGCTTACGGGACGGTACTTGTCCGAGGATCTTCGAATCCAATTACCCAATGCGCGGCGGAAACCGAGCCCGCAGCAGATTCGTGTTCAAGGCGCACGCGCGCACAATCTGAAGAATATTGACTTGAGCATTCCGCTCGGCATGCTGGTGGCCATCACGGGGGTTTCTGGATCCGGCAAATCGACTCTGCTGCACGATGTTTTGTATCCAACGCTGGCGACAGCGAAGAAGCAGACGAACGGTGCACCGGCAGATCCGTCGCAAGTGGGAAATGTCGAGGGAGCAGATTTCATCGACGAAGTAGTGCTGGTGGATCAATCGCCAATCGGCCGGACACCGCGTTCGAACCCCGTGACTTACATCAAAGCGTTCGATGGGATCCGCGATTTATTCGCGTCCACTCCGGAAGCGCAAAAGCGTGGCTTCACCGCCGGACACTTCTCTTTCAATATTCCCGGCGGGCGATGCGAGACGTGCCAGGGAGACGGCACCGTGACGGTGGAAATGCAGTTCCTGGCGGATGTGGAACTGGTATGCGAGGAATGCAAAGGCACCCGCTTCAAGGCACAGGTGCTGGACGTCCGCTATCGCGGGAAAAACATCTTTGAAGTGCTGAACCTCACGGTAAAAGAAGGCCTGCAATTTTTCGCGAATGCACCGAAGGTTGCGGAGAAGTTACGAGTGCTTGATGAAGTCGGGCTTGGGTACCTGAGGCTTGGGCAATCGGCGACTACTCTGTCGGGCGGGGAGGCGCAGCGCATGAAGTTGGCGGCGCATCTTCCGGGATCGCGAGAAATGATGCGGTCCACTTCGCCGGACACGGCCCGACGCCGCACCCGGACCTTGTACATCTTCGATGAGCCCACGACGGGGCTGCACTTCGACGACATCAGCAAGCTGCTCTCGGCCTTCCGGCGGCTGATCGATGCGGGGGGCTCGATCCTCGTGATCGAGCACAACATGGAAGTGATAAAGACCGCGGACTGGGTGATCGACCTGGGCCCGGAGGGTGGCGAGCGCGGCGGTTACGTGGTGGGATCTGGACCTCCGGAAGCGATCGCGAAGCTGCTCAATTCGTATACAGGGCGTTTTTTGTCCCGTGTCCTGAACGGCAATGGAAATCACCGATAACCTCATCGAGTGGTCTGGCAGCCGCGTACACATTACAACTCCTTCTGATACTTTCCTAATTACAAACAGTCGTTATGTCACCAGGAAGGACACTTAGTTAGTGACTTACTCGCGGAAACTAACAGACGTGAACTGTCTTGTTCCAAAACGGGAATGACGTAGCGATTTTGGTGGGTTGACCGCTCTGAAGCGGTGCTATTCTGAAAACCTCAAATGGGCCGACTCTGGCTCAATCCCACGGTTCACGGAGCAGGTAATGCGATTTTTCAAAATTCCTTCAGGACTTTCTGTCCTACTGCTGATTATTCTCAGTCTCAGCCTGATCGCGAGCGCTCAGACCATCGGTGTCAACGTCGTCACAAACACTCCAATCACAAGCAGCATGCTCGGCGATCTCAGCACGCATGGCAAGGTCCGCAGCGTGATGTATGAGATCAATGGCATCTCGATGATTGCAGCTGCGAGCCAACTGCCGATCATTCAGAAGCTACCCTACGTGGCCTTTGCCAACCAGGACCAGCCTCGCAACACAGGTCCTGTGAACACGCTCGCCGTTAGTGATTTTTCTACGGGACTTAATACTTGGGACCTCGATGCGATCAATGTGACCCAGTTCGGGAGTAACGTGCGCCAGGTTGCTTACGATGGAACTGGCGTGTATGTAGCGATCCTGGATACGGGGCTGGTTTCAAACTGGCCGCTCTATTTCCCGACAAGCCGCATTGGAAGCACGTATGCGAATACGTTTGAGGGTGGAGGCGCCGCTGACAATGGGGCAACACCGACACCTCCGAACAAGTGGCAGCTGGATCAGAATTCGCACGGCACGCACGTCACCAGCACAATTTTGGGATACAGCCTGTTTGGCACTCCAGTGCAAGGAGTCGCGCCCAAAGCGACGGTCATTCCTGTGAAAGTGCTGAACCAGAATGGCCGAGGCTGGTCCTCCGCGATTGCGCAAGGAATTGTGTACGTGACGGATCTACACAAGAACCAGCTGGCTGGATCTCCCATGGTGGTGAACATGAGCCTCGGCGGCAGCCAACTCGACGCACTCGAAAAAGCTGCGATCGATTACGCAGTGGCGAATGGAGTGATTATCTGCGCTTCAGCGGGTAATAGTGGGACGAGTGGAATGGGTTATCCCGGCGCGTATGCTCCGGTCATCTCCGCGGGGTCATACGGGTGGAAACAACAGCTCGTGACAGCGACCTGGTGGTTTGGACTGGATGTACCTGATCCAACAAGTGGGAGTGACTTCTTTATCTCGACGTTCTCTGCCCGGGAGAAGAGCGGCCAGGATCTGGACGTCATCGCTCCTGGAAACAGGACCGTGGGCCCGTACCAGGTGAA
>JBPYEW010000146.1:0-10764 GCA_051984555.1 Terriglobales bacterium | reverse complement strand
GAAGATTCTCGTTACACGAGTCAAGCGAAAAATTGAGCTGCCATTAAGTTCCTGAATTAGCAAGGAATGTCGGCTCTTGCCTGAGAGCGGACAAAATCAGCGAGAATCGCGTACGTGCACGTGCGCTATGTGCCAATCGCGACTTAACGCACTGCAGCAACTATAGCGACGTCTCCGGCGAGGATAGCGACTAATCGCCTCTGTACTCGCTGCTCGACCATCCCAGCACCTGTGGCCGGCCTCCATAAATGCCACCTCGCGCTGCCAGCTTCCCCCGGAACTCCGCCCGCGCCAGAGCGTTCGCATATCGTCCCAGATTAAGCTAACGGGAGCCTCAGATGTCTGTCGAGGGAATTGTTCTGCATCAGGGTGAGGCGCGCGGAGTCACCTTGCATCAGACCCGTATCGACTATTTGGTCACGGCCGAACACTCCAAGCAGTGCTCACTGTTCGAGTTCACGGTTGCACCGGGTTTCAACACGGGCGCGCACTACCACACCAAGATCGAGGAGATTTTCTACGTTCTGGAGGGAGAGCTCGATCTGCGTTGCGGCGAACGGACCATTCGTGGCGGGCCGGGAACTTGCGTATTCGTTCCTCCCGGTGCCGCGCACGCGTTCGGAAATTCCGGTTCGGCGCCCGGCCGGATGCTCCTGATTACCGCACCGCCTGGACACGAGAAGTATTTCGACGAATTACGCGACCTGATAGCCAAAGGTGGGAAGCCTGATCCGGACGCGCTCGCGAAGCTGCGCGCAAAATATGACACCGTCCAGCTTGCCGCGCTGACACCCGGCTGATCGGGCAGGCGATCGGTATTCATCATGGGATGCTCCCTGAGGGCCTCCGGCGCCAACCGAAAGCCCGTTCTCCTGCTTCACTCGGGCAGGGTGCATCCCAAACCTTTTTCCAGCAAATCTACGTCTTCACCTCATCATGGGCCAGGACGAAGCTGCCCTCATTCGCCTATGGCGGGAGAAACGCGGCGAAATCGAGCCGGAAGACTTGTCGGGCAATCTGATCGTCCAGCTTGGGCTGGTAACCGAGCCCCTCAATCGCCGGTGGTTCGAACGAAACACGGGGCGGGCGATTAAGGATGTGCAGAAGCGGATTCAGCACCCAGTTGTCAGGTGGATGGGGGCTACCCTCGATGGGGTGGTCGAGGCAACGGGTGCAATATTCGAAGCGAAATTCATGCTGCCGTGGTCATTCTCCGAAGAGGCCGCAGCGCAAAAGTATCTGCCGCAGCTTCAGCACAACATGTGGGTGACCAACTCCATGACGTCGGTGCTCTCCGTGATCACCGGAGGCGGCAAATGGGTCGAGATCGCAGTCCCGGCCGATTCGCTCTACCAACATCTGCTGTTTACAGCCGAGAAGAAATTCTGGCGCTGTGTTGAGAGCGGCGAGCCCCCGCGTCTATTCGGGATCGAGACACCACCGCCTCGCATTGAGGCCGTGCGCGTCGTCGATATGAGTTCATCGAACGCTTGGACGGAATCTGCCGCTCAGTTCCGCGAAACCCGAGCAGCTTTCCTAAAGCACGAGAATGCCAAGGCCGAGCTGAAAAGTCTCATGCCCGAGGATGCCAAAGAGGCGGTTGGACATGGCGTTCGCGCCAGGCGCTCGAAATCGGGGACCGTCAGCTTTGAGATCATCGAATCGGAACCGCAAAATGCAGCGCTCCAGTGACTCGATCGGCGCCATTGCCGGTGCGCTGGCCAAGGCTCAATCCGAACTCACGAATCCCGAGAAATCGCTGGTGGCCACCATACGCTCGACGTTCCCACGAGAGCAGGGCAAGACGTTCCGGTATGCTTCACTCTCTAGTGGCCTTGATATTGTTCGCAAGGCTTTAGGAAAACATGAGATCGCGATCGTGCAAACGACACGAATTGACCCCGATGCAGGACTTGTTCGTCTAACAACAGTTCTCGCTCATTCATCTGGGGAATGGCTATCGTCCGATTGGCCGGTCTGCGCGATCGGCGATATTGCGGCTCCCCACAGGATGGGCGCCGCCTTGACCTACGCACGCCGGTACGCCCTTTTTACGCTGACGGGGATAGCGGGAGAGGACGACCTCGACGCGCCTGATTTGCCGCTCAGTGTCAAGGACAGCGGCACTGGTGGCCAAAGCCAGGCAGAGCGGATGAACGGCGGTTCGGCAGACCGGAATAGGTCTTCGCGTCGAGCGACACGAAGCGGACCGGACCGGAAGAGACAGGGCCTCACTTCGGTTCTGAGCGTGGACGAGTCGAGATCGATTCGTGACAAGCTTGTCGAAGAGATCGCCGTCCTCGATTCCGCCGAGGGTGCGCTAGCGTGGGCCATCCGGAGGATTCGACTGAAGAACTACCTTACAGCCGAAGACGCCGCGATGGTTAAAAAAGCGTTTCGAGACCGAATTGGGGTGTTGGCGACTGAAGCATACCCTGAGAACTCGCCCTCTAAAGCCACCATCGCTTCCGAGCAAGGTGGGCCGCAACTCCAATCGGCCGGTGCTCCTGCTGACGCCGCGCTTGATTACGAGTCTCAGAAACCAGGCAAGCGCAATGAGGAAGGCAAATCCATCGACGACGCAGGCGAGCCAGGCGTGCTGAAGCTACGCCGGTCCCGCGACAAAGATCATCTCCGGTTCATCGCGGTTCAAGCTTGTACGGTTTGTGGGCGCCAGCCCTGCGAGGCTCACCATATTCGCCATGCCCAGCCGAGTGCACTCGGCCGCAGGGTTTCGGACGAGTTTACGGTCCCGCTGTGTCGCGTGCATCATCGTGAACTTCATCGCCAAGGCGACGAACGCGCATGGTGGAGCAAGCTTAATATAGACCCAATGCCGATTGCGCTAAGGTTTTGGCAGCATACCCGGGGCATTTCGACCGCTTGGCAGGGCAAGGCCGAGCTGCAGCCTTCAACAGTCGAGACGACGGTCCAGAACACGCCGGTCGAGCCAGCCTCGGCTGAGATTCCGAGTTCGACGCGCACTGCCAACTCGGATTCGGCAAGCCGATGACCTCATTTCGACAATTCGAGGGCAATCGACGGAACGCACTACGCAGCACTGGTCCAAAAACAGAGGAAGGCAAACGGCGATCACGGCTTATTATTAGTTGCTGTGTTGAAACACCGGAGCCCTGGGATTAACACGAATCCCCCAAAGCTTATACTGGGTGCTGAGATGGCGGAACGCGGATCAGGCCGCGCGCCAACGGCGCTTGCGCGTTTGCCAACGGAGCGGCAACACAGATCGATGTGTGAGACATGAGCCCGTCCTCCAGTCTGCCACCCGACAGCGTTCCCTGAGGACTTGGCCAAACAACAGAATACAACTCTCTTGTGCTACCGGCGAAAGAATCTTTGGACAGAATTTGTTCCGAACGCGGAACTTTCCTACTGTGGTAAGGGGGGACGTGTTGCGCTTTATCCGCTCGGCGGCAGGTCCGCTAATAGGACAGTCCAGCCGTGCTCCTGTTCCTGCCAGCCACGAATATTCAGCGGCAATTCACCGCTTCACGCTCAGATTGTCGAATTGAACGTGGTTCCATTCCGTACCCAGTCCGATCATTCCGTGAGAATGCGCTGTTGCCTCAACAGAAGCCAGCGTCTTTCCGTCGAGAGACGCGGTCACGGTAGTTCCCAAAAAGGTCAGCGCGAATCGGTGCCATTGGCGATTGTTCAGATTCGTCGAGCCTGTTGCGTAGATCGCCGTCGGTTGCTTGTATGTTGAAGAAATCAGTTCCCAGGATCCATCCGGCTTGACTCGGAGGATGTAGCCACTGGGCCACGGCGCCTTTTCCTGCTGGAATACATCCGATGAATCGATGCGGCCCATGATCACGGCAGGAGAATCGGAAAGAAATCGGATATCGGCGGACACCGTATAGTCTGTCCACGTCTCGTCGCCCGCCAAGGTAAACGGATCAGGGAGCGGGCTCCACGCGATCGGTTTCTCCGTGATTACCTGCTCCAGGCAACGCCCGGGGCGACCGTCACATGCGCGCACTTCAAACGCACCGTCCTGATCGGATAAGTACTTCGCTGTCTTCCCCAGCTCTGTCTGGTCAAAGTCATCCGCGTACGGAAATGGAAATGCGCTCGCCGGCGGAGGCTCAGCCGTTCCCTTCCCTTGCCCCGTGGTCGTGGTCAGTGAGTAAAGCGAGTCGGGATCAAACGTGTAGTCGAATCCACCATTCACGACGTTGACATCCGCAACGTGCTCGAATGTTCGTACGTTATTTGTCTCCCAAACATGGACAACATCGGCGTTAAGGCCGCCCGTCAACCGAAAGGTCACCTTTTGCGCCGACTTCGCATCGATGGTCTCGAGCACAACACTCCAGTCTTTTGTGTCGGGGGACCGCAGCGAAACGTAGCTTCCTTTGTCTGGCAGGTTACCGGACGCAGAGTCGAGGTACTGCCAACCGGGTTGGGCAAATTGCGTGGTGTGCGCAGTCGCCCAGATCGTTCCCTGCACACTATAGTGCCCTGACCACGGCGTGTTGGCATACATCAATCCTGAATTGGGAGCAGCCAGGATATCGTAGTACGAAGTTATCGGACTCCATATCTCCGTAGATGTGAACGACCCTTCCAGATAGTTCCTGTTGTAAAGATGCGCGAGGATTCTCCCGCCCAAGGGCCAGTCGCGGGTGACAAAGGGACCGCCGCCACCATTTGGCTGATCCTCGCTCGACCACAAAGGCTTGCCGGTTTCCCGAGCCGCATCGGTGGTCGTGAACCTTCCCTTCACCAGCGGATAGTGGACTCCAATTACGGCGATATCGGAAGCCAGCTCCGGCTCGTTGCGAATCTCATCGGCAATGGCCCACTGTCCCTCGCCCTCACCGTCGCAGCACACGATCTTGGTGTTCAAATGTTTTTCTTGCAGCCTGCGATGCAGTTCTTTGATGTACGTGGTGTCATAGACCCGTTCGTTCCACACCCCCGTGTACGCAATATCCAAGCCATACGCTTGTTTCGCGATGCGGATAAAGTCCGCAACATACTCGGCCATTTGGGGTGTGTAGAGTGTGTCATGCTCACCCGGATTCGGATTGACCCAGCGCGGAGCGCCCCACGGGAGAATCTCCAGCACGATGCCCGGATTGCGCTTGTGCGCCTCTGCCATCAGCCACCATTCATATCCGCGCTCTGCGTTTTGGTCAGTCGCACTTCGCATGAGACTCGGCTCGGAACCATCCGTCGAGTTGACATCGGCTCCGATCTCAACCTTCAGGTGCTGCAGAGCCGCTCCATATCCTGGCTTGAAGAGATAATCGAGAATTGCGCTTCTCTGCGGTTCGGGATAATCGATGAGCAAACGGGAAGACGCACCGGCACTTGCGGCTCCGAGTCCGTCGAACACCCGACCTTTGCTTGTGCCATCTAAAAGCACGGTGGTCTCTTGTCCAACTAAGCGCGCTCCTGTGCAACAGGCTGCGAAGGCGACGAGGACCGCGATGCAAATCCTCATCCGCATTCTTTCTTCCCGCGAACGCTGCATCTTGTTCCCCTACGCATTACGAATCTCGGCTTCGTCTCTTCGAGAGACTGCCGCGGGAGTGCAGTCGTTGCCGGACACTCCCAGCGGCGACCACGAAGTCTGAGCGTTGTTGACATCATTTGACCGGACTTTCTCAGCCCTGTTGATCAACTCGGCCAATTTCTTTCGGGCATAGGACATAGTTTTTTCACAGTCGCGGGTGGCACGTCGAGGATGTGCGCTACTTCGTCGACCGCTTTAACTCAAGGGCAGCCTGCATTGCTGAAGCGGCGCGCAGGATTGGATCTTCAATCCGAGGCACTGAGATGGCGAGCCAGCCCACGCCTGATGCAGTGCGGATGGCGAAAGTTGATGATCTCCTCGAGAGGCGGGCGAAACAGGTCGGCCTGGCGATCGTCGCGCGGCTGGCTCATCGGTCTCCCCCGACAGCGAATCTCGCCGTCGAAGGAATCATTATCCCAGTTTTCCGCTTCGCATTCGTCGTTACCATCTAGTTTGCACCGATGCGACATTCTCCACATCGCCATCTATGTCTTGTGGACCAACTCCCTCATGGCCGATGGTGATCGAGACGTTAGCGCTAATAAAAACGCTATCAAGGGGAACAGCCACGCGACTCGAAGCGCGTATCGGCTGTGCGGCCCCGACAGCACGCCGCACAGCGCTGCGTTCGCCAGTATCCCGACAATAACCCAGGCGCAAATCGACCTCGCCTCAAACGTAAGGCTCTGCCGGAGGCGAGGCGACAACAACATATAGGCCGAAAAAGCGCCGCCGCATACAACCGTCACCAAAATCACACCGGAAAAGAATCGCAGAGGCAACGCATGGCGGTATGCGGCGCTGCGGCGCAGTGTATCGAAGTGCTCGATCGGTATCTTGATCGCAAAGACGCGTTTCGCGTTCTCGTCGTATTCAAAATCTCTAAGTCTCAAGGCGCTTAGCTGCAAGCCGATGTTTCGAAGCGAAGCGGACATCTGCCCGATCGGGTCGTACTTAATTACGGCGATCAAAAACCCAACCTGCTCGGCTGAAAGCGCCTGCCGAACCTCCGGGGTCGAATGGGCAAATACGCCCGGATTCATTTCGGAACCCCATAGAAACTCGCTGGAAGACATCGGTAAACGACCGACGTAATCGCAAACTTGGAAGCCGCTGCCCGGACACGTGTCGCGCAGAAATCTATAGCCAGGGCCATCTTCGATGACGCGAGCCATCAGGATCGGCAGGCGAAGAGGGCTAGCGCCGACTACACGCTGTACCGCGAAATGAAAAACGAGCTGAGCGCAGGCGGCGAGCAACAAAGCAAATCCGATGAAACCCAATCCACGCCAGTTGCTCCATCGATGCGTTAGCAGATTCCACGTAAACCCAAGCAGTAGCAATGTCGCCGCGATCAGCATGTGCGAGTCGTGAAACATCAGCGACACTGCCAGCAATAACAGCCAAATTGAGTAGTCAACGGTGCTCAGGCGGCGAGGAAGACCGATCAATACCGAACACCCGAGTATTGTCAAAGCCGCAAAAACATCCGGCATGAGAAAGCTCGCAAAGAACGAAGCGCTGGTCGTGGTTGCGATCACGATCCCGATCCACAGCAGGTGGGGCCACGTGGGCAGCTCCAGTGCGCGCAGTGCCCACACTAAAGCGACCAGGACAGCCAGCGCCTGCAAGGTGATCGATATCCAAAAGCCGCCAGCAACTTCGCCAAGATAAAGCAAGACCCCGTAATACGGCGAGCGCCCAAAGAAGACCGTCTTGTCTTCCACCGAATTGATCCTCTTGGGTCCGGGATCATGGGCAGAATCTTGCCCGCCGCCGTCCTTATCTTCGGCAGATACCGACCAAGGCGTAGTATGGTGAGTCAGGCTTTGAACGCCAAGATCGGCGGCACGAATGTATGCAGTCGTGTCGTAGAAGAAAAAAGGCTGCTTGTTATAGAACGCCGGCCAAATCATAATGCCCAATAGCAATGCAAACACGAGGCTGTTGCGCGTTAGCATCGCAGGGTCCGGTGCCGCTCACAGTCAAGCGCGGATGCAGTCGCGATCACACGCGACGTGCGGCTGGCGTCATTCACACGGTAGTCCACTTGTTCAAGGGGATGCCTCTCGGCCACTAAATACATAGGTGCGTGCCACGAGATCATTGACGGACATGCCTGCGAGCGAGCCCTCGGCGACCTGCGCATTTCGCGTTGGTCCCTAGCTGCGCGTAGTCAGGTTTTAAGTCGGAGGTGTGGAGGCACGATTTACTCTGAGCGCGGGTCGTCGCCATCGCCTTCTACATCCATGCAGCCTGATTCTGCGCTCCGTTACAACCGCAAAGCAAATGCCCGCCGCAAACGGAGAGAATATTGCAGCAAAAATGACTGTCAACGACCGTCTCTGGCCTCACCGAACGCGCATATCTTATCTTCTCTTATGCGGTTGCTGCCGGTAAAATCATAGGGGCTGCTACCATGATCCGCTGGTTGACACCTCGCGATTGTATCGTGTCTCGTTTTCGATTACTTGCGGTCAATCAGCAGGAGTCTGTTTCTGGAAACTACCGGGCGCCGCCTTTGGGGCCGGACTCAAAAACGCTTTCCTCGTAAATTCTATCCAGAAGAGGAGAGGTCTTTCGGCTGTCAAAGAACTTTTCGGCAGTCGCGCGCGCATTCTGCCGCATCGTCGCAAGAAGGCCTGAGGTTTCGCAATATACAGCTACGGCCTCGACAAGGTTGTGCGCCATGCGCTCGATCTCGTTGCGGTACAGTGCCTCGAATACCTTGCTATCCTTGTCAGACCGGCCGGCGTGGATCCATTCACCGTAGGCATTGACCTCAAGCGGGACGGTCAATCCATTGTAACCGTGTACGATAAACTCCGGCAATGCTCCTTGGAGTGTGGCGATGACCGGTGTGCCGACAGCGAGAGACTCGATGGCGCCGAACCCGAACGTATCGCTTAGCGTCGTCAGGATCGAAAAGTCCGAACCACGTAAAGCTTCAATAACCATTTCGTTCGGCAAGGACTTATTGAACGTGACGTTATCATTCTGCAACAGTTTGAAATACTGATCAAAAAAAGTCCTATTACGTGGGTCGCTCCAAATCTTACCGCCTGCCTGGAGAGAGGAAATGATGTGGAAATGTAAGGGCATCCGTCGCAGACGTGCCAGTTCGGCGGCCCGCACCGCCACCGCGCCTCCTTTTCGTCCGAAATGCGAGCCAACAAAAACGAGCTTTATGGGGGTTTGCCGGCTTCGGGGTTCATGTTCGTACTCCGGCAAGATGATGTTCGGATAAATGACCTGGAGTTTTCCTGCCAGCGCATCAATTTCTTCGGTGCCTGCGTGCGTTGCAAGGAAGATTTTCTTGGCGCATTCCGACCAAGCAATAATTCTGCGGCACGAAGGTGCCGCCAATAGCCCCCGCATATACTTAAAGAACTTGGTCTTTTCCCCCCCAAAATACCTGGGTAAATGAGACTCGAATGATATAATAAATTTCTTTTTGGTTAAAATTGGAATTCTATTGATGGTGTGGATCAGGTCGCAGCGAGTTGGCCACAAAACGGTGACCCCCTCAATGTGAGGAGACACTCTGTGGGTAGGAACAAAAATAGTCGGGCGGATGGTATGCCGCGACGGCTTTGGAACGTTGAATTTTGTCGAATAACGGTCCCGTGTAACCGCAACGATCAGCCCGCCTTTCATTGCTGCCCCGTTAGCGCAAGCCGATTACAGTTGTCCGCTTGACGTCAGTCGCCCCGCGAGGTCAATCCTTCTTGCCATTCCCGCTACCTATCAGCTACTGCAGCAGCGGCTCGCGCCACGCCAACGCAATTGGATCATAGGCTCCAAAAGTAGCGCAAAATTCCCAGTATGCCCAACTGAACCTGTGCTTTTGGGCCTCGTTAACGACGGCGCGCGTCCATCGCACCCGCGACGCCATGTCTGCCTCTTGATAGCTGCCGAACTCCCCAAGGTACAGCGGCCGCCCGTTTTTTGCGGCCCACGCTGCCGCATCGTCAAAGCCTCGCGCCATTACGTCGCGCTCCTGCGCAGAACCTGTCCATGTTGTGCCCCTTCCACGCATCACTACCGGGGACCCAACCAGCTCGTTGGTGGGTGAACTGGGGTGGAGAATAGTAATGGAAGGTGGGATCAGATGCGGGTCCTCTTCCGGCAGGTACAGCTTGTCGAGGTGACGGAGGTCGTTCCCGTTCGCTGGGCCGACGATAACCGTCCGCGCCGGATTCGTTTCGCGCACGGCATGGAGGAGCTCCGGGAAGACGCCCTGCCATTGATCATCCGTCAATTGGCCGACCGGCTCGTTCAGCAGTTCGAAGTAAAGGCGATCCGGGTAGCCGCGATAGTGCTGCGCAATCTGCTTCCACATGCCGATGAGGCGCGGCAGATGTGCGACGGGATCTCTGTTCATTTCAATATAATGGTGCATATTGATAACGGCCACGAGGCCACGCGATAGAGCTTGATTGACCGCCCAGTCCACCCGAGCGAAGAACATGGATTCGATTGCATACGGGGCTGGGTCCCGGCGTGTGTGGACCAGCTGATCGGAATGCGCACCGAGTTGAAACCGGCATTCTTGATGTCCCGGAAATACCGAGACTTCAATGTGACACCCCAGGCCCCCTCTTGTGGCGCTTCGAGGGCGTTACCCAGATTGATGCCTCGCCCGAGCAGGCGGTTGGCTTCATCTTCGGCACTGAAGACAGGAGTGTTGATCGCCGGAAGAAAGGCAACCATTACAATAGCTGTCGTTGTCACAGTAGACCATGGAACGCGGAGCGACGAATCGCGGTAGTGAGCCGTTTACAGAAATGAATGAAGTGCGCATGAACATCGGGTCCAGATCGACCGCTCGGGAAGACAACGGACATCGCGTAATCCTTAGCGCGGAGCGGACAAATTAGCCGAATTGGACGAGCGCAAGCCTAGCGCCAAACCGACTGCGAATCCAGTAGGTCGCAAGACGACAAAAGCGAAGTCCGCCGCGCCTCCGGCCTCGGTGTGCTCGTCGCCGAAATTGGCTTTTTTTGTTGGTCGGTTTTATGCGTGACTATGCCGAAGGGGACGGTGCTTGAGGTAATTGAAACCGGCAGCGACCATGGGCCCCTCGGTCGGAATATCATTCTTGGCGCTTAGCGGCGACTGCCTGAACAACTGCACCTCGGAGGCCCGACGCTCGGCCCCGTCCTCGCCGGTGAAGGCCGCGTTTCGGACGCGGGAGCGGAGGTGAAGTCACAGGATTG
>JBPYEW010000145.1:0-3247 GCA_051984555.1 Terriglobales bacterium | reverse complement strand
GGATCGCGCCCAGCGGCAGGTCGAGTTCGTCGTAGATGACGATCAGGTCTGTCTCGGGCTTGACCTCATACTTCTCGGCCAGCTCTCGCACCGACATGCCGCTCAGGTTCATGTAGGTCTCTGGCTTTGCCAGAACAACCTGCTCATCCCCAACAGCGGCGCGAGCCGTCAGCGCCTTACAGTTCCGGTTTCTCACCTCGACGTTCCACTGTTCAGCCAAGCGGTCGATGGTGAGAAATCCCAGGTTATGCGGCGTGAACTGGTACTCGATTCCCGGGTTCCCCAGGCCAACGATCAGTTTGAACGCCAGCTGTTAGCTCCTAGCTTCTAGCCTTAGCAAAACGAAGTGGAGATACGGGCTCTTCCCCCCGACCATACTGTCGCGTCGTCGGGAAAAGACGCCCGCAACTCCACAACGGCTATTTCTTCTCTTTCTTCTCGCCCTTTTCCGGAGCGGCACCTTCGCCCTCTTCCTCGGTCTCCTGCTTGCCCTTCTTGATGACTTCGGGCTCGGCGGGAGCGGCGGCGGCTTCTGCTGCGGCAGCTTCCGGTGTCGGTGCGGCTTCTTCCTTGACCGACGTTACGTGCGCCACCGGCTGGTTCGGGTCCGTCAGGAACTTCAGCTTGGGATTGTGCGGAAGATCCGCCACACGAATAACCTTGCCAAAGACCAGCTCGGAAACATCGGCCGCGATTTCGCTCGGGATATCGCCCGGCAAGCATTCAATCTCCACTTCCCGAAGCATCTGCTCGAGAATGCCGCCCTGCTGTTTGACGCCGCTGGCTTCGCCCTTGAGCACAATGGGCACCATGACCGTTAGCTTCTGGTCCATGGCAATGCGCTTCAGATCGATATGCAGAAGCGAGCCTTTGATCGGCTCATACTGCCAGTCCACGATCATGGCCTTCGTGCGATGGCCATCGAGCGCGAGATCGAAAATCGTGTTGTGGCCGGACGCCGAGTGAAGAATCCGGCTGACTTGGCGCGGATCCACGCTGATCGCGGCTGCCTCTTTGCCGGCGCCGTAGACGACAGCGGGAATCTTGCCACTGCGGCGTACGCGGCGGGCTTCGTTCTTGTTGCCGGCCTCGCGCTGTTGCGCTTCCAGTAAGTTTGTTTCGGGGACCTGCTTTTCTGCTGCGGTTGCCATAACTTTTCCTGTCCTAAATGAATAGTCTGCTTACCGAAGTTTCCTCATGAATCGACTGAATGGCTCGGCCAATCAGTCCCGCGATCGTGAGCACTTTAATCTTCGGCTCCTTCGTCGCGTCCTCGGTCAGCGGGATTGTGTTCGTAACTACTACCTGCGTGATCACGGAATTCGCAATGTTCTGGATCGCCGGCCCGGAGAGCACGGCGTGTGTCGCACATGCGTAAACGGCGGTTGCCCCGTTTTCCATCAGTGCCTGCGCGGTCTTGCAAAGAGTTCCAGCCGTGTCGATCAAGTCGTCGATGACCAGGCAAGTACGCCCGTGCACATCGCCGATCACGTGCATGACTTCTGCCACATTCACATCCACGCGCCGCTTATCGACGATGGCCAGTGCTGAATCCATCTTTTTCGCAAAGAACCGGGCGCGCTCCACGCCACCCGCATCGGGAGAAACTACCGTCAGATTCGGCAGATTCAACTTCTTGTAGTAGTCCACCAGCACAGGCGACGCAAACAGGTGGTCCACCGGAATATTGAAAAAACCCTGCAACTGCGGTGCGTGCAGATCGACCACCAGCGCGCGATCCGCCCCTGCTGTGGTCAGCAAATCCGCGACCAGCTTCGATGAGATGGGGACGCGCGGTTTGTCTTTACGATCCTGACGCGCATAGCCGAAGTACGGGATCACCGCTGTGATGCGCCGGGCCGAGGCACGCTTGAGCGCATCGATCATCAACAGCACTTCCATCAAGTGCATGTCGACCGGGTTGCACGTCGGCTGCATGAGAAAAACGTCCGCGCCCCGGACATTCTCCTGGATCTGGATGTAACCCTCTCCATCGGAGAAACGAGAGACCCGCGCCTGGCCACGCGTCAATCCGAGAAAATGGCAAACTTCATCGCACAGGGCTTCATTGGCAGTGCCGCAGAAGATCTTGAACTTGTCGTCAACGCGGGCACGCTGCGGCTTACGCTCGGGCTTCTCATCCGGGCTCATCGTCGCCTTCTTCTCCGTTGCTGTCGCAAGAGTTGCCATGTCTGCTGTTCGCCTCTGGCCATCCCAAGCCAAGGGCTAATCGCCGAAGGCTAATGGCTGATCTTTTGGCTGGGCCGCTAGGATTCGAACCTAGACAAAGTGCTCCAAAGGCACTTGACCTACCATTAGTCGACGGCCCAGTACACCAGTTTCAGGTTTCGCGTTACGAGTTTCGAGCAATACCGGTTGGAGAACATAGTTTACTCGAAACTCGAAACCTGAAACCTCGAAACTTACGCCCAAATCCGCTTCCAGTATCGCTTTCTGGTCAGAGTAGTGCTCGCTTGCGCCGGAATGCCTTGTCTCTCCAGTCGCTGAACCGCTCTTCGGGCTGTCTCCCGCGCGCGAAACAAGCCGTACACGGCGGAACCGGACCCGGACAACGCAGCATAGAACGCGCCTGCGCGCTCCAGCACACGCTTTACCTCGGACAATTCGGGATGCTTAGGAAATACGACTTGCTCGAAGTCGTTCGCGATCCCGGTATGGACGAGGTCGAGAAGCAGGGTCTCGGCCCGGCCCCTGCTCCTGGCAGGGACACCGGAAGAACCACTCAGCCACGAAGAAAGCCTGCGGCTGAACTCAATCATTTTATCGGACGGGGTAGAACCCGTCAATTTTGCCTGCCTCGCGGAGCGACGGACGTCCCCGTCCCTCGTCTTGGACACGCCCATCTCGTCCCAATCGGCGAAAGCTTGCGGCGTCGACACGCCGATCTCCGGCGTGGCAATTACGCACGAACACGACGGCAGGTCCGGTGCGGGATAGACCTCTTCTCCTCTGCCCACGCCGAGAACCGTTCCCCCGATCAGGAACAGCGGCAGATCCGACCCGACTTCGGCCGCTATGCGCAACCGCTCGCTGGCCGGCAACTGACGCTTCAGAGCCCGCTCGATCGCAAGCAACGTAGCGACCGCGTTCCCCGACGCTCCCCCTAGGCCGCCTTGAATCGGCAAGCGCTTCTCGATCTCAATGACAACCCCGCTCTTCGCGCCAAGAGCATCGAGAACTCGTTCGGCGACTTTGTAACAGGTGTTCGTCTCATCCGCGGGAACAC
>JBPYEW010000144.1:0-20273 GCA_051984555.1 Terriglobales bacterium | reverse complement strand
GTGGCGGGGCGGAAGCACCGGGTCGACCCCGCGAACGGTTCGTGTGGGCACGGATTATTCAGGCTGTTATACATTTCGCCGCCAGAGGCAGGTGAGTGCGGCTGCGATTTCTTTCAGAATTGGTGGTGGCTCACGCTCCACCCACTGGCCGGCGGCATTAATCCTGGCGTATGCGCTTACTGCACCCACCGATGCAGCATTAACTTCGACCTCACCGGCGCGCTCGATGATCTTCTCAGGGCAGCTCGGACGTTTCGCCGTCGTTTGGCAAAGAGTCCCAGTGCATGGGCGTGGCGGTATATGCTGGCCCGATTTGTGAGTTCGTACTGCTTGACAATTGAGGCGGGACTTCGCCAATTAATAAATTCGAGCTCAATCTCCTCACGAGACGGGTGACGAACAATCGCTCTTCGTCCGTCGCTCGGGTACGACAAAGCAACAATGAACAATCCAACATTCAGCGCAATGTGATTGAGGTTGAAGGTATACTTTTGCGCCATGGCTCATCGAAATCCGAAAAGACAGCCTAAGACGGGGGCGGCAACACATTCGGCGATGTCGGGGATTGCCGAGCTCGATTCAATTCTTAGGGGCGGGTTCCCACGCGACAGGATGTGTCTGCTTCAGGGGCCGCCGGGTAGCGGAAAGACCACCCTTGCGCTGCAGTTTTTGCTCGCAGGTGCGCAACAAAGAGAGAAGGGCGCATACATTACGTTTTCCGAAACCGACGGGGAATTGCGACAGTCCGCCAAATCTCACGGATGGTCGCTAGAAACTCTGTCCATAATTGATTTGACCAAGATGAACTCTGAACTAGGGATTGAGAAGCAGTACACGGTTCTTCATCCTGCTGACGTCGAGCTAGCGGAAACATCTACAGATCTTTTGAAGAAAATAAAGGCTCTCAGGCCTCGGCGGCTTGTACTCGATTCTCTTTCCGAGCTTCGCATGGTTGCCCGTGATCCATTGCGCTATCGAAGACAGATACTCGCTTTGAAGCAGGCGCTTTCCGAATTAGGGTGCACCGTCCTGTTCCTCGATGACCAGACTAGCGAAACCGGGGCAGACCTTTTGCTCCAGAGCATTGCCCACGGAGTTGTTCAGCTTACGAGCGAAGAGACCTCGCACGGCGCATTGCATCGTCGGATTAGGGTAACAAAGATGCGCGGCGTCCCGTTCATCGAAGGCGCTCACGATTTCTGCATCGCGACGGGGGGCATAAGAGTGTTTCCCCGTTTGGCTGCCGCAGGAGAGGCCTTTCTCGATGCTTTCAATGCTGGTCCGGCTCTTGCGAGCGGCATAAAGGAATTGGATGAGCTAATGGGCGGGCCGATCCCTTGGGGTTTCGGCGTGATGATCGTTGGTCCTCCAGGCATCGGGAAATCTTCACTTGCAGCGCAATTTGCAGCTTCTGCGGCGAGGCACGGGAAGAAAGTCTGCATGTACTCGTTCGAGGAGAGCGTCACTACGTTTTTGGGACGCTGCGATAGTTTAGGAATCGATATTGCAAAAGACGTAAGGAACGGCCTTGTAGAATTACAACGGGTCGATCCCTCGCACATCACTCCCGGGCAGGTCATTCACAACATCAGCACATGTATAGAAAAAAACCATGCTGGAATGGTGATCATTGACAGCCTAAACGGCTATTTGCAGGCAATGAGCAGTGACCGTTCTTTTATTGTCCACCTACACGAGTTGCTTGCATATCTGAACGCAAGAGGAGTAATCACGATCTTGGTCTCGACGCAGCATGGATTTATCAATGTCGATCAATCCAGCTTTGAGGCTACTTACCTTGCCGATTTGGTTGTCCTTTTACGTTATTTCGAAGCACAAGGAACAGTTCGTCAGGCTATATCGATTGTCAAGAATCGGAGCCATGACCATGAGCGAACCATTCGGGAATTTGAGGTAGGGAGGAAAGGGATAAGGATTGGTAAACCCCTAGCGGAGTTCCAAGGGGTTCTCACCGGCAACCCTGAATTTTCTGGTAAATCAGGAACATTGATTCGAGATCAGGATGAAAGGACCGCAAAATCGTAACCTCATCACGGGCCAGGTTCTCTTGTGCGCGCCTTTCGGCAAAGATGCTGAAATCCTGACGGAGATTGTCTCGTCGGAGGGGCTTTCCGTTACCCATTGCGCGTCGCTGAACGTACTGGCGCATCGATTGTCTGAACGGACCGATTTCATTCTACTGACAGAAGAGGCCCTCGTTTCGACATCCTTGCAGACCATCCAACGAACTCTGCGAAAGCAGGAGCCATGGTCCGACATACCAATTATTTTGTTAGCGAGCGCGGGTCCCACCCCATCGCTCTGGACAACAGGGTTCGTGTCTAAGCTGGCCGAAGACGCGAACGTATCAATACTAGAGCGCCCGGTCCGTGTGCCAACGATCCTCAGCGTCTTACGAACCGCTCGGCGAGCACGAACCCGCCAGCGTCAGGTTCAGGGACTACTGCGGCAGGAGAAAGAGTCGGCGTCAAACTTGCGAAACGCCCGTGATCGACTGGAAGAGCGAGTCAAAGAGCGCACTTCTGAGCTCTCACGCATCAATGAGAGTCTCACATCGGAGATCAAGGAGCGGGAACGCGCAGAGCGAGATCTGCGAAACCTATCGGCCAAGGTTCTCACAATCCAGGACGAAGAACGCCGACGTTTTGCCCGTGACCTTCACGACGGAATTGGGCAGACGCTGACTGGGGCACTGATGATGGTCTCCCAGGCAAGTTCTTATTTAGAGCCCTCCGAGACCGGCTACCAGTCTGGCTTACGAGAGCTGGAAGACCTTCTGCAACAAGCTGTACGCGAAGTGCGCACCGTGTCCCACCTGTTGCATCCTCCACTTCTCGATGAGAGTGGCCTTCTCTTTGCCATACAGTGGTATGCCGAGGGCTTTTCCCGACGCAGCAACGTGAAGCTTATACTTGAACTCGATGAAACGAAGGAACGCTTTGACCGGGATGTTGAGACGGGACTCTTCAGGATAGTCCAAGAAGCTTTAACTAACGTGCATCGGCATTCCGGGGCGAAAGCCGTCCACATCAGGATCACGTCTTCTGACGAACGTTTGACCTTGAGTATTCAGGACGACGGCAAAGGCATTCCGTCGGAAGCGCTGCAAACGACGGCCAATCGGCGCCAAGGCGTAGGCTTATCTAGTATGCGCGAACGCAGTGCCCTTCTCGGCGGCACCTTTACTGTCCAAAGTAATAGTTGCGGTACCTTGATTATAGTCTCAGTTCCAGTTCAAACCGCAAAGAGTCCCCTTTCCGCGTAAGACTCTGCGTGTCTAGCGTAATTAGGTGTGTTTGGTCTCTGCATTAACGATGGTCAAATTGGGGTCAAATAACTGTTCCGCTCTGTCCGAATAAGTCCAACGGTGCCATCCGTGTCCTTCTAAGTTGTTGTTGTCCATAGTTTCTTAAGGCTCATAACCCAAAGATCATTGGTCGCGTCCCAAACTCGTAATCAATGTGCAATCAGTTAACGTCAACTTCCACTGCTTTTCATATACTTCGAGTGCCGTCTGTGCTCTGTAACGCGTTGGATTTACGTTTATTGATGGCTTCGAGTCCTACCTGAGGAGCCATCCTTTTTAACACCTTCCGCACGCGTGCTCAGAACTGCGCTTGCTGTCCCATACCCGGGCGCGCACCAGCGTTCTTTGAAAAAAGATACCCGTAATACATTTATATAGGGCCAACAAGCCTGGCCTGCGCTTGCATTTCGCGTTCTTGGGTATTCACTGGTTCGGAGTTTGGCTTGGCGTGACTCCGAGTCCCGGTCGGGTGGGAAGAATCAGCTTACCCCGACGTACTTGAACGCCAGTGTACGGATCGTTCGATACAAGGAGGTTTCCGTCGAGATCAGCGTAATCCACTAGTGGAGATAAGTGGGCCGCCGCAGTGACGCTGACGGAACTAGAGACCATGCATCCCAGCATAGTCTTCATTCCAAGTGCTTTGGCCACTTCTATCGTTCGGAGGGCTTCCAGGATGCCTCCGCACTTGTCGAGTTTGATGTTTACGCCGTCGTACGCGTCGACTAACTTGGGTACTGCTGCTGCATTGAGGCAAGCCTCATCCGCAATGAGGGGCAAGTGCACTCTCTTCCGCACCCAACTCGTTTCTTCCAGCATGGCGGCAGGCATGGGTTGTTCTACGAACTGCACGCCTTGTGTTTCTAGCCAATTAATCTTGCGAACTGCCTCTTCCTTGTCGCTCCAGCCTTCATTAGCATCGACGCGCAAAGGCTTATTCGTGACGCTACGAACCGCCTCTACGGTAGGTTCATCCGTCTTTAGTCCAACTTTGATCTTGAGGACGGGGAAAGGTTCCGCTTCACGAACCTTCTGGCGGGTAACATCCGGTGTGTCGATGCCGATCGAGAACGTCGTGACAGGCGTATCTTCGGGGTTCAACCCGAGAAAGCGATACAAAGGGACACTCAGCTTAAGAGCCACCCAATCCATGATTGCGATATCAATGGCAGCCTTGGCGGCAAACTGGCCGTCGATGCGCGCGTGGACCTGCTGCATCAATGAGCGAAAGCGCCACGGGTCCCCCGCCTCAACGACCGCGCGCACCGACTCGAGCGCGTTGCGTGCTCCTTCGGCGTTTTCGTGGTAGCGAACGATCGGTGCTCCCTCGCCAACACCTGTCACGCCGTCTTTTGTATACCGGACCTGCAGCGTGTCACGATACTCGCTCGACGACATAGTTGTCGTCCACGTATGCCGCAGCTTCAGTCGGGTGATAGCAGCCGCAACTTCAGCGGCTCCCGAATTCTCCGCGGTCGCTGAGGAGTTGAAAGACGCGATACTCAATGCCGTTGCCGCCCTGCCTGCTATTTGCAACCACTCGCGGCGTTTCACTTAACTCTCCGGGAGGCCACAAGCAACCGAGTCCACGGCTGGTCGTCTAGCCGGCTTATCTGAACTCCGGGGTGGCCGTACGTTGTGTCGTGGATGAACTGGCCATTGCCGATGAACATGCCGGTATGGGTGATGTGATCGGCGGAGCTGCCAAAAAACAACAGGTCGCCTTCGCGGAGATCTTTACGATCGACCGGGGCCGCTCCGTCCCATGCCGCTTGTAAATCGGCGTCGCGCGGCATATTGATCCCACGACTGCGGACCAGCATCTGTGTAAACCCGGAGCAATCAAACCCGAAGCTGGACCGGCCACCCCAGGTGTATGTAACACCGAGAAAGCGCTTCCCCAGTTCGATGGATTCGGCGACAGTAAGCGCGCGCGGGTCCGGAATCGTGTCACCAGCTTGAATCCAGGCAAGGCGTCCGTCGGGAAGCCGCACCTTTAGCCAATCAGAATCACTCGCATCTCTCTCTATGAACTCCAGGCGCGTCTCATAGGGGAGTGTCAGCAATGGACGGTGAGCCGTCACATCTGGCTCGCGATAGAGGTTTGCGGTAAGGCTATTGACCTGAAGCGGCTTTCCGGAACTTGCGTACGAGTCTTGCGCCGACAAGCTTCGCGCATCAGCGGAAGCAATCCATCCCCAATAACGATCCGGCGTCTGGATTCTTACCCATCCGGCATTCTTCGATTCCATCGCGAGAACGGTAGTGCCGTAAATTGCCTGTGACACCACGTCGGAATCGACGCTGGACGACGAATACATGTCCGCCACCGGAACGATAATGACGAGCCGCTCCTGCTCAGCACCGAAGACGTGGGCGGAGCGCAGGGCAAGCGAAAGGAGACAGCAGGCACAGAAGCCGCCGGCGAGGCGCACCCACTTTCTCCGCTGTCGTTCCGCGCTCATAGGACAGTTAGAACGAATAGCGCACCGACACCTGCATTTTTCGCGGGTCACTCGACAGTCCGCGCCCGTCCTGGCTGACCGTCAATGGATCCACGACACCGAAGTCTCCATTCGTAAAGCGGTTGGCGCCTGGTTCATCGTAATGAACTGAATTGGTGACGTTTTGAATCTCCAGCCGCATTTCAAGCTCCTGCTGCTCGGCAATGTGCGTGACCTTCGCAACCGACATACTCAGGTTCTTGTACCCAGCCAGGCGGAAGTAGTTTCGGCCGACATTGCTGAATTCGCCAGGTCCCGGCGAAGAGAATTGCGCAATCTGTTCGGGCGTCACGTAGGTCAGCAGTTGCGTCGCAGGATCACGGTGGATATGGAACATATGTGGGGAGCAGCCGGTGCAATTCGCTACCGTGCGAACGATACTGGATAACGTATAGTCACCGGAGAAGACGGTGGTCGGACGTCCGCTCTCGATCATGCCAAATCCGCCGATCTCCCACCCGCCAAGTAGGCGATCGAGGAAGCCGTTCCAACTGTGACCGAATTGTTTTCCATGGCCAAACGGTAACTGGTAAACCCAGATGCTCTGGAAGACATGCGTGCGGTCGAAATCAGACGGCGCGTAGTTCCATTTTCGGTGATCCAGGTCGAACGGAGTGCTAGAGGCACCGAAAGGCGAGGACGCCACAGCCACAGTCGTGAAGGTCGGGTCAAAGGAACGTGTATCGATGGATTTCGACCAGACGTAACTCGCCTGCACGGTCAGCCCGCTTGAAAAAGATCGACGCACCTGAGTCTGCAGCGCGTTGTAGGTCGAGAAGTCGTGACTGTCGAGCACCGAAAATCCGCCAGGTGTCCCTGGAAATTGACCAGCGAACTGCGGATAGGAATAAAAGAAGGTAGGCGGCAAGCCTGCCGCGACATCCACTCGGCTAAGAGCCAGTTCTGCGGCAAGGCGAGCGACGCGGCCATTGGTGAACTCGCTGTAATACGGATTGTTTGGGTCGCGGAGCCACTGCGATCCCGTAATTGCGCCACCCGGGAACGACGGGTCGGCTTGGATAATTTGATCCATCAGCGGGCTATCACCGCCAGCCGCCACTGTGTTGAAGGCATTCAGGAACCCATTGTTGCGAATCTTCGCCTGGTTGGCGTCGTAGGCGCCGTACAAGTGCACGCCTTTGCGACCGACATAATCGGCCTCCATAATGAACTTGTAAGGAAGCTCATGCTGGAAACCCAAGCTCCACATGTAGGTTTGAGGTGGACGCCAGTTTGGATCAACTACGGTAATGCTGTTATTGCTGAAAGGTGGGGGAGTTCGCAGGTCTGTCGGAGTGCCCGTCAGGTACGAGTTCAAGATACCGCTCAGCGTAGACGGCGTCAGTTGCGACAGACGTCCGCCCGCCTGCCCAAAAGCGTTGTCGGTTATTTGAGCGGTCAGGCCAGGCATGCCCTGAAACACCGCCGACGAGAGGCTGAATGTGTTGATCCGGTCGTAGGCGATTCGGAAGTTGCCGCGAATCGATGTCTTGCCATTGCTGCGCGGGTCCCACGCGAACCCGATCGAGGGCCCAAGGTCCCGGAGAGAGTCCTTATAGAGTTGTCCCGGAACCCAGCTCAGATTGTCGTTGCTGAAGCCCCACCCAAAAGGAGGATTCGGACGCAACATGTTTGCTGCATTCGTGACTCTCGGCGAAAGCTTGATTTCCCAGCGCAGGCCCAGGTCAACTACAAAGTTCGGCTTCAGCTTCCAGCTGTCCTGTACGTAGAAATCGTACTCAGGCATGCGGAAGTCCGCGTGCAGGAACGCCCCCGCAGGTGCCCATGCTGTGGGATTCTGGGCTACGATTCCTTGCTGGATCGCGCCCACCCTTCCCAGCAGGTCGTTAATAGAGCCTTGCAGATCTTGCGCGTCTTGATTCTGGTCAATATTGCTCGGGAAGTTGAAAGTTGCTGGATTCACCCCGTTGACGTTCGGATCGAAATTGATGGCCAACGCCGCGTTGAGGTTGCCGATACTTCCGCGCTTGTCGATGTGTCGCTGGTAGCGGAAGTTGATGCCCCACTTGAGCGTGTGAGGACCGTGAATGTAGGTCATGTTGTCGACGAGTTGGTAGGTCGTCAGATAGCGGGCGTTCCCGACATAGTTCTGCAAGGGAACCATCATGCAAGCGAATCCGAAGTTGTTGCAGCTGGGATGAGCGAGGAAGTTGAAAGCCGGGTTGTTGCGGTAGTTCGGATCCGGGTTGGCGAAATTGAAACCGAAGCGGCTCACGCCTACCACGAGTTCATTCAACATATTCGGACTGATCGACCAACGCCAGGAAGCAGCCAGATTTTTCGGCGTCCGGTATGTGTTTACCACGTCCGGGAAGCCAGGAAAGACCGGTAAACCGCCGTTCCCGATGTCGGCGATTGTGTTCTGATGTCCCGCCGACCAGCGCAAGAATGCCGAGTGGCTTGCGTTGAACGAATGGTCCAAACGGATGGTGTAGTCCAGCTGCTTCTCGTGCTCGGCCGCCAGCCATTCAAAACCCGCGATATTCAGGCCGTCGCCGATCGTGTAGGTATTCGGGAGAGGCATCTTGTTGAGGATGTCCAGAACGCTTGGATCAAGCCCGAGATGTTGCGGATCGTTAGCTGCTACGTCATAAGGGACAATGTTTACACCCGGGAGGGGATTGCCACCTGCGTCCACAGTCGCATTTGAGTTCCCAGCCGCTGAGTTAAAACAGTTTCCAGCGTACGAGCCCTGACAGATCGGCGATGTCTGATCGATGAAACGCAACAGACCCGATCTCGCCTGCTGTGTGTATACCGGATTAGTAGTCAGATTGGTGGTGGTCGTACGTAACCACTGGAAATTCACAAAAAAGAACGTCTTGTTCTTCTTGATGGGGCCGCCGAAACGGAACCCGGGAATTCTCTGAACGAAGTCCGGTCTACCCAGCCCTGCCGAGATGTTTGCGGGGTCGTTCGCATTGAATCGGGGCGTCTGGTAGAAGAAGTATGCCGAGCCATGGTAGCTGTTCGTCCCCGAGCGGGTGACCATCTCCACTTGAGCGCCGCTGTTGCGGCCATACTCCGCCGTGGGATTACTGGTAACGACGCGAAACTCCGAAAGCATGTCGGGATTGGTGCGAAGAGGCGAGAAGTTGCTTCCGCCCGCACTGGTCTCATTGATATCAATCCCGTCGAGCGTGTAGTTCCACGCGCGGTCCCGAGCTCCATTGGCATGGACTCCGCCGCCAGCCACATTCGGGCCTCCCTGGTTGAAGCCGCCCGAATCCACTACGCCAGGTTCCAGCTCCACCAACGACAAGGTGTTTCGTCCACGACTGGTAACAATGGGGAGGGTATTCAGGGCCACCGAATCAAACAGGTTGCCGATGTTGCCCGACGTCTGGGTCTGTACCAGTTCGGCGCTGTCTGCGACTTGGATGGTTTCGGAAGCGGTCCCTATCGGCAAGGTGACGTTCACGGTAGTCGGCTGTCCAATGGTGACGACATTTCCATTGGAAGTCACCGACTTGAAACCGGTCATCTCCACCAGCACGCTGTAGGACCCGGGCTTGACTGCGTCGAAAACATAAGTTCCCGCCGTAGTCGTAAGTGCTTTGAAGGCTACGCCGGTGGCTTCATCCGTCAGCGTAATCTTCGCTCCGGACACAACCGCGCCGGTCGTGTCACGAACCATTCCTGCGAGTCGCGATGTTGTCTGGGCGGCGGCCCATATTGTTGTAATTGTCAGGAAGAAAGCCAGAGCCGACGAAAGTCTCGCCACCATTTTCATTGCGACTCCTGCAAAGGCGGCGCCTAGCAGCTTGGTTGCTTTCCCCGCCCGCTGCCGCGCGCACGCGCCCGTTTGATTGGCAGAAGTGATACGCTGTAATGAAACAAATGTCAAGCACTACATACACTCTGCTACATATGTTTCATTGCAGCCAGTTCCCATTTGAAAATGCCCCGGTGTGACGGCGGGGTACGGCAAGATGGGATGACTGCGGGCCTGGGACTATCCTTGATACCAGCGGAAGCCGTGCCGCTGCTCTTGATCGACTTCTTCAAAGAGCGTCAGCGTGCGGGAGCGTCGGTAGTGAGCACAAATCGTAAATAGCACATTGATGAAGCCGATAGGAGCGACGTAAGAGTTGCTGAAGGGAGCTTCCACGGAGGTAAGGAAGCACTCGTCGGCGAAACGCGCCAGCGGCGACACAAACGTGTCGGTGATGCCCACACAATATGCGCCGCGCGCCTTCGCCTGTTGGAGGCCCTCGACCGTTTGTCGCAAGCCGCGGCGAAAGCTCACCGCAATGAGAAGGTCTTTTTTGTTGAGACTTCGGACGGCATGCAGCGTTTTCCCGGGCGTAAGCGCATGGGACACGGGTAACCCGAGCAGCGTGAGCTTGTAGTCAAGAAACTCCGCCAAAACAGCGGCCATATCGCCGCCCAAAATCAGGATACGGCGCGCCTCATAGATGCGTTTCGCCAATGCAGCAACTCGGTTCATATCCAGCGTATTACGCAATGCATGAAGGTTGTGGATGTCGCGATCGAGAACCTTCCGGCCCTGAGAAGCCAGTCCGGTTTCGGACGGATTGCTGATCTTCAGCCCTTCGAGCGAAGTGGCGTGTGCAATCGAGAGTTCGTGAAGGTAAGCCTTAAACTGATGGTAATTAGCGAAGCCCATGTCTCGAACTACCCGCAGCAAGGTCGCAGGATCGCTGCCGAGCTTGGCGGCCACGCTTCGGATCGGGAGCAGGACGTAGTCGTTTGGGCGCTCTTGAATGGGACGAATCAGTTCTTGCCGCTTGACGCTGAGGTGAGCAATCCTTTCCCCGAACGTTCGGTCATCACGCGCGGAGCTGCTGGAAGAGCCGTTTTTCCCCATGTGGTCGGCAGAGCTATTGTGCTCGCAACAAATGTACCACATGCAAAAAGGTACTGAAACGTCAGTTGCATATCACCATGTCACTGGCACCGTTGGCGGTTGAAGTCCCCGCCGTCTCATTCGAGCTGGGTATCGTTCCGCAACTCACACCTGGTCCGCTTCCGTGTCGTAAACACATCTCTGGGCGGCATGCCCTCCCAATTTAGACCAATGCAATGCGGAGTCGCGAATTCCCCTCCAACCTCTCGTCCAAACGTAAGACTCCTTTGTCATTCGTTCTTTCTCGCCTGATTCCGGTCATCACGCCGGGCGGCGCTGCCTTCGGTGAGGCCGCGATATTTGGACCGGAGAAGGACAGCTCATAAACAAGGTTCGGTTTCAGCCCTGAAACTGTCAGAGACTGGACAGAAATGTCGCCGACCGATACTTCACCACTCTCTGGCGCTGAATCGGAGGTTGCGAACAGCATCCCCGGTCCCCTGTCGCAAGCTGCCCCTGCAAAGTTTGTTCCTTCGAGACGATTGACGCGCGCCTTGCCCGTGGTGCCAACATCGCCTATCTCAAGAACGTGAAGAAACAAATGCTCTTCAGCCTCATTCGATGGCGACACTTCGATCCGCCACGCTCCGGGGACGACGTTCTTTCGATTCGATGCAGCGATGTGCGAAAAATCTTCTCCCCAAAACGTCTTCCACATGTGTACGAGTTTGGGATCGGCCGGTAGAGGCCCACCCTCGACAGGTTCAAGAGGCCAGTCAGTGCCGGTTCCCCATGTACCTCCCTGATCATTGCCTGGACACCAAAACTCGTTACCTGGACCACCTCTCCGTGTCACTGTCCGGCTCCGAGGTAGCAGGGAATGCACGAGAAGCTCTCCTTGTCCTTCGCGGATTCGGAACCCCTTTGCGTCTGCAAACTCTCTTGTCTCGGCTGTTCCCTTCCCGTCATCTCGATCTACTGACGGCTGATTGACGCTATGGAGCAACCACACCTTTCGGAACGTTGGATTCTTGCTGACCACGCGATCAAAGACCACCAGCAGATTGTGCGTCGGGAAGTACATGAGTTCCCGTGTAAATCTCTTGAGCTTTTCGCGCGAATAAGCGTGTGTTGCATCCCCCAGAGCGTAATGGTATTTGCCGGGAACGTAGTCGATCATTCGCATGCTGCCCAGGTCCCAGATATCACGCGTGCGCTCGAAGTCCTGTGGGCTACGGATGGTGTTCCAATAACGCGAGGAGTCCATTCTCTGGCCGCCATCATTCGCCACCCGCAGCACATTTTCCGACCAGAAGAACTGCTCGCCTGGATCGTAGATCAACATCGTGTTGTGGGCCACGGTCCGGCGATAGTAGTTGATGTAGTGAGGACTCTCACTGTCGGTGTAATCAGCCCCGCTGTCGATTGCGAGATACCCCTTGTGATAAATGTTGACCTGGTTCTGGTCGAGATGCTGATGCTTCGCCAGATACGGTCCGCAGTCAAACTCGATCCACGTTGAGTCCGCCTTCCACCCATCTCGCATGACGAGATGACCCACGCCGGGAAAGTAACGTTGCCTCGGAAGTTCGGTCTCAGGCGCGAGCGCAGGATCCCGCGGAACCACTTCCGGGTCGTTCCACAGGAATTGGAGCACAGGAATCGTCCACTCTTTGGAAACAAATCCGCTGCTTCTCAACAGCCACGCCGCATATGGATCTTTGAATCGATTGACGGCATAGCCGATGACGGAAGTGTCGCGTGCGTCCAGTATCGGATACTCGTTGTCTCCCTCTCGCGACGGTGTTCCATCAGGAAGGAGTTTGTACAAATAGGTGTTCCCGATATTTTCGAACACTGAGTAGTGGTGTGCAGGATCAACTCCCGTCGCCGTTCGTTGCAACTCGGCCAGCAGAGTGAGGCACGCCCAGGTGATTCGCATGTAGTCCATCGACTCGTGGTAACTACCCTCGGGAGTGGCGAACTCGGTAGTTTCAAGAACGTTCGTGAAGCACGCAGTAATCTTCTCCCGCCAAGCGGTACAACGATTGCTGCAGCCGGAGTACCCGTCCAGTGCTACCGAAACGAATGCCGGCACGGCCAAATAGCGAAGCGAATAGTTATGGTAAGAGTACGATCCCGCGTCCTGGAAATCCGGCGTAGCGATCATTGCCGCCGCACCGTCCATCAGTTCGGTCGCGATCCGGGTGCGCAACTCATTGTCGAAGCCGCGAAATTCCCGCAGCCAATCGAACACAATCGACCAGCGCGCGTAGTCCACCCACGAACGCGAAGGCTTTCCGCCTTTACTCACATGGCCCGAGCGCATGGCAGCAATTGCGCGTTCGGCAAATTGCTCGTCTTTAGTCAGCAGCCAGGACAGCGCCCAGCCTTCCATATCTTCGGAAGGTCGCATTCCTTTGTCATAACGGGTCTTCAGCAGAGCGATGCCAGTAAACGGATCGGTGGAAGTTACAAGCAGACGAGGTCGGCCGTTTGACGTCTGACCGCTGCTTTTGATCAGAGTGCATGCAATCGAAGCCCCCAGCGAAAGCAGAAAATCGCGACGTTTCATCGGCAAGGCAACTCTCCCCCGGTGTGGAGATCGAAAAGCAAACACAAGTATACGCAAGCAAAGGCGAAAGCGACGCCTTTGTTGTAATTGACGTAAGCTTGAGCTATCAGTAATAACCCTCTTGCCCTCTTGAACTTACATAGAGCACAACTATTTCGCACTTAGCCAGGAATGTTCCTTTCGTTTGCTTTCTTATGTTTTTGGTGTATAACAGGGCTCACGATGTCCTTTTCACGCGGTCGATAAGGATAGCCATGGGTGCCCACGATAGTCGTCTCTTGTCCGAGCAACGTCGACGCAAAATTCTCGACCTCCTTAAGCAGAAGGGACAAATCACTGTCCGACAGCTTGCAGATCGGTTCTCCGTCTCGGCTGTAACTGCTCGTGGCGACTTAAACGCCCTGTGTGAAGAAGGATTGGCAGTTCGGTCACACGGAGGCGCTGTTCGCAAGCTGGACGGTGATGAGGACTACCGGACAGCTTCCAAACCCCAGCGCGGTTCCGCCGATTCCCCAAGGCGCAGTAAGACATCGAGCCCTAACAACCACACCATCACTTTTGTTTTGGGTAACCGCGATACCGTCAACGAATTTCAGTCCAAGGTTCTTCTCGGCGCAGAAGGGTTTTGCACAAGCCATGATTGGGCTCTGCAGTTTGTTTCATTCCGCTCGGACCTGAATGCTCCGTTAAGCAGCCTGCGACTGCCCGACGTATTAACACAGTCGAACCGCCCTGGCGGTGTCATTCTGACCGGCACGCATTCGGCCAATATTCTGGCCGCTCTCGCGGAGAAGAATATCCCCTTTTCGCTGGTGGGGAACAATATCGTGGGCGACTGGCAACCGGAACGCTACGATTGTGTATTCACCGATGACGTTCGAGGATCGGCTGAAATCACCCGATATCTCATCACCCAGGGCCACCGGAACATCTGGTATGTAGGAAATCAGCGACTACCTTGGTTTGCGCGTTGCGCCCGCGGCTATCGTCAAGCAATGAAAGAAGCCGACCTTGAACCGCATTTCAGCGAGATCGGATCGGAAGACCGCGAGCTCGGATACCTGGCGGTAAAAGCTTTGTTGGTCAATGGAGAACGTCCGACTGCTTTACTTGCGGGCACTGATCAAGCCGCCTCTGGCGTATACCAGGCTCTGCAGGAGTCGGGGATCCGCATTCCAGATGACATCAGCGTGGCGGGCTTTAATGACACGATTGGCGAGGTATTACACCCGGGTCTCACTACGGTTCGGGAGTTCCCCAAAGAACTAGGTGTGCATCTCGCAGAGTTTGTCCTGCGGCGAATCAACCAGCCAGACCTGCCTCCACAGCAGCTCGTCATGCCGACTGAACTGATTCGGCGAGAGAGCGTCCGGCACATTGCACCCGGCCATGCCTACTTGTCTCCCTTGGCGTTGCAAGAAAATGTGCTGTGAACACCGTTCCAAGCCTCAGGCTTGCTGAATCAAACCCAACCTTTCCGGCCCGTACATTCACCCATCGCTGATCAGATTGCGCGCACAATCCCCTCTTCGGTCGCTTTCGTATTGCGCACAAGCGCCAACACGAGAAGCATTCCCACAAATGGCACGAGACCAGCAACAATCATGATCGAATCAAATGAATGGGTGGCCAGCGATTGGCGGGCGTCCGAAAAATGTCCGATTAATAAGAAAGCAATAATGGTGCCGATGCCCGCTCCCGTGCCTCCCATCCCGCTCACTGAGGCGACAGCGTCTTCTTTGAATAAGTCGGACGGCAGCACATTCGCAATCGTCGTGAACGACCCATAACAGAACGTCGCGAGCCCAAATAGAAGGCTGATGATGCCGAGGTTAACAGTGAGAATCGTCGGAATCAGCAGCAAGACCCCGAGCCCGCCAAATATCACGACGGCCTTGCGCGCCGCCCCCAGTGTCCATCCCCGTTTGATCAAGTACCCGGATGCTGCGCCTCCAAAGAAGTTCCCGAGATCAGCCGCAATGAACGGAATCCATATGGCAATCAACCCGCTCTGTATAGCAATCCCTTTCGCCACCAGATAAATAGGAAACCAGTCGGCAATGAAGAACCACACCGGGTCGGTAAACGACCGGGCGATGATCGTGCCCCAGGTTTGCGGGAGATTGAGCGGAGCCGTCCAGGTAGTTCGGGAATGCGCAGCCGAACTAATCTCGGGACGCGCCGCATCGGCCGCGATCAACGATCGTTCCGCGTCGCCGAGCCTCGGGTGACGCTCTGGACGATGGTAGGATTTACGCCAAGCGATCAGCCAAAACAAGCCAAGGACGCCAGGGATGACGAATACCGGCCGCCATCCCCAGTGGTAATAAATCGGCAAAATCACAAATGGCGCAATCGCCCCACCGATGGACGACCCGCTGTCAAAAAATGCGGTTGCGAGGGCTCGCTCCTGCTTCGGGAACCACTCGGACACAGCCTTGGTGGCACCCGGCCAATTTGCAGACTCTCCGGCGCCAAGAAGAACTCTGAAGCTCGCAAAGCTATAAAACCCGCTGGCCAGCGACGTCGCAATCGACACCAGCGAATACCATAAGACGGACATCGTCAGGCCTTGTCTCGTGCCCACCCGATCCATAAGTCTGCCGCACAGGGTTTGCCCCAGGGAGTACGACACTCGAAACCCGATCAGCAGGACCGCATAGTCGCTGTTGCTCCAATGGTATGTCTGTTTCAGGAACGGGGAGAGTACGGCTAAGGTTTGGCGATCGATGTAATTAATGACAGTCGATGCGAACAGCAAACCCGCGATCCACCAACGCAAGTTTCGGATTGGCCGCCTTTTCTGTTGGCTGCTGATCGCTGGATCGGGCTTCATCAACCGATTATCTCGAAGTAGGTACTCCGGAACTTAGCAAGGATGCTGAATCTTTGTCCAGGTAGATAGAAACATTAGGATGGGTTCGCAAAATAGATGCGGGCACGTTGGGAGTGATTTCTCCTTCCAGAGAATTCTTCACCGCCTCCGCCTTTCTCTCGTCGGGAACCACCACGACAATCTCTTGCGAGCGCAGGATCTGGCGCACCGACATGGAAATCGCTCGTTCTGGGACATCTCGCAGGCTTGCAAACCAACCTTCGTTGACCTGCTGCTGCCGGCATACTTCATCCAGCTCGACAATTAAGTAGGGATCTTCTATCTCGAAATCCGCCGGAGGATCGTTGAACGCCAGGTGTGCGTTCTCCCCAATGCCCGCGAACAGGACATCGATCGGCGCACGCTGCAGTTCGAGGCCTACCTTCACTGCCGACGCCCGTGCATCGACGTCTCCGTCAAGGAAGTGATATCGCTTGATACCCGCCTTATTGATGAGCCTTTCCAGCAGGTACTTCCGGAAACTTGCCACGTGCGTGATCGGGAGGCCCACATACTCATCGAGATGAAATACCTCGACTTGGTTCCAATCTATGCCCGGCGCGGAAGTCAGAGCATCCAGAAATTCAAACTGCGAAGCTCCGGTTGCCGCCACGATGCGGGCACTCCCTTTCTGACGAATCACTCGTCGCAGCGAGTTTGCCGCTTGTTCAGCAGCTGCCTGCCCTACCGACCCTTTATCCTCGAAAATTCTTATCTGCAATTGCGACACCTTAGTTGTCTTAACCTCTCATCTGGCCCGTGCGGCACCGTTTGGTTCTTCCCTCGCCAACGGGAGTTGCCATCAGCGACTAGAGTTTCAGTAACCGCGCAGCATTGTCGTGATACACCTTTTTCAAGATCTCGTCGGGCAGAACGATTCCATAAATCTTCCAGCGTCCCTGTGGCGGAATCTTTGCCGGCGCGTAATCGAAATATTCGTCCTCAGTTTCGAGAAAGCGGAAATAAATCTCATACAACTGGTCGTTAAACACCTGTTGCGGGAACGCGTCGCCGTGCGGTGTTGCATCAGTTGCGAACAGGATTCGGTCCTGGTATTTCTCGAAAAACTTGCGGCTGGTCCTTGGCTGCCGCCCTAGCTCACCGATACGAGCCGCAATATCGACGTGCATGTTGGGATAACGGTCCAGGTTTTCCGACACGTTCCCCAAGTCTTCGGCGAAATTCCCGGCATGCAGCGTCACGAACTGTGTCTTCGGATGTCGGGCAATCACGCGGTTGCGTGCCGCTAGCAGGTCTGCATTGCTCGGGAAGTCTCCGCCGTAAAACGACCAGTCCGGATGATTGTTGAGCTCTTCGTATCGCTCGTTGAAGCGGTCCGTAGGAGTAAAGAATGCAATCGGGTCTGAGACATGAATCGCAACCGGCATATCCAGCTGCCCGCAGGCGTCCCACATGGGGTCGAACCGGGGATCGTCGATTTTGACCAGTTTGCCGCTGGTGATGTTTTCCCGAAGGTACAGGCCGAGCGTCTTAAGAATCTTGAGACCCCGCGCTCCGTCTTTATGTGACTGTTCAATGGCCTGGGCCTGCAGATGCGGATAGTTCGCATCCAGAAAGTGAGAATACGAAGGTTCAGTAAATGTAAAAAACCGCCCTGGATACGCGCGGTCATATTTTGCTACAGCCTCTGCGAGACCCTTTTCATAACCTCCCGTCAAATTCACCATGGCGTGGATGTTCTTGCGATCCATCACTGCCAGCAACTCCGCGGGAGTGCCCAGGTATTGACGATCAGGAGAGAGTTCCACACCTCGCTCTGATTTCGTCGACATGGAAATATGTGTATGGAAATCGATGAGTGGAAACTTGGCTCGCTCTACCCGAGTCTCGTGCACGTGCAACATGCTCTTCGGCTCGTATTGCGACAAGTCCAGGGGCTTCGGTTCGGGTGCGTGTTCCGCTTGTCCATCCGTGAGCGGCCAACTAAGTTGGGACATTCCGGCCACCAAGCCGGCCCCGTAGAGCCACTGGCGCCGATTCAACGAGATTGTTTTGCATTTATCCATTGTTTTACCGTCCGGGCTGCATCACTGGCGTTGCAATATCAACCGGCTCATCCTTCCCGTTTATTGAACCATGCCAGACGCTTCCTCCGAACGTAGTCACATAAATTTCGTCAGGGTTCCTCGGGTCAGGGATGACTCGGTGCGCCCATTTGAAGTTGAAGCCGGGGACCCTCTCCCAATGCTCCCCCCTGTCGCCTGATCGCCAAACCGACGACTCGAACCCTGCGGCATACAAAACCTTCGGATGGTTTGGGTCAATCGTCACGTCATACACATGCTGGTCCCGGTCCAGTACGGGGCGCCAGTTCTTGCCGCCATCTTCCGACAAATAGATACCGCCGCCTTCGCCGTGTTGTCCGCTCGCGCGCGCCCAGGCAGCAAGATGAAGTCGCTCCGGAGACGCCGGATCAATGGCCAGACCATTTGGCGCGTTGACCCCATTCGGCAAGGAGACTGGCTCCCAGTGCTCGGCGCCATCCGTCGACCGGTACAAGGCTCCATCCTGCCCGTTTCCCATGCTCCCATCTTCGGAGCGTCGAGCAATCAGCACGTACAGCGTTCCCTTCTCACTGCGCGCCAAGCGCCATGCAAAAGGCTCGGCTTGGGTAATGCCCACATTCTTCAGATTCCACGAATGGCCGCCGTCGACGCTCTTGTAGACACCACGTCCAAAACCGGACACGTACAGAATTCGCGAATCGACTGGACTCGTCGGATCCAGCAGAATGTGGGTCGCAGCGGTTGGCTCCATCCCCGCGTTTGATCTTGTCCAGGTTTTGCCTCCGTCCGCACTTTGGCAGACGCCTCCCTGGTAGCTTCCCACTCCACTGCGTCGCCACATTTTCGGACGAGGAAGGTCATGCGTACCGCTGTTTACGCTCCACACCCGTCCTTTTACTTTAGGATCGAACACCATCCAGTACGTTGTATTCGTCCATTCTTCCGGGACGCCCATCGTTGCACTTGTCCAGGAGAGCCCTCCGTCTTCGCTGCGAAATGCCCCGATGTCTGTATAGGTGATGAACATTCGCTTGGGATCGAACGGGTCGAAGTGCACGCCGTACGTTGTGGTGACGTCCAGCCCTACTGTGGTCCAACTCGAGTCATTCACTCGGCGCGAATACACTGCGTCCCAAGTCGTACCGCCGTCCGTCGTTCGCATGGTGCGTCCCAGGTCGGTCGCGTAACTGAGATTCGGATCCTTATCCGCCACCGTGATGTTGAGCGGATTTTCGCCCCACGTGACGCCAAATCGCGGCGTAATCCAGTCGTCATGCACGTTCTTCGCCGCATCCGACGACTCCTTCCACACCAATTCCCAGTCCCTCCCGCCGTTCGACGTTTTGGCCACGCCCATCCAGGTCTTGCCCTCAAGCGTCAGGTCGGAGTAGGAAACATAGGCGATCTGCGGGTGGTACAGGCTTGTTGCGACGGCACGAACCTTGGCTCCGCTTCCCGAAAGATCAGCCCTTCGAAAGTTTGCACTTCCGTCGGCAGAAACAAAGATGCCGCTTCGAGATGTGAAATAGATGATGGGTTTCGAGTCAGCACCGAATCCGAGAGCAATGTCCGTCGCCTGAGCAGGCAAGTTCAGTTCGTGGACATCAGCCCCATTCACAACAGCTATTGCGCTAACGGCGCCGACATAGACCGTCCTGGATTCTTTCGCCGAACCCGCATCTATCCAGATGTGTCGCACGCCTGCAGGAAGATCGACCTTCTTCTGCCATGTATTCCCGGAATCTCGCGACAGAAACAAGGCAGGATGTTCCTTCTCACCGGCGGCCACATAGAGAACATTGGAATCGTCTGGATCAATGGCCATGGCGTAAAGCTGTCCCAAGGGGTCGGGCTGAGCCACGATGTGTTCGTCGGCATGGTCGGAATTCATTTTTATCCCACGCACGCTGGATGGCGCGGGCGCCACAAGGTTCCACGTCTCCCCCGCATCCGTAGTGCGCCATAGCCCGGTGGCGTAGGCATAAATCGTCTTCGGATTCTTGGGATCGAATGCGAAAAACTTCACTACTCCACGCAGGTTGAACATTCTCCAAGTTCGCCCCGCGTCGTGGGTAATGTAGGAGCCCGTCATGTCGCACGAAAGAAGAACCGTATTCGTGTCGTGCGGGCTGA
>JBPYEW010000143.1:0-12823 GCA_051984555.1 Terriglobales bacterium | reverse complement strand
GATGGCTTTTGGATGGAAGTTTTTGTTTCCGCTGGCGGTAGCGAACATCGTGGTTACGGCACTCATAGTGGCACTAGGTTTCTAGTTCTCCGTGGAAGCGCCCAGAACCCGGGACGCGAAGGCGAGTCGATTCAACTGAGGACTGAGAACCGAGACTGAAAACCGATTACTGAGAACTGTTTTCATGTTGCATTTAGCTCTATTTTCTATCTTCGGCGCGATCTGTGTGGCGGGAGCTGTCAATCTCCTCGTGCAGAGTCATCCGATCAACAGCGCCCTGTCGCTGATCGCGGTGCTGGCTTCGCTCGCCGTCGAGTACCTTCTGCTGGGCGCTGAGTTCGTCGCGGCAGTGCAGGTGATCGTCTACGCCGGCGCGATCATGGTTCTGTTCGTCTTCGTCATCATGCTTTTGAATGCGGGAGCGGAGGAAAAGACAAAAGGCAGTCGCGTAGCGATTATCTTCGGCGTCCCGGGAATGTTAATTGGCAGCGTGTTGCTCGCCTGGACACTTCTGCGGGAATCGGGAACCGGATACGTTGCCGTCGGAGCCCTTCCCGGACCCCCGAGCACGATCGCTAACCTGCTTTTCCACGACTTCCTTCTGCCGTTTGAGGTCACTTCGGTGCTCGTCCTGATTGCCATCATGGGAGCCGTCGTCCTGGCTACGCGCGAAGAGACGCCAAGTCCCGGAGAAAGGGGCCGCGTCTAATGGTTCCCCTTCCTTATTACTTGCTGCTCAGCGGCATCCTGTTTGCGTGTGGAGTACTCGGCTTTCTCATCAAGCGCAACATCATCACGATCTTCATGTCGATCGAGTTGATGCTGAATGGCGTGAATCTCGCCTTTGTGGCGTTTGCGGCGCAGTGGCAGGTACTCAGCGGACAGGTGTTTGTCTTCTTCGTAATGGTGGTGGCCGCCGCCGAGGCTGCGGTCGGACTCGCTATCATCATCGCGGTCTACCGCACCCGTGAAACTCTCAATGTCGATCAGGTGAACCTGCTGAAACTATGAGTCCGATGCTCAATTTGTGGGTCATCCCGATCCTTCCGTTGGCGGGCGCGGCCATCAACGGATTTCTCGGGAGACGCTCGTCGCGGCAGGCGGTTTCGACCATTGCCTTGGTCTTCAGCGGAGCCGCTTTCGCCTGGGCTTTGTACGTTGCCTCCCGCTTCTCTTCTCTCTCACTGCCGCACACCGAATATTTCGCACGCTGGATTCAGATTGCCGGCTTCCGCGCCGACTTCGCTTTTTATCTCGACCAACTCTCACTGGTCATGCTGCTGGTCGTCAGTGGCGTCGGCTTCCTGATCCATGTCTATTCAATCGGCTACATGTGGGAGGAAAGCGGCTTTTACCGCTTCTTCAGCTACCTGAATTTGTTCATGTTCTTCATGCTGACGCTGGTACTCGCCAACAACTACCTGCTCATGTTCATCGGGTGGGAAGGCGTTGGACTCGCGTCGTACCTGCTGATCGGCTTCTGGTTCACCAAAGATTCTGCCGCCTCCGCTGGAAAAAAAGCGTTCATCGTCAACCGTATCGGCGACTTCGGATTCTTGATCGGCCTGTTTCTCTTGATTAAGCATTTCGGATCTTTAACGTTCGACCAGGTGTTTCCCGCTATCGCGAAACTCCCCGCCGAAACAGCCGGCGCCGGATTATTGACTTCGATTGGGCTGCTGCTGATGGTCGGTGCTTGCGGCAAGTCGGCCCAGATACCTCTTTATGTGTGGCTGCCCGATGCCATGGAAGGCCCCACACCGGTTTCCGCTCTCATTCATGCGGCGACCATGGTAACGGCGGGCGTTTACATGGTTTCGCGGTCGCACGTGATCTTCGAGCGCGCACCCGATGCCTTGACCGTCGTCGCCATCATCGGCGTACTGACGGCGCTGTTCGCCGCGACAATCGGTGTGGCCCAGACCGACATTAAGAAGGTCCTTGCCTATTCCACCGTATCGCAACTCGGCTACATGTTTCTCGCCTGCGGCGTGGCAGCGTTTTCGGCGGGAATCTTCCATCTGATGACGCACGCCTTCTTCAAGGGCCTGCTATTCCTCGGGGCCGGTTCGGTGATTCACGCGCTCGGCGGTGAACAGGACATGCGCCGCATGGGCGGGCTGCGAACCAAGATTCCGTATACCTTCTGGACCATGACCGCGGCCACCTTTGCGATCGCCGGAATTCCACCTCTGGCCGGATTCTTCAGCAAAGACGAAATCCTCTGGCGGGCTTATCAGGCCAGCTGGGCCTATTGGCTCATTGGTGTGTTCACCGCATTCTTGACCTCGTTTTACATGTTCCGGCTGTGGTTCCTGACGTTCTTTGGAGAGTACCGGGGCGCGGTCGGCCAGGGTCTCGAGCATGGTGCTGGGCACGGTCCGCATGACGCTCCCGGCCATGGTGGTCATGGACACGGCGGAATCCATGAGAGCCCGAAGGTAATGCTAATTCCCTTAGCGATCCTGGCAATTCTCTCGGTTGTCGGCGGATGGGTTGGCGTGCCCGGATCGATGGGTGGTGGCAATCACTTCGACAAGTTCCTCGGGCCGGTGTTCCGTTCCACCGCTCCTGCCCTCAACGGTGGACAAGCTACTCCGGGCGAGAATGCTCCGCCGGAGAATCAGACCGAGGGCATGGAGCCAAAAACCGGACACGGCACCGAACTGGCTTTCACCGGAATCTCGGTTGCCGCGGCTGGGTTCGGCCTATTCCTCGCTTGGCTGTTTTACAAACGACGGAAGGAGTTACCGGAACGAATCGCTGCTGGCTTGGGCGGCTTCTACAACACCGTAGTGAACAAGTATTACGTCGACGAACTCTATGCTGTGCTCTTCGTCAAGCCTTTGATTGATGGCTCCGAGAAGATACTTTGGCGTGGCATCGACCAGGGCGTAATCGATGCCGCGGTCAACGACTCGGCTGACGCTGCTCGGCACATTTCCGACAACGTCCGTCATATGCAGTCCGGAAATCTGCGTTCGTATGCCGGGTGGATCGCCACGGGTGCTGCAGTCGTAATCGCCTACATGATTTGGATGGGAGTGCGATGAGTTCCGAGGCCCTCAATAGCTGGATCCTGACGCTCGTCACGTTCATCCCCATGAGCGCGGGTATCCTGCTGATGTTATTCCCCCGGCGCGACCGCGACATCCGCGTCTTTTCCCTTGTCGTAACTTTGCTGACATTCGTGCTCTCGCTCCACCTGCCCGTGCATTTCCATCGGACACAGGCTGGATTCCAATACGAGGTGAATGTTCCCTGGATCAGCAGCCCGAACATTCACTACCACATGGGCATCGATGGTATTTCCATGTGGCTGGTCGTGCTCACCACGTTTCTGACTCCGTTGTGTGTCCTGATCTCCTGGCGGTCCATTCACGAGCGAGTGAAGGAATTTTTTATCCTCCTGCTCATCCTCGAAACCGCCCTGATTGGCGTGTTCACGTCTCTCGATCTGTTCCTCTTCTACTTCTTCTGGGAAGCAACACTGATCCCGATGGCCCTGCTGATCGGGATCTATGGACATGAGCGCCGCGTCTACGCAGCAGTCAAGTTTTTCCTGTACACGATGATCGCTTCGGTGTTCATGCTGGCCGCGATCATCTGGCTGTACGCAAAGGTCGGCACCTTCGACTTTGTAACCATCCAGAGTGCGATTCGTGCCGGGCAAGTCCCGAACTTCCAGGCGGCGTCTTTCTGGTTGTTCCTCGGGTTCTTTGTTGCGTTCGCCGTGAAGGTCCCGCTCTTCCCCGTCCACACGTGGTTGCCCGACGCGCACGTTGAAGCCCCGACGGCCGGTTCAGTGCTGCTTGCAGGGGTACTCCTGAAGATGGGGACTTACGGCTTGCTGCGGTTCAACCTCGGCCTCTTCCCCGAGCAGGCGCAACGTAACGCCCCATGGATCATGCTGCTCGCGCTCATCGGCATCATCTACGGCGCACTGGTGGCCATGGTTCAACCCAATATGAAGAAGCTGATTGCCTATTCGTCAGTCAGCCATTTGGGTTTCGTTGTTCTCGGAATATTCAGCTTCACCAATGCCGGTTTGAACGGAGCGATGTTCGTAATGCTCGCGCACGGAGTCTCTACCGGCGCCTTGTTCATGCTGGCTGGCATACTTCACGAGCGCCGCCACACTTACGAGATCCGCGAGTTCGGCGGTTTGGCAACCCCAATGCCGAGATACGCGATGATGTACCTCTTCATCGTTCTGGCGTCGGTGGGCTTACCGCTCCTGAACGGATTCGTCGGTGAATTCCTGGTCCTCAGCGGCGCCTTTCAGTCACGGCCCGTCTACGGAATATTGGCCGCAACCGGCGTGATCTGGAGTGCATGCTATCTGCTGTGGATGTATCAACGAGTGTTCTTCGGCAAGGTGACACACGAGGAGAACAACACTCTGGCTGACTTAACCGGCTTTGAAAAAGCTGCACTCTGGCCGGGGGCGGTGATCGCGCTGGCAATGGGCGTCGCTCCCGTCATCTGGTTGGGTGCCATCGACCCAGCCGTTCAGCAGGTGCTCACTCCCATGGCGCAGATGGCAAGCAGGGTGGTGGGACAATGACCGCACCACTCGCTCAAATCATGCAGACAGTACCCACGGGCGCCGACTACGTTCGTATCCTGCCCGAACTCCTGCTTTCGCTCTTCGGGATCATTGTGATGATGATGGAGCCAATGATCGACGAGCGCCGCAATCAACAGGTCTTGGGAACCGTGGCTCTCATCGGCTCTCTCGCAGCCATCGCCGCATCCCTTTACCAGGCGCATTACCCGGGATTCGCCTTCTGGGACATGGTGCGGGTAGACGGATTCAGCGTCTTCTTCCACGTGCTGGTCACAACCATCTCGACCGTCGTGATCCTCGCCTCTTACGAGTACATGTCTGTCCAAAGAATTCGTGCGGGTGAGTATTACGGCTTGATCCTGTTCGGTACCGTCGGCATGTGCCTGATGTCCTCGGCCGTGGAACTGGTTCTGATTTTCATTGCGCTGGAGATTTCGTCAATCTCGACTTATATCCTCGCCGGTTTCCGGCGGCGCGAAGCTGCCAGTGCCGAAGCTTCCCTGAAATACTTCCTGCTGGGTTCGTTCGCGACGGCGTTCTTCCTTTACGGAATCGCCTTGATGTTCGGCGCGACGGGCTCGACGAACATCGACAAGATCAGCCAGTTCCTGAATGGCGGCAACACTCCCGTGCTGGCCTACGTCGCCGTCGCGCTCATGTTTATCGGTCTGGGGTTCAAAGTAGCATCTGCGCCGTTCCACGTCTGGACTCCCGACGTTTACGAAGGCTCCCCCGCCCCGATCGTCGGATTGATGTCAACCGGTCCAAAGGCTGCGGCATTCGCCGTCCTGCTTAGAATCCTTTTCCAGGCCAACGCCCCCGGGCGCTTCTGGATGATCTGGATCTCAGCCGCGCTCTCAATGACGCTCGGGAATGTTGGCGCTCTGGTGCAGACGAACGTCAAGCGGCTGCTGGCATACTCCTCGATCGCACACGCCGGCTACTTGCTGGTTGCTTTTGCGGCCGCCCCCGATATCGGCATCTCCGCCGCGATGTTTTACACCGCAGCGTACGCGGCCATGAATGTCGGCGCATTCGCGATCGTCAGCCACTTCGCAAACGCGGGCGAAAAGTACACGACTCTCGACGATTACGCCGGACTTGGCAAGCGCTCGCCGGTACTCGCCGCAGCTCTCACGATCTTCCTCTTGTCGCTGATCGGTATCCCGATTACGGGCGGCTTCTTCGCTAAGTTCTACGTTTTTAGCGCAGCGTTGAAGGCCGATCTGGTTGGACTGACAATCATCGGCGTAATCAATAGCGCGATCGCTGCTTATTACTACTTGCGCATCATCGTTGTCATGTACATGCGTGAGGGCCGCGAAGATATACCTGTGCTCGAAATTCCTGTGGGTCTCGGCACGGCTCTTGTCTTGAGCTTGGCAGCGACTATCTACCTCGGTGTCCTCCCTGGACGCGTCCTCGGCTTCGCACAACGCTCTGCCGCAGAACTTGTGCAAGCCAAGCCTGCTTCTGCTCCAGTTTCACAAAGCTCGCTTCCGCACTAAGGCGTTTTCCCTATAGCACTCAGATTGTTACGCTCGCATCCTCGCCAGGCCCGCGGGGGCTCTGTCGCACATCAGACACATGCAAAATTCTTGAACAAACGCGTTGACAACAACGGATTGCGAGTACATGATGAGCCATCGCTCCACAATTCAGGTGACACCCAGAATTTAGGATCGTAATTTCCTCGTTCCCCCCGGAGGCTTACGTGTCGAAGTTACTTCGCAGAGTCTGGACTGAAGATGAAGGCCAGGACATCGCGGAATACGCAGTGATGGTCGCAGTTATCCTAATCATCGTCGTTGGCACGATTCGATTGATTGGGTCCAACTCGAATACTGTGTTCTCGCAGGTCGCGAGTTCCGTTCAATAAACAATCAATTGCTGAAAGCTCATTGAGGTGAAAGTCACACTTTCATCTGCCCACTGTATATTGCCATCCCGACGACAGCGTCGAGGCCTAACGTTTCAAGTTGTTCAACCTCGCGGATGTTGGAGATGCCGCCGGCGACAATCAACTGGTTTCGTGTGGCCTCACGCAGCGGCAGGACTGCACTTAATGGAAGACCTTGCATGAGACCCTCTGTGTCAATGTGCGTGTAGAGGAAAGCCGCGCACCAACGCTCGAGGGTCTCTACCATGGTTTTCGCGCTGATGTTCGTCAGTTCACGCCAGCCGCGGGTTGCTACCTGACCTTGCTTGGAATCCACCGCAAAGACCAGGCGTTCGCGTCCCACCGAAGCTGCGAGTTCAGCAGCATAGCTTTGATCGATACGGTTTTGATGGATCAGTCTCGATCCGATGATGACGCGATGTGCTCCCCGTGCGAGCGCGCGTTGAGCAGCTTCGATGGACCGTATCCCTCCCCCCACCTGGCAACGCAAACATGATGTGAACCGATCCACTAGCGACTGGTTCTCTCCAGTCCCAAGCGCCGCGTCAAGATCGATCAATTGGACTAGCGGGTAGCTAGAGAATCGAAGAATCCACTCCTCAAAATCCTGGAACTCCAGAGCTTTGCGCCGACCCTGCACAAGTTGCACGATCTTTCCGCCCATCAAGTCTATGGATGGGATTAACATGGCCACCTCACCGCTACACCTGCCGCCTGTAATTCGCGCTTCAATTCAGACACACGGCTCACGCCAAAGTGGAAGATGGAAGCGGCGAGTGCCGCATCCGCGTTGCCATTCTTGAACACGTCAATGAACGTCTGCGGCTGCCCGCCGCCTCCCGATGCAATCACCGGGATCGCCACCGCGTTTGAGATCTTGCATATGAGTTCGCAATCGAAGCCCGCTCCCGTGCCGTCCCGATCCATTGAGGTCAGCAAGATTTCCCCTGCGCCACGGTCCTCTGCTTCGTGCGCCCATTCGATCGCATCCTTCTCGGTATTCCAGCGGCCTCCGTTGACGAATACCTGTGCTGTGTCATCCCGACCGCGCTTGGCGTCAATTGCGACCACCACTGCTTGTGATCCATAGCGGCCTGCGATTTGCGTTATCAACGCCGGATTCCGAATCGCCGCCGAGTTGATGCTCACCTTGTCCGCTCCTGCATCAAACACGGAAGCCGCATCGTCGAGAGATTTGACCCCGCCGCCCACGGTAAACGGAATGAATATCTGGCGCGCGGTTCGGGCGATCGAATCGAGCAGCGTCGCCCTGCCCTGATGCGTTGCCGTGATGTCAAGTAGCACGATCTCGTCGGCGCCCGCTTCAGCGTGGGAGACTGCTAACGCCGCGGGATCTCCGGCATCCCGCAGGTGCTCGAAACGCACGCCTTTCACGACTCGTCCGCCATCTACGTCCAAACAAGCGATGATTCTCTTGGTCAGCAAGTCAAAAAATTCCTCAGCACCAGGAGACCTGTTTCCCCGGACTTTTCCGGATGAAACTGCACACCGAAACTGTTGCCGCACTCGACTGCGGCCGAGAACGGTCCCGCGTGCTCCGCTACTGCCGAAGTCCTCTCGTTCAGCGGCACACGGTAAGAATGTGTGAAATAGACAAACGATCCGGAGTCCACACCGCGAAATAACAATGAGGAACCTTCCATCCGCAGCGAGTTCCAGCCAACGTGAGGACATTTACTGCCTTTTGGAAAGCGCTCACAGCGAGCATCGACTACCCCCAAACCGCTGGTTTCGGGTGCTTCCTCGCTTCCACGGCACATCCACTGCATGCCCACACAGATACCTAAGAAAGGAACCTCACGACGGATGGACTCAGCAATAGCAGAATGCAGGCAAAATTTATTCAAGGACGACGTCGCGGAAAAATGCCCCACGCCGGGAAGGATGACCTTCTCGGCGCCCACGACCGTCTCCGGATCGCGGGTAATCACCACCTCCGCCCCCAAGTGCTCGAGCGCTTTTTTTACCGAGGTCAGGTTTCCTGCGCCGTAATCAACAATTGCGATCACAGGAGCCCCTTGGTGCTGGGCAAGAGGCGCCTCATTTGAGGATCACGCCAGCATGCCGCTCGCAGCGCACGGCCAAACGCCTTGAAAAGGGCTTCGATCTTGTGATGATTCGAGCGCCCGTATAGCACTCGCGCATGAATACTTGCCTGCGCACCACGCGCGAAGCCCTCAAAGAAGTCATAGACCAACTCTGATTGCAAGTCGCCTACGGTCGGAACTCTGACTTTGGTATCGACCTCGCACGCTGTTCGTCCTGAAAAATCGACCGCCGCAACTCCCAACGTCTCATCCATAGGCATAACGAAATAACCGGCACGCAGAATGCCGCGCTTGCTGGCCAGCGCCTTTTGGAAGGCTTGACCCAAAGCGATTCCCACATCTTCGACGGTGTGATGCTGGTCGACGTCCAGATCCCCTTTCGCCTCGAGCTTCAAATCAAATGCTCCATGGTGAGCCCATAATTCCAGCATGTGATCGAAGAACCGGATTCCGGTCGAGACGGAATATCTGCCCCGCCCATCGACCGATAGGGACACCTCAATCTGCGTTTCCTTCGTCGTTCTCTTCAGCGACGCTCGCCTCACACGGCCTCCGGCTGTTTTAGTCCGATCTGCTCGAAGCACTCGCGCAGAGTTCTTAATAAGCGATCGGTCTGCTTCGCTGTCCCTACCGTAATTCGAACGCAGCCTTGGCACCCGGGATCGGATGATCGGTCACGCACCAGTATTCCCCGTTGCCGCATGGCGTTGAGAAACTGCTGGCTCAAGTCTCCCAGACTTAGCAGGACAAAGTTCGCTTGACTCTCCCAATATCGGATTCCCCATTCGCTCAACTCCTGCTGTAAGCGTTCCCGGCTAGCCCGCACCTCGACAACGTAAGCCCGCACGTACTCCTGATCGGCCAACGCATCCGGTAGACACGCTAGTGCAATGGAGTTCACGTTGTAAGGGGAGCTCACTTTTCGAATCGCCCTCATGGTTTCCGCCCTGCCTGCCAGGACACCGATCCTCAGACCTGCCATGCCATAGGCTTTCGAAAAGGTCCTCGCAACGAAGAGATTCGGATGTTCCCGCCATATTCCCAACTCCGTCTGCCCATAAAAATCGAAATAGGCTTCATCGATCAGCACGGCCGCATCGGGCGCAGCCCTGCACACCTCCGCGATCTGTTCGCGTGCAACCACCGTGCCTGTTGGATTGTTCGGGTTGGCAATGGCCACAAGTCGCGTACGCGCATTTATGGCGGCCTTGACCCTCGCCAGCGGGAAGCGGAATTGGTCGTCCGCTGACAACCGAACCACCCCAGCACCGGTCGCTGCCGCAGAGATCTCGTACATGGCAAACGTGGGCACTACGACAACCACCTCATCACCCGGATCAAGGAATGTCTCGCACAACAGGTGTATGCCTTCATCGATGCCGTTGGTCAGAAGCAATTCACTTCCATCCACCTCAAGGTGGCCCGCCACTGACCGCTCAACCGTTTCGCGCTCGGGATACCGGGCCAAGTCTTCCGCAGTCAGCGTCTTTAGACGTGCGAGGACTCGAGGCGAGCATCCCACCGTGTTCTCATTGAAGTCGAGGCGCAATCCCTCACGTCCGCGCAGCGGCGGATGGTAGCTTGGGAGGCGCTCCACGCTCGTGCGAGGTTTAAGCATCCCCGCACCTCACGCGAATAGAATTTGCATGACCCTGCAGGCCTTCCAATTCAGCCAATGTCGTGATGACCGGCGCGATCTGCATTAGACCCGCCTTTGATAGCTTCTGGACCGTAATGGTTTTTACAAAATCCAGGACACTTAGGCCTCCGCGAACGCGCGCGGCGCCGCCGGTTGGCAACACATGATTAGGGCCGGACGCATAATCTCCGGCGGATTGCGCCGAGTAATTGCCAATAAAGATTGAGCCGGCGTTACGAATGCTCGACAACTCAGGGCCATCAATGGTGACGTGTTCCGGCGCGATCTGATTTACCCACTCCAGCGCTTCTTCTCTCGTACTCGCTATGAGGATCGCGCTCCGAGATCGCATCGAGGCGCGTGCAATCTGGTTGTCAGGGGCGCGTTTCAGGGCCTTTGCGACGGCCGAACCAAGCACTCGACTCGTGGTTACAAAAATCGCCAGGGTATCCGGATCATGTTCGGCTTGGGCGATAAGATCAGCGGCAATGAAGTCGGGATTGCCATCGTCGCTGACGACCACCGCTTCGGTGGGACCTGCCAGCATGTCAATGCTGCAATCGACGCTGACAAACTTCTTGGCAGCCGTGACGTAAGCGTTCCCGGGTCCAACAATTTTGTCCACCCGCCCGATGCTTCGTGTACCGTATGCCAGCGCAGCGACGGCTTGCGCTCCACCGACACGAAAGAACTCGGAGATCCCCAGCATCGCGGCCGCGGCAAGCATCTCCGGCCTGGGCTGTGGGGAGACGACTCGGATCGTCTCCACGCCCGCCACTTGCGCGGGGATCACCGTCATGAGCAAAGTGGATACGAGGGGGTACCGTCCGCTGGGAACGTAGCATCCGACCGATTCCAGGGGACGAACGATTTGCCCAACAGAAATTCCTCTGCGACTGCGGATCCACTCGACGGGTTTCTGCCACTCGCACAGCTGCCGGATATTCGCCGCAGCGCTTTGCAAGGATGACTTCAAAGGAGTGCCGGCTGACCGCCATGCGTAATTGATATCTGACTGCGATACTCGCAGCGCGTTCTCGGGACCCATGCCATCAAATCGCCGAGCATACCGCAGCAGGGCGCGGTCACCTTCTCTTCGGACTTCTTTGATGATCCGCTTGACTCGCGCCTCTACCCCGCCCAGCTTCGAGCCGCGCCTCGACAGTTGTTGTACGCAGGCCCTTGCCCTTGGACCAGTCAATACCCGCATTACATCACCACCTTGTTCAGCGGATACTCGACGATTCCCTGTGCTTTGGCTTCCTTCAGGCGCGGAATAATCTGCCAGGCAGTCGATTCTTCAATCACCGTATTCACCGCAAGCCATTCATCGTCGCTCAAGCGGGAAATCGTCGGCTTCTTCAGTGCAGGCAGTACCGACAACACAGCATTGAGGTCTTCCTCTCTGACGTTCAGCATCAAACCCACTCGATCTTGCGCCTCCATGGCCCCGCGAAGCATAAGAGCGAGATTCTCGATCTTGCGCCGCTTGCAACAGTCTTCCCACGCTTTCTTGTTGGCAATGATCTGGGTGTTGGACTCAAGCACCGTCTCAATGATCCGGAGATGATTCGCTTTCAGCGAGCTACCTGTCTCGGTAACCTCGACGATGGCATCGGCTAGCGTGGGCGGCTTGACCTCCGTTGCTCCCCATGAGAATTCAACCTTCACTGAAACACCCTTGCGCTCAAAGTAAGTTCGCGTAACATTGACCAGCTCCGTCGCGACGATCGCGTTCTCAAGATCCTCGGCCCTCTCGAAGGTTGACTTCTCCGGTACGGCAAGGACCCATCTCACCTTTCCCCGGCTCTGCTTGGCATAGATCAAATCCGAAACTGTGACCACCTCTAAGCCGCTCTCGACTACCCAATCCAGGCCGGTAATACCGGCGTCCAGGACTCCGTGCTCTACGTATCGAGCCATCTCCTGGGCGCGAATCAGCATGCACTCGATCTCGGGGTCGGCGGTGGCCGCGAAATAAGATCGGGCGCTGGTGAAGATCGGTAACCCGGCTCGCGAAAACAACTGTAGCGTGGCTTCCTGGAGACTTCCCTTTGGCAGACCGAGGCGGATCCTCATCGCTTCACCGCCTGCTGCTCCAGGAGATCAGGACTTGCAGTGAGCGACTCCGTAAAACACGATCGCGTGCCGCGGTGACACACAACCCCTGCCCCTTCGACTTCAACCTGCAACAGGATGGCGTCTCGATCGCAATCGGTAGTCGCCGACAGCACTTTCAGACGGTTGCCCGATGTCTCACCTTTTGTCCAGATTTCGTTCCGTGTGCGGCTAAAAAACGTGACATATCCCAAGCTCAACGTTAGGACAAGAGCTTTGCGGCTCATGAAGCCCAGCATCAAGACCTCTCCGTTCGCGGCGTCCTGCACGACTGCGGGCACTAGCCCCGACATCTTGTCAAAATCAATATCCTGGTCCATTCCTGTTCTCCATCGCTTCTGCACAAACAAAAAGCCCGCTGAGCGTTTTTCGCGTCAGCGGGCCTTATATCTTTCTGCCTTGTCTAGCTCAGCCAGACACCCCCGCCAGCGCGCCGATGTGCGCGTGATGGTGATGATGGCGATGAACTAGTATCGACATTCAACGAAGATATCGACTACTCCGGGAAAGTGTCAAAATCAAAATTT
>JBPYEW010000142.1:0-7659 GCA_051984555.1 Terriglobales bacterium | reverse complement strand
AGGAAGTCAAACTCTTTGTTGTCGTTTGGATTCTGTAAAGGCAAGACCGCTATAGTTTGCGGTGTAGGTGAGCTTTCTTCGGACTTAGGTCTTAGAGAAAGGAAGACGACGATAGCCACAAGGAAAGTAAGGACAGCGCCCGTGGCTACGATCCCAAGACGCCTAGCGGATAACTTTGCAAGTGGCTGAGATTGGACAATTATCCCGCCATTCGGGTCCGATGTCCCACCATCCGGGTCAGAAGAGGTCTGGATTTTCGCCAGGACCGAGCGCTCAATGTTGCCGATGAATCTGTATCCCCGCCGAGGCAGTGTTTCAATAAACTTCGGTTTAGTGGCACTGTCGGCCAGAGCCTCTCTCAACCTCTTAACTGCATTATTCAAGCCATGATCGAAGTCTACGAAGGTATCGGAAGGCCACAGCCTGCTCCGGACCTCTTCGCGGCTGACCAAAATGTCGGGCCGTTCTAGAAGGATTGCCAGTACTTCGAATGACTGATCTGGGAGCCTGACCTTGACTCCGTCGCAAAACAATTCGCGAGAGCGCAAGTTTGCCACAAACTCAGCAAACCGAATGACATCCGAAGCTGCAGTTGGATCTGCCACCTGGACCACCACCCATGTTGGGAGAGTTTAGCGGGTTTGTGTGGCCGTTGGTAGGGTCATCATCTTGTAAGCCGCTCATTCTAACTTGTGACCCGCATGAGCGGTAAATGAGAGATGCCTGTGATTGACTCGCAACTAGGCAAAGTCGAGTCTCTCTCGGGGCAGGCAGGATGACGATTGCGATAACAGCGTGGGGGAAGTGGAAGCGGCAAGTCTGCGTACACGTGCTCCTTACGGTCACGTTGACCACATCGCTCCTGTCTGGAACCAGCGGAAAACAAACGACCATCGACTATCAGCAGAGCCAGCAGTTCCATGCGATTCTTGTCGTTGCTCGAGTTAATGGCAAACCTGTTGTCCTAGTCGTAGATACAGGATCCGACCGCACCATCGTCAGTCCTCGTTTAGTAGGAAGCCGAGAGCTATCCAAAAGATTTCAAGTCTCGTTCCCGGCAGCTCATCGGAGCGCCGTTTCCGCATGGGGCAAGGCCACCATTCAACTTGGCAATGAGATCTGGCAGGACCACAAGGTGGTCCTACAGGATGAAGGGCAGTTACGACACATTTTTAACCAGCAACTCGACGGCATTCTCGGCCAGGACATACTTGGCCAGTTCCGTCGTGTAACGATCGATTCAGAAAGCCACACCATAACGCTTCAGGAATGAGGGAGGAATATCGATCCCTATTTCTGAATTCTGCACATGGAGGACAGCATGGGAAATCCAGGTCATCGAATTCGTCAACTACTCACCTCATTTTTGATGCTTGGTCTGCTGCTAACCGCTCTTTCCACTGGAGTGGTCGCAGCTGTACCTGATCCGGTCCTGGAGTGGATCGGTGTGATGAATACAACCATACTCGCGGGCGGTACCAATCCGCTCGCGACCACACGCGCGGTTGCACTGGTGTCGGGCTCTGTCTTTGATGCGGTAAATGGAATAACTCCGCGCTACACACCCTTGCATGTGCCGCCTCACGCTCCAGCGTCCGCTTCACAACGAGCAGCCGCGGTTCAATCTGCATACACGATGCTGGTAAACCTATATCCTTCGCAGAGTGACTCGCTTCAGTCGCAACGGGATGCAGATATAGCAGCGATCGCGGTAGAGGAGAATGCGCAATCCGTTGCCGCGGGAGTCAAATGGGGACAAACAGTAGCAAATAGTATTTGGAATTGGCGTCTCGCGGATGGTTTCGCACCGTCTCCTCCGCCATTCCGGGGTGTCGAGAGCTTGGTCGGCACCGCAGCGGCCGTCGGGGCGTGGAGACCAACACCGCCAGCCTACGCTTCCGGAGCCGCACCACAATTTGCCAGCATGACTCCGTGGGTTCTGTCCCGTCCCGGGCAGTTCCGCCTACCGCCTCCCTTAGCTCTTAGCGATCCCGGATACTTAGCCGATTACAACGAAATTCGGGTCATGGGGATCTTCAGCGGCTCGGGACGAACCGGCGATCAATCGGACCTTGCCTTGTTCTGGGCGGGAAATACGCCCCTTTATTGGAATCGGATAGCCTTGCAGATCGCAGCCGGACGTTCGTTATCTCTCAGCCAGAATGCGCGGCTGTTCGCTCTCCTCAATGTAGCGATGGCTGATGCAGCGATCGCATGCTGGGACAGCAAGTACCGGTATGTGTTTTGGCGTCCGATCACAGCCATTCGCGATCCTGCGAGTGCTAATCCGGATCCGAGCTGGCAGCCTTGGCTCGATTTCTTCGGATCGGGCACCCCGGCCCACCCGGAGTATCCTTCGGGGCACTCAACCGTGAGCGGTGCAGCCGCCTATGTTTTGAGCAAGAAATTCGGAGACAACACACCATTCACCGTGACGTCTGACGTCAGGTCGGGTACAAGATCTTTTCCTAGTTTCTCGGCCGCAGTAGCTGAGATCGCTGACGCGCGAGTCTTCGGAGGGATCCATTTCCGAACTTCATGTGTGCGAGGAAATCTAATGGGGCAGGCTGTTGCCAGCTACGTTCTTACTCATTCGTTGAGGTAGCTAAACAAACGCAAAACCCGCGGGTATCCTGACGCTCTTCTGCGGCCGGATACTCGCTTTCCTGTGCATTGTTGAATTGCATTCTTGTGTGAACATAGTCAAGTGCATCGATGCGCTGTTTCAGATGTGCCGAACACAGTCTTTGCCCTGAACTCTGGAGCGGTACTCGACGCACTATGTAATCAGATAATTCCCGAATCACCATCGAAACGGCTCCGGGATGACCACGACGAGGGTCGTAATTCCATTTCGGCATATCTGCACCCAGACGGTTGAAGATCCGCGTGCCGCGGCCAAAGATTTGTATGTAGTGGAAGCCCGGACCGACTTCGCCCCGCGAAAACTTGTGATACATGCAAAGTGTCGCGCGACCCCCTTGTTTCAGGACATGTTTTGTCTCGTAAAGCAAACTAACCTCTTCAGGTAAGTTTTAAGCGACGGTTTGGTGCCTATGCAGGGGTTGACTTCGCGGTTGCTGCCCATCACTTTCCGTGCCAGCTCGCTGGTCGCTTCTGAAGGAAGGCATCGATCCCTTCAGCGGCATCTTCCAACAGCATATTGCACGCCATAACCTCGCTAGCGACGTCGTAGGCTGTCCCAAGAGGACGATCGATCTGGCTGTAGAAAGACTGCTTGCCGAGTCTGATCGCGGCGGGACTCCGCGACAGTATGATGTCGGTGAATCGCCGAATTTCGTCGTCCAGTCTGCTTTCGGGAACCACACGGTTGACGAGACCCCACGTCAATGCGGTCGCAGCATCAATCGGCACGCCGGTTAGCAGCATTTCCATAGCGCGCTTCCGGCCGATGTTTCGCACGACGCCCACTGCCGGCGTTGAACAGAAAACGCCGATGTTAACTCCTGGCATGGCGAACGTTGCCGTGTCGGCTGCTATCGCAATGTCGCACATCGACACGAGTTGGCATCCTGCCGCTGTAGCAATTCCATGAATGCGTGCAATCACCGGTTGCGGGATTTCGGTGAGAGCGATCATCATCCGGCTGCAGTTGTGGAAAAGGTTCTGCTGCCAGCTCTTATCCCCCGTATGAGCGCGCATCTCCTTGAGGTCATGGCCGGCGCAGAAGCCCTTTCCCTCGGCGGCCAGTATCACAACCCGAACCGAGGGATCGCTAGCGACAGCATCCAGCTCTGTGTGGAGAGCGGAAATCATCTGGTCCGACAGCGGATTGAATCGCTCTGGACGGTTCAGGGTGAGGGTCGCGACTCCGTTTGCGATGCCTGACAGAACACACGGCGGTTTTGCTGCCAAAGTAGCGTCAGCACTCATATTGATCATACTTATCCCTATAACTTTCGAATCGTGAAGATTTCACGAGGAGCTTTGCGCTTTGTGAAAATCCTCGGACAGGTTCGTCCGACAAGCAAAGGAAACGCCGCGCGGAATCAAACGGTATTCGTAAGCTTTTCGTTCAAGGTCTTCGCGGAAATCGGGATGCGCGAGACAAATGATCGCCTGGGCCCGTTCCGCTATGGACTTTCCCTTCAAGTTGGCCATGCCGTACTCGGTTACGACATACATTACATCGGACCGCGGTGTGGTGACGATGTTCCCGGGCGTAAGCGTAAATACGATGCGACTCCGGCGCTCGCCTTTCCTATCACAAGTCGACGAAAGGCAGATGAACGACTTGCCTCCCTTGGAGGCGTACGCACCGCGGACGAATTGCAGTTGCCCTCCCGTCCCACTGATGTGGCGATAGCCATCGGATTCTGAAGCTACCTGGCCCTGCAAATCGATTTGGGTGGTGTTGTTGATCGACACCACCTTGTCGTTTTGCATGATAATGTGCGGCGAGTTCGTATGATCCACCTGATGGCAGTACCAATCAGGATTGCGGTTGGCGGTCGCATAGAGCGCGGCCGAGCCCAGCACAAACGTGTAAATTGTCTTACCCCGGTCCAAAGTTTTTCGTGCACCAGTCACCCGGCCTGAACGATAGAGTAGGCCCAGTCCATCAGTCATCATCTCGGTGTGGATGCCCAAGTCTTTTACGCCGCTGTCCATCAGCAACCCACATACTGCGTTGGGCATGCCGCCAATGCCGATCTGAAGACAAGCGCCATCCTCGACCTCGGCGGCAATGCGCCGGGCCACCGTTCGGTCAATCTCGGTCGGTTCGGGATTGGGCAACTCCGCGCAAGGCTGATCGTCACCCTCCATGATGTAGTCGACTTCGCTCGCATGCACGCCATTGTCTTTGCCGAACACATACGGGATCTGACGGTTGATCTCGACGATAACCAGCTTGGCGCGTTCAATAATGGCCCGCTGCCAAAGATTCGCCGGACCAAAGTTGAAATAGCCACCATCGTCTACCGGGCAAGTCTTGAGGATGGCGATGTCAACGGGATCGAGAAATCGCCGGTAATAATCCGGCACCTCTCCCAGATTCAAAGGCGTGTAGTTGCAACGGCCGCAATCATGCTTCTTGCGGTCGTAACCGGAAAAGTGCCAGCTGAACACGTGGAAATGCTTGCCTTCGGGATCCTCTTCGATGACAGCGCGCGGGCGCGTCGTGAGACAGGATCGAATCTTAACGTTTTCCAACTCATCTTTTCGCGCAGCCAACGCCTTGTCGAACACGTCCGGCTGGCAATGGGTTGCACCATAGTCCAGCCACATGCCAGACCTAACAAAGCTGGCGGCCTGTTCCGGCGAGATCGTTTCACCAGGCATAAAAAATCAAATCCTCGCTCGTTTCCGCAAGAGTCTACGAGCAGAAAATACGATGGATTCACCCCGCTTTTTTCGCGGGGATGGCTTGTGCGCTATCGAAATACTTCACGAACATGACCTCGTTCTGCGCTTCGTTATATAGAAGTTCGTCGGCAGCGGCCTTGGTCATCAGGATTCCGAATCCGCCAGCCCGAATCCCACGTTCTTCACGAACCGACATGTGAGCTATTGGTTCCGATTCCGGTTGGCCGACCGCTGCATGAGAGAGTCCCTCGAAAGAAAAACCGGGTCCCGGGTCCGCAATGCGGAACATGAGCATTCGTGGCGAGCGGACAGATGCGATCCGAACTTTTCGATTAGGATCGAGCTGACCGCCCCACTCGACCGCGTTGAGCAGCAGTTCGCGGAAGGATGAAGCGATCGTTTCGCGCGCATTGTCAGGAAGGTCAGCTTCCAACTTCATCATGAAGCTCTGAATCCGCTCGGCGGCTTCGCGCGTACAGGGGATGAGGAGTTCGACCCAGTGCGGACGGGCAGACAAGACTTCTATGGCCGGCTCCTGATTGGCGGAAAGCGCACGTTGTGCGACTTCGATGGCCTGGCGGGGAGGGAATGGTTTGCTGAGGTAATCGTAGGCTTGCTCCTTGACGGCTCGCAAGAGAGTCTCGGATGTACCGTCGGAAGTCATTACGATAACTTTAGGGCGAGTCTTCCCCGCGCGAATGCGCGCCAGCACTTCCAGTCCTGAGAGGTGCGGCATCCAAATGTCCAAGAATACAAGGTCGTACTGTTTTTGCTCAATCGCGCTCAGCGCAGCAATGCCATCTGCCGCTTCTGATACCTCGAACCCAGCGTTCGCGAGCAGTTTGGCGACGCCGTGGCGGGTCGCCGCATCATCGTCGGCAATCAAAACTCTATGTCCAGCCGGAGTTTCGTCGGACATAAGTAGACCTCCTCCGATCATCACGACCGGAATCGCCGAATACTATGTCGGTCCGCTGGTGGCGTCAACCCGAACTTAGGGGTAGACTGCTCACCCTTGGAGATGGATTATGTCCGCGAACTTACCACTGATCCCAACTCCCCCCGACAATGAAGACACGCAGCTGCTCGACCTTGCGCTTGACTTGATCTGCGTAGCTGGCCTCGACGGGTATTTCAAGCGGGTGAATAGAGCGTGGACAGATGTTCTCGGCTACACCAAAGACGAATTGCTCACGCAGCCTTGGATCAAGCTGGTCCATCCGGACGACCAGGAGGCGACGATTGCGGAGGCGACCAAGGTCTTTGAAGGCCATAAAACAATGCGCTTCCGAAATCGCGTTCGATCCAAGGACGGGTCCTTTCGGTGGATTGTCTGGACAGCGGCTGCGCCGGCGGACAGGAAGTTTTTTTACGCGACTGGCCGCGACGTAACCGAAAATAAGCGCGACGAAGACCTCCTGCTCGCTCAGTACTCCGTCACCAGGGTGCTAGCGGAAGCACCTTCCATGAAGGAAGCAGCACCACAAATCCTGAAGAACATTTGCGAAACACTCGAGTGGGCGGTAGGCACTGTGTGGCAACTGGACAAAGGAGAAGGAGTCTTACGTTGTGTCGAGACTTGGCAGATGCCAACCGCGAACGTAAACGCGTTCTCGGAGGTAACTCGCTCCCGAACCTTTGATCGCGGAATTGGTTTGCCTGACCGTGTTTGGCAAGACGCCGATGCGCTGTGGATCGAGGACGTAACCAGAGATACTAATTTCCCTCGTGCTCCAATTGCCTCGAAAGAAGGCGTGCACAGTGCGTTTGGCTTTCCGATACTGCTTGGTGGTGAAGTGCTCGGGGTACTCGAGTTTTTTAGCCATCAAATCCGACAGCCTGACACGAAGTTGCGTAACTTATTGTCAGCAGTCGGCAGTCAAATCGGCCAGTTTATCGAGCGCACGGAGGCAGAAGCAGCGTTGCGGCTCTACGCGCGCGAACTGGAATTGGCAAAGCAAGTCGCCGAAGAAGCGACAAAAGCGAAGAGCGAATTCCTCGCCAACATGAGCCACGAGATTCGCACGCCGATGAATGCGATTGTGGGAATGACCGAGCTGGCCCTCGGCACTCGGCTCACCAGCGAGCAGCGCGAATACCTGGGCACGATCAAGGATTCCGCCGATGCCTTGCTCGCGCTGATCAACGACCTGCTCGATTTCTCGAAGATCGAGGCACGGAAGTTCGAACTCGACAACAGGGACTTCAATCTTCGCGACACCCTGGAAGACGCCGTGCGCCTGCTTGCGCCGCGCGCTCACCAGAAAGAACTGGAGCTGGGCTGCCACATTCAAGCCGATTTGCCTGATCTCGTCTTCGGCGATCCGCTTC
>JBPYEW010000141.1:0-6383 GCA_051984555.1 Terriglobales bacterium | reverse complement strand
TTCATGATTTCGATCTGCCCTGGCTTTATCGTCACAGACCCCTTTGGGACTTGCTTGTCATCGTTTGCCTGTCCGGCGGAGCTTGGCAGTCCGTAACCGCCCTCATCATCGCCTCCAGACGCGTTCGAAGGGCGATTTCGTTTGTCGGAAAATAATACGGGCCATTGCGGTATCTGGAATGGCGGGAGCGACGGGACTCGAACCCGCGGCCTCCTGCGTGACAGGCAGGCGTTCTAACCAGCTGAACTACGCCCCCGCTTTGAAAATCAATTCCCTACGATTACCGCGTGTTCCTCCGGCTGCCCGTCCATTCCCAAAACTTCCTAAAAATGCCGTGACAGCACCGCATTTGTTCGTAACTGACAGAAACTACGCGACACGGATGGCTCCCTGAAGCGTGTTTAGAGCAGTGAGAAACAATTACTGGACCATGAATTTGGGGTTCGCTTCGTAAATGGTGGCTCCATGGCTGACTTTGCCTGACGTTGTCTGTGAAGGGCTTTCGTACGATCTCATGGCATGCTTCTGTCATAATTTCTTCGCATGTGCGGACGTTACAGATTGTCGCGCCGGAAACAGATCATTGAGGAATACTTCGACACTTCGCCTTGGGACGATGATTGGTCTCCCCGTTACAACATCGCCCCGACGCAGACCGTTCCTGTAATCCGACAACACCCGAAAGAGCCTGTTCGCCAAATCTCGAACATTCGCTGGGGCTTGATTCCGCATTGGGCAAAAGACTCTTCAGGCGCAGCGGGGATGATTAATGCGAGATCAGAGACAGCAAGCACCAAGCCTGCATTCCGCGATCCGCTCAAGTTTCGCAGGTGCTTGATTCCGGCAGATGGATTCTACGAATGGGCACCAAAGGGCGCTTCTAAGCAGCCCTTCTGCTTCGAAGTCCGCGATGGGGAGTTGTTCGCCTTTGCTGGGCTGTGGGATGGCTGGAAAGATCCCAGCGGCAACTGGGTGAAGACCTGCGCGATTCTGACGACAACCCCGAATGCAGCGACCTCAGCCGTCCACGATCGGATGCCAGTGATCCTCGATCCAGACAGCTACGACCTCTGGCTCGATCCGGGGATGCAGGACATTGCCGCGATCTCCGAACTACTGCGGCCCTATGACGCCCGCTTCATGCGTTGTTATCCAGTAAGCACCCGAATCAATCATGTGGCGAACGACGATGCGGAATGCTCACTACCCGCGGAGGTTGCCGAAACTCAGAATCAACTATTCCCGTGACGACGTAACAGAATTGTTTCCATCGTCACGTCCTGCGCGATTTTGATTCGTTTGCCCTTCCGTTCCGTTGTGTGCCTGCGTGCGCCAGATTTCCGTTCTCATAACCAGCCCGAATGAGCTCCTCCTGAAAAGTAATTAGACGAAGGCCGGTTTGCTCCGTAAGGTGGGCCAAAAGGCCGAGATTAGATCTCGAATCTGCCGGAGGTGCTCATGCGGTATTCCGACCACTCTCACATTCGACGCCCGAGACATCGAATTGCACCAACTCCCGCATCGATAACGAAACTCATGACGTTTGCGCTTGTCGTTTGGGCTCCGCTTGTAGCCCATGCGCAGGGGTCACCCTTCGACAATGGTTTTACAGCCCTGCAGACGCTATTCACCGGAACCATCGCAAAAGTCGCCAGCCTAATCGCTATCGTCATCGGTGGATACCAGTTTGCCCATGGCGAGCCAGGCGGCAAGAAAGCACTTGCCGGTGTCGCGGCCGGCACCGGAATCGCTGTGCTTGCGGCCAACGTACTGACATGGCTCTGGGGCGTCTAGCTCACGAGAAGACCCAGGGCGATACCCATCCATACCCAATCACACCCAATTGAGCACCGAGGGCTTTATGCACGAAACCAATCTCAAGCGCCGCAATCGAGTTTTTAAGAGCTTGCACAAACCCTTGACGTACCTGGGCGTCGAGCGGACCGTCTTCTACTTTGTCTGCGTCGGGGCCGTCGGTGTCTTCAATCTCTTTGAAAGCCTGCTCGCTGGCATCGTCGTATTTATCGGCGGATTCATTTTCGGGCGGTGGCTGACCAACGCCGATCCAGCAATGCTCCGCATCCTCGCCCAGAGCGAACGCTTCAAATCCCGCTACGACGCAGCAAAACTCGAAATTCCACTCGTGGAGGTCCGATAAATGCTGCGCCTCGATCGGGTCATCAAGTCGTGGAAGGAGTCCGGAGCATTGAACTCTCAAATCAACCTCTATGGCTTCTGGAACGAACATGCCTTTATCACGAAGAGTGGGGATTTGGGAATTGTGCTCCAGTTACAGGGCGTGGACTACGAAAGCCTTGACCAAGCGGCTCAGGAATACGCCGTGAAGCGCCTTGAGGCTGCACTCAAGATCTTCGGACCTGACTTTCACATCTATCAGTACCTCTTCAAGACCAATCGCCCGACAGTTCCTTTTCAGGATTACGCGGACCCTGTCGTTCAGGCTGCCGTAGATCAAAGGAAGCAATTCTTTGCTCGGAAACTTGACGAGTTGTTCACAGTCGAGATCTTCTTCACCATCGTTATTGAAGGCACACGCTCAAAGACCGGCATTGCAGCTGCACTGGCGAGGATTCCGCAAGACCCTAAGGGTGGCTTCCAGGAACTCAAGGCGCAGTTCTCAAACGACAAGCGGAAGGTCTTGCTGCGTGAACAGATCGAAGCGGACTTGCTGAGGCTCGAACAGCGTGTACATAGTTTCGTTCGACAACTCTCCGACCTTGTGCAAATCAACATCCTCGGTCGGAACCATTCATTTCATTTCTTCCGCCGATTGTTGAACTACGATCCGTGGCGAATCGATGGGCTACCGACCGGCAGTCATTTCCTCGACTACCAGGTCGCCAATTCCGATGTCGAAGCTGAACGCGATCATTTGCGTATCGGCGATCATTACGTCCGAGTCCTGACAATCAAAGAGGCGATCAGCGAGACGAAGCCGCTGGTACTAAAGCAACTGTTGGAGATTCAGGCGAACTTCTGCGTGGTCAGCGAGTGGGTCCCCATTGATAACGCCACCGCTCGCAAGGAAATCACGAAACGCAGGCGCCACTTCAACGTCTCCAAATCCTCGTTCATTTCGTCGGTGCGCGCCGACGCTGCAACAATCAATCCGCGCGACGTGCTCATCGATGAATCGAAACAAGCTGACATCGAGAATCTCGGGGACTGCCTCCGGGTGCTTGGGGATGGGCAAACACTAGGAGAGTTCTCCTTGACCATCGTCCTTTACGCAGAAGACAAAGGCACTTTGGACCGAGTGCTACCCGACGTGGTTCGCATTTTCACTAGCGCCGATGGGACGCTCTTCTCCGAGACGTACAACCAACTGAACGCCTATTTCGCCATCATTCCCGGCAACTACCGCCACAACCTTCGCGGGCACTACCTCCTGAACTCTAACTACGCCGACATTTCGTTCATGTTCACGATTCAACCTGGCGAGACCTGGAACGATCATCTTGACCGGGAGTACCTGGCGGTGCTGGAAACTGACAATGCGACACCCTACTACTTAAACCTCCACAACAGAGAAGTCGCCCATACGCTGATACTTGGAGCAACGGGCTCGGGTAAGAGTTTTTTGTGCAACTTCGTTCTACAAAATGCCCAGAAGTACGAACCGCTGACGTACATCTTCGACATCGGCGGCAGTTTCGAGTCGCTCACACGCATCTTTGCCGGTTCGTATCTGAACGTTGGCCAAGAGTCTCGCGATTTCACCATCAATCCGTTCTCGTTAGAACCAACCCGCGAGAATCTCCAATTCCTTTTCGCGCTCTTTCGAGTCCTGATAGAGAACGACCGCTACCGCTTGGACTTCAAAGAGGAACGGCAGCTCTACGCAGGAATTGAGCGCATGTACATGCTGGACCGCGATCAGCGTACAGTCTCGAACTTTGCCGAAATCATTGGCGAACTCAAAGACCGGCTGCACAAGTGGACACAGGCTGGTCAGTATGGTTTTGTTTTCGACAATGTGCAGGACACTCTCACCTTCAGCCGCTTCCAGACCTTTAACTTCCACGGATGGAACGATGCCCCCGCAGTCCTCGAACCGCTCCTTTTTTACGTTCTCCACCGAGCCAGCAATGAAATCGGCGACCCAAAGAAGCTAGGCACGTTCAAGCTGTTCCTCTTAGACGAGGCGTGGCTCTTCATTCGCAACGAGACGATCCGCAATTACGTTACACAGGCGCAGAAGACATGGCGGAAACACAATGCGGCCATGCTCCTCGCAACACAATCAATCAAGGAACTTGCCACCTCTGGAATGCTGACTGTCGTGGCGGAGAGCTGCCCAACCAAAATCTTCTTGGCAAACCCTGACATGGAAGCGCAAGTCTATCGGGATGCATTCGGACTGAACGACACGGAACTCGACTTGATTGCCGGCCTCGTTCCACCGGGGCAAATGCTCATTCGGAAACAGACCGGATCGAAGAAAGTTCACCTGAACGTAGATTCGCTCTCCTACTGGATGGCGACGAACAATGCAAAGGACAACATCCTAAAGCAGCAATATTTCGAGCGTTACGGCATTGCGCAGGGTCTGCGCCACCTCGCCGCTGAACATCCTTTCCCCCCAAACAGCACACGGAGAACCGTTGCTTCCTTAGAAACTACTTCGAACACCGTCACAGGAGTTGGCGCATGAAAACCAAGTTGCTCGCTTTCGTAGTCGCTCTAACCTCTGTAGTGCCGCTCCACGCTGATTCAAGTGCGCGGACGATTCCCTATCACTCCAAGGACATCGTGAATATCCGTGCGAAGGTCAAGTACACGACCCTGATTCAACTGCCCACGACAGAGAAGATTATTGAGGCGGCGACGGGTGACAAAGAGTTCTGGATTATTGACGTGGTTGGCAGCTTTTGCTTCGTACATCCGGCGAAGAAGGACATTCGTTCGAACCTGAACCTCATCACCGATAAGGGAAACATTTACTCCTTCACCCTCGAAGACATCACGGACCAACCTGGCGATCCCGACTTGAAGGTAATTGTGCAGCCCTCCGATCAATCCTCGATCGTAGCCTCGTCGGGTCCTCCTGAATACGTTCCCGCGGCTCAGGTCACGGCCATCGAAAGTCAACTCCAGGGCCTACAGTCCCACGTCACTCAAGTCGTCGATGAATATAAGGCGGCCTATCCGACCGAAATGAAGTTCGACTACAGCTTCGCCTCCGGCAAAGCGCCGTTCAACGTCACTGCGATTTATCACGATGCCAAGTTCACGTACATCAAATCCGACGCGACCGAAAAGTTCGCCGTCTATGAAGTTCGTGACGGATCTCCCAATATCGTCAACTACGAACTACGGAATGGAACCTACATCATTGCCAAAGTGCTCGACTCCGGTTACTTCGAAGTTGGAAAGAAGAAGATGGAGTTCTCTCGGAAGGTGCAGCCATGAACGACGCAGCCCTTCCGACGCAGGCCCCAGCTTCCGAGCCAGGTCTGACGACAAAGACAATCGAGCCGCTCGGTGTGCTTCGCCGGAACCTAAAGATGCAGGTCTATCTCGGGATAGCGGTGCTCTTTACCATTGCTACCGCTGTGAGTTCTTTGCATCACAAGAGTTCAACCAACAAGGTAGATCCGAACAGTCCTCCAGCTCCGATGGTCCAGGATGCCTCCGGCGCCAACATCGAGGAGATGAGGAAAGAAATCGCAAAGCAACAGGACGCGGCTCGGCTCCCAGGCAACGCCGACCCTTCTCTAGCTCCAGCGCAAGTAACGTTCCCTGGGCAAACTCCGTTGCAGTACGGACCCGCCGGGATGCCACTAAGCGGCACTGCGGTTTCTCAATATGCCCAACCGCAGCAGTTGACGCCGCAACAGCAACAAGCTCTGGCATTTGATACACAGGAAAAGGAACTCGCATACAAGGCGCGGTTCGCTTCAAACCTCGCCTACAGTCAGAGTCAGAACATTCGCGGCCCCGCGAGCCTCATGAATGCCAGTTCTGCGGCTCAGAGTCCTTCAATAGCCGAAAATAGTGCTATCGGCGCATACGCTCCCGCCCAGCCGAATGCCACTCCTTCATCGATGATTGCTCCACGCACGCCAGTGCAGGACCCGCCCCCAACTGAAAAGCGGCAGGCCGAAGTGAATATTAATTCGGCTACCGGACAGCCTTATGTCGTTTACGAGGGAACAATTCTTGAAACAGTACTAATGAATCGCCTTGACGGAGATGCTGCAGGACCTGTAAAGGTGATGGTAACCACTCCCGTCTACTCGCACGATCATCAGCACATCCTGGTACCGGAAGGCACAGTCGTGCTCGGAGAAGCGCGCAAGATCGGCGCAACTGGCTTTGGCCAACAACGGCGTATGGCCGTTGTCTTCCACCGCATGATT
>JBPYEW010000140.1:0-5421 GCA_051984555.1 Terriglobales bacterium | reverse complement strand
ATGTGATTGGCTGGATCCGTAGAACTGGCTTTCGCTCTAGAACTCGAGTTACATCCGACAGCGGTGAAAAGCAGTAAAACCAAGGGGAACAGAAGGCTACATCTCAGGAATGCACGCGCTGATCGAGTCATGTTGAATACCTTTCTTATCGGCTGAAGTTGAAGTATGTACGCCTGAAATTCTCTTGGGCCAAAGTGCTCACTTTATCGGCGGATGGCTGATCCGCGTGTCGAGGAGCTTGCGCCCGGCACCCCACAAGGAACAACGCTGCCGTCTCCCATGGCTTTCAGGACATTCGCGCTGACTCCCGCCTGCAGCAAGCTGCGGCAGCCGGCGGAGGAGAAGTCGAACCTGTGCTGGGCGGCGCTGATGCTGCCGACGATGTCCGGCTCTGCCTTGCCGCTCTTCACCATGGTGATTACGTCCGCGTTGGTAAGAGTTTTCTGCGAACCCGCTTGTGATCCGTTAGCGGACAACAATCCTCCTCTTGGTGTGCCCGTGGCACTTTGTGTACTGAGCTGGTTGGAAAGCATCGCCTGCGGCTGAGATTGGAGCATCGGCTGCATGGTAGACGAACGAACTGCGCCAACACCGGACGGTGCTGAGCCCGCACTGCTTTGCTGCGGCGCCTGCGAGGGAAGACCCTGGGATGTCCCGCCGGAGAGCAACGGGCCGTGACTGACCTTGCCTTGGGCGCGGCTCATGCGCGCAGTTCTGCAATACGCACTCATATCGGTTGGGCTGCATTGAGATGGGCCACCGCTCACGGTAGGTGGTGGCGGCGCAGGCCAGCCGGTAATGGGGATCGTTAATAAGGCTCCGGGAGGTGCCGTGAACCGGTGGAATCCGGCGGTGGCAAGTGGCTGGTGGACGCCCACCCCCAGTCCGACCACCTGCAGGCTATCCATGTTCCAATTGTCGCCGTTGGTGCCACCAGTGAACGTCGTCTGAAGCGTGATGCTCTGCACCGTGCTGGCGCGGTTCAAGAAGATGTTAGGACTGTGCTGGCTTCCGTTCGACCACCCGCTGCTGTGATTGACGTTGGATTCGACCTGGTCGGGCCCGCCATCGTTGTAATGGACGATGACATTGAGGTTGTCATTTCCGCCGCGCAGGTCATCGTTGCCGGTCGCAAAGGTAAGCCGCAGCTGGGTGATAGTGCCGCTTTGGCAGGAGACGGGCAGATTCGTGTCGATACCGAAGCTCGGATCGGAACCGGTGAATCGGTGGGGGCCGGCGGTTGCGATCACCGAATCCACTCCGGGGCCAGAAGCGACCACGGTCAACTGCGCCATATCCCAGTTATCTTCGCTGAGCGGCAGAACCGGGAATGGAGGTGCCGGGCCGTTGAAATGGACTCCGGCCTGAGCATCGTGAATCAGAACAAGCTGGGTGATTTGAGCAGGGTGAATGGGATGCTGGAGAGGAACGGTCACGGTATTGAAGCTTTTTCCTCCCCAGGTCAGGCCCTGGTTGAGGTTCTTTACGACTTGCAAGCTGTGGTCCGCAAAGTGAACCTCAACGTTGAGGTTATTGTTGCCGCCGCGCAGATCGTCGGCGCCCGTGGTGAACTGGAATACAAGCTTGGAGGCGGCGCAGGTTCCCGCCTGACCGAACGCACATATCGAAACCAGCAGGGCCAGACTGCCAATGGCGGCAACGGTGCGGAAAAAGCGAGCACAACCTGTAGACCATAAGGCGGACATATGTTTCTCCTTCGCATCACTGGAACCGGACCAGGCGTTAAGCATGACCAGACCTGAATAAGGCAGGGGTGTGCTATGGGTCAAAGGAACCGGGAATGAAACAAAGGTGACCGAGGAAGTGGCTTAAAGTCAGCAGCTTGCGAGGGGTAATGAACTGACTCGCTTACGCCATACGTGGCTGGCCGGGTTCAAATGGGCCCGGAAGATCAGGCCGCGCGGTTCAAACAGGCTTCGCGCATCTGCTTGATGAGCAAGCGCTGTGCGCGACTCTGGTAGTGGTGGCGAGAGGTGACGATGCCGACAATGCGAGTGCTGTGCTTGCCGGAGATTGGGATGAACTTGCAACCCGATCTCGGCTGCACGGCCATGGCGGGCACGGCCGACACGCCCATTCCGGCGGAGACCATCGCCAGTATGGTGGCAAACTGGCCACTCTCGAAGACGATGCTGGGCGACATCTTTAACTTATGGCAGGCGGCGATCAGGCTGTCGCGAAAGCAGTGCCCTTCTTTCAGCAGGAGGAACGGTTCCCGATTCAGCTCGGAAAGGCGGATGGAAGCGCGCGACGCGAGCCGGTGTTTATCGGGCAGGACTGCGTAGAAATTTTCCTCGAACAGTTCGATCCCGGCGAGTTCGGTTCCAACTACCGGCAGCGCAGCGACTGCGAGGTCGATGGTCCCGTCGTGCAAGCGCTGCATAAGGGTCGGTGTGATGTCTTCGACGATCTTGATGGATACAAGGGGGTGGCGCACAGTGAAATCATTCAGCAAACTGGGCAGCAAGTAGGCAGCGATGGTGGGGATGATGCCTACGACGACTTCGCCTTTTTCATTGCCGGACATGTCGCGAAGCTCAGTCTTTGCTTCCACCAATTCACGAAGGATGCGCTCAGCTTTGGGCAGGAAAGCCTTCCCGAAGACCGTCAGCTTGGCAGAGCGCGGCAGCCGATCGAATAGCCTTGCCCCCAACTCAGCCTCGAGCTTTAGGATTTGTTGCGATAGAGAAGGCTGAGCGACATGTTCAATTTCCGAAGCACGGGTGAAGGTGCCGTGACGGGCGACAGCGCAGAAATAACGAAGCTGGTGAACTTCCAAGGCGGCCCTCAAAAACTGTGAGATGCAAATCCTATGGCAATTATAGGAAAGATATATTGTACCTCTGGCGTCCGGGAGATGAAGATGAGCAGCATGGAAAAAGAACTAGCTGCTGCAGCGGGGGCCGGCCCCCAGGAAAAAGCCTCCTCAACAGAATCCAAGTGCCCGGTCGCGCATGGTGCCGGTAGAGCCCTGAGCAATGCCGACTGGTGGCCGAACCAACTGAACCTTGACGTCCTCCATCAGCACTCTCCGCTGTCGGACCCGATGGGTAAAGACTTCAATTACGCACAAGAATTCAAGAGCCTCGATTTGCCGGCGGTGGTCAAGGACTTACATGCCTTAATGACGGCCTCGCAGCCATGGTGGCCGGCCGATTATGGACACTACGGGCCGTTCTTCATTCGCATGGCATGGCATAGCGCAGGCACGTATCGCACGGGAGATGGGCGCGGCGGGGCAGGTTCGGGTGGGCAGCGTTTTGCTCCGCTCAACAGTTGGCCCGATAACGCCAACCTGGACAAGGCGCGCCGCCTGCTTTGGCCGATCAAGCAGAAGTATGGCCGCAAGATTTCCTGGGCCGACCTGATGATCCTCGCGGGCAATGTCGCCCTCGAGTCCATGGGATTTAAGACTTTCGGTTTTGGGGGAGGACGCGAGGACGTGTGGGAACCGGAAGATGACATCTACTGGGGCCCCGAAGGCAAGTGGCTGGCCGATGAACGGTACAGCGGGGAGCGTGACCTGGCGAATCCCTTGGGCGCGGTGCAGATGGGTTTGATTTACGTGAATCCGGAAGGTCCGAATGGAAAACCGGACCCTATCGCTGCGGCTCGAGACATCCGCGAAACCTTCGCCCGCATGGCAATGAACGACGAGGAAACGGTCGCCCTCATTGCGGGTGGACATACGTTCGGGAAGACCCACGGCGCAGCGGTTCCGGTGGAGTACGTCGGCGCAGAACCGGAAGGCGCGGATGTCGAGTACCAGGGTTTCGGCTGGACGAACAAGTTCGGCAGCGGCAAGGGCGGCGATACCATCACCAGCGGACTCGAGGGGGCATGGACCACCACGCCGGTCAAGTGGAGTAACAACTACCTGGAGAACTTGTTTGGCTTTGAATGGGAGCTCACAAAGAGTCCCGCCGGAGCCAACCAGTGGACACCGAAGAACGGGGCGGGAGCGGGGACGGTTCCCGACGCCCACGATCCATCCAAAAAGCACGCGCCATTTATGCTCACGACAGACCTGGCCCTTAGAGTGGACCCGGCTTATGGGCCGATCTCGAAGCGGTTTCTCGATCATCCGGACGAGTTCGCCGACGCATTTGCCAAAGCGTGGTTCAAGCTCACTCATCGAGATATGGGGCCACTTTCGCGGTACCTGGGCCCGCTGGTCCCGAAGGAGCCACAGCTTTGGCAGGACCCACTTCCCGCCGTAGATCACAAACTGATCGACGACAAGGATGTCGCCGCGCTGAAGGCGAAGATCCTTGGCTCGGGCTTGTCGATTTCCGAACTCGTTTCGACGGCATGGGCGTCAGCATCGAGCTTCCGGGGATCCGATAAGCGCGGGGGAGCAAATGGATCGCGAGTCCGCCTCTCTCCGCAAAAGGATTGGGAGGTGAACCAACCAGCAGTGCTGGCGAAGGTCCTGAAGAAGCTGGAAGCGATTCAACAGGAGTTCAACAGTTCGCAGACGAATGGTTCGAGGGGAAAGAAGATATCCATTGCCGACTTGATCGTTCTCGCCGGGAACGCTGCCATTGAAGAGGCCGCGAAAAAAGCAGGGTACGACGTGAAGGTACCGTTTGCACCGGGTCGCACGGATGCGTCGCAGGAGCAAACGGATGTGCATTCGTTCGCGGTGCTGGAACCGGCTGCAGACCCCTTCCGCAACTATGTGCGAAAGGGCGAGAAGCGACCCGTGGATCAACTATTCCTCGATCGCGTACAGCTGATGAGGCTGACCGCTCCGGAGACGACGGTTCTTCTCGGGGGTATGCGGGTACTGAATGCGAATTTCGGCCAATCGAAGCACGGCGTTCTCACGAAGCGACCCGGGACGTTGACGAACGACTTCTTCGTCAACCTGCTCGACATGGGTACGGAATGGCAGCCATCCAGTACATCGAATGGCTCGGGAGCCGTGTATGACGGGCGGGATCGCGCCAGCGGCGACCTGAAATGGACCGCCACACGTACCGATCTGCTTTTCGGTTCGCACTCCCAGCTTCGCGCGCTTGCGGAAGTCTATGCGTGTGCGGACTCCAAGGAGAAATTCGTGAAAGATTTCGTGGCGGCGTGGACGAAAGTGATGAACGCCGATCGGTATGATGTGCCCGCGGCGCAGAAGGCGGCTGTCCAGTAATTGACCGGGTGTGCGCACGTCACCGCAGGCGTGCGCACCTTCCTACTCTGGATAGTATGCGCTGAGGTTCAGCGGATTGGAGTTCCATTTGCACCCAATCACAGGCAAAGTGGCCGACAAGATTCTGGTCGGTCTAATCGAAGCGGACGTAGAGATTGGTTTCGGTCTGGTGGACGAGGCGAAGACCTATCGTGACTCGGCCCAGCTGGAATTCAGCTCACGCGCATTGCACGACGCCGAAGATATATTGA
>JBPYEW010000139.1:0-22323 GCA_051984555.1 Terriglobales bacterium | reverse complement strand
AGCGACGGCGTCCGCATCGCGTACAGCATGGGAGGCCAAGGTCCGGCGCTCGTGCGTGCGATTCACTGGCTCAATCATCTTGATTTCGAATGGAGGACCCCGCCGCGGCGGCAGTGGCTCTCGAGCGTTATGCAGCACAACACCCTGCTGCGCTATGACCAGCGGGGCAGCGGTCTGTCGGACTGGAACATCAGCGATTTTTCATTCGAGAGAAGCGTTCGGGATTTTGAAGAACTAGTGGATGCTGCTGGACTGGAAAAATTCGCAATCAGCGGCGGGTGCCAAGGCGCTGCGGTGGGAATCGCGTATGCGGTGCGTCATCCCGAGCGAGTCACAAAACTGATTATCAACGGAACATTCGCGAACGGGTGGCCCGCACCGGGCCCGGGCGCACAGGAACACCTGGCTGCGATGCTCAACCTCGTACGTTCCGGGTGGGGACGGGACAATCCGGCATTCCGGCAGTTGTGGACTACGCTGTTCCGCCCGGATGCTGACCCAGTAGAGGCGGCATGGCTGAACGAGTTGCAGCGGATTTCGGCATCTCCCGAGAACGCCGCGCGCATGCTCGCCGAGTTCCCTAACTTTAAGATACTCGACATGCTGCCGGAGATCAGCTGCCCAACACTGGTGCTGCACTCGCGTGAGGATGGAGCTGTTCCGGTGCAAGAAGGAAAGCTGATCGCAGCGCGAATCCGGGGAGCCCGCTTTGTCGAACTGCCAAGCCGAAGTCACATGGTAGCCCCGGGAGAGCCAGCCTGGGAGCAACTGGTGCAGGAAGTATCCGCCTTCTTGGGTTGGACGACGCCAGCTACCGCCAGAACGCGAAAAATCTCGGCGTCCTGAGGATGTTTTACGCCCAAGAAGAAAGGGCGGCTCGCGCCGCCCCGCCTTTGATCCAACCAAATTACGTGACTGAACTGGAGGCACGCACCATGCGTTCCTCTGATGAGCTATACGGAGCCAACGATGGAATCAGCTTCGGTACGCGCTTCTGATAATCCCGGTACTTCGCGCCGTGAACGACGACCAGGTCTTTCTCTTCCCAGCGAATCGCAGTGAGGATGTACGCCGAAGTGAGCACCGCGAACAGAAGATGCGCGGCGGTCATCGTAGGCGTTGCCCAGAAAGCGATCAACCAGCCCACATACAGCGGATGACGCACGTACCGGTAGAAAAGCGGCGTGCGGAATTCGAGATACGTATACGGCTTCCCCATCAGATGCAACGCCACCTGCCGCAGACCGAACAGGTCGAAGTGGTTTATGAGCAGAGTGGCGACGAAGACCAGCGCAAAGCCAAATCCGAAGACCAGGTTGAGAACAGTCGCGGCCCGGGGATTTGTGACGTTCCAAATGACGCCACCCATTGGCTGCCAGAACGCAAACAAGGCAATAAGCAACAGGCTGGAGCACAACACATATGTACTGCGCTCGGCGGCCGCAGGAATGAATCGCGTCAAAACTTCCTTAAACGCAGGTCGCGCCATGACGCTGTGCTGGACTGCGAAAACCAGCAGCAGGAGAGCATCGATAAGAAGAGCCGGCAAGAACGCCATGCGGGCGGCCGAGTCCAATGAATGCGGAACGTATAGATTTCCGATAAAACCTACCGCATATACGAACGTCAGGAAGAAGATCGTATAGCTGACCAGCCCGTACAAAAACACCGCTAAACGCTTGACCATCGCAACCATCCTTTTGGACCTGTGACCTTGTCCAGGTGCCCCGTGAGATGGTTCAAGAGTAGGGGAGCAGCCGCGCGCATGTCCTTTAGATCTCCTGAAATGTTCCTGAGAAAATTCTGAGAAATAGGAGCGATAGGCTCCGGCCGGGGTAATTCAGCCGGCAATGACTGCGTCCGAATCCCCCTGCCTATTACATGGAACTACTCCAATCCGCTAGCCTGTAACGTCGGAGGTCAGGTTTGGGATATCTCGATCGTTTACAACCGCTCGCCCTGGTCGTCATGCGAATCGTGGTCGGGGCCATTATGATCGCGCACGGCTACCCCAAGGTCTTCGGAGGCTTACATCATCATGTCGGGTTCGTCAGCAGCCTCGGCCTTCCCGGATGGCTTGCTTACTTCTCCGCGTTTGCTGAATTCTTTGGAGGAATCCTGGTGATCGCCGGCCTCGTTACCCGAATCGCGGCTGCCGCAATTCTGATCGACCTAGCCGTGGCGATCGCCAAAGTTCACTGGAGACACGGGCTCACCGGTCAAGGAGGAATGGAACTTCCGCTCGCGGTCGCGACCATGGCGTTCGCCTTGATCTTTTTCGGGGCGGGCCCGATCGCGCTCGACGCTATTCGTGGTGGACGGAGAACCGCTAAGTGAAACTGTGCTTAGCGCTTCGCCTAGACCAGGTCGCAAAACCGTAACACTGTGATCTTCCCGTTCCCTCACCTGGGACTTTATTGCCATTGCACAATCGAGGAGCCGTCTTATCTGCTCTCAAATACCAGCACTGTGAAACAATGTGGCGCGGTGGGATGCGGCAGTGCGACAAGTCCAAAATAATCAAGGTTAAGTGCTGACTGCCGGGCGCGAAACGCTTTCCGGAGGACTCGTGAGTTCTGTCTCAAATGATCTGGGCTGTCCGACCCGAGTAGCCGTCGTAGGCGTGGGGAATGTCGGCGCCAGCTTCGCCTATGCACTCCTGCTCAGCGGTCTGGCCGCCGAAATCGTCCTCATTGACGCCAACCGAGCCAAAGCCGAAGGCGAGGCAATGGACCTGAACCACGCAATCCCCTTCGCGCACCCCACACGCGTTTGGGCCGGAGACTACCCCGACTGTGCGGGCGCCTCGGTTATCGTCCTTGCCGCCGGCGCAGGGCAAAAACCCGGGGAAACCCGTCTCGATCTCGTGCATAAGAACGCAGCTATTTGGCGCGAGATCATTCCCCGGATTGTTGAAAAGAACAACACTGCCATCCTCCTGATAGCCACGAACCCAGTCGATGTCTTGACTTACGTGGCTTGGAAGCTCTCGAAGCTCCCTTCCCGCCAGGTCATAGGCTCCGGGACGATTCTCGATACTGCTCGTTTCCGCTACCTATTGAGCCAGCATTTCGGTGTCGACGCCCGCAGCGTGCACGCCTTTATCGTTGGTGAACATGGAGATAGCGAGGTGCCGGTGTGGTCATTAGCCAACATCGCGGGCATGCAACTGGAGAAGTTCGCTGCCGCCCATGGCCAGCCCTGCGACCCCAAAGTTATGGACGACATCTTCCACCAGACCCGTGACGCCGCTTACCGGATTATCGAGCGCAAAGGAGCGACCTACTATGCCGTCGCCGCCGGACTCATGCGGATCACCCAGGCCGTCTTACGCAATCAAAATACGGTGCTGTCCGTATCGAGCCTGATCGAGAACTACTACGGGATAAATGACGTGTGCCTTAGCCTTCCCACGGTCGTAAACCGCACGGGAATCGCCAAAGTGTTGCGGGTGGAGCTCAAGGATAGCGAGGTCGCCAGTTTGCAACATTCTGCGCATGTGCTGGGGGAGATCATTTCCAAACTGGGACTGTAACTGTTCTGCAATGTATCGTATGCGGTTTATTTTCGAGGAAACCCTGCTATACTTCAGCCGCGTTTGAACTGTTCGCAAGTCCGACCACGAGACGCTTCGCTATTCGCGCTCCCGCCGAAGACAGCCAGATTCAAATAGCTCCAGGACTGAGGCATTCGCGTGAAGAATATCTTCGTTGGGAATCTCAGCTTCAACACTGGTGAAGATGAGTTGCGCCAGTTGTTCGAGCAGTATGGACAGGTCGACCGGGTCTCGATCCTTACCGATCGTGACACGGGCAGATCGCGCGGCTTCGGCTTTGTCGAGATGGCAAACGCCGAAGAGGGCGACAAAGCAATCGCCGCCTTGAACGGATCCCAGTATGGGGGACGCACGCTTAATGTAAACGAGGCTCGCCCCAAGGCCGAACGTGCTGGCGGCGGTGCAGGTGGTGGTGGCGGGCGTGGACGCGATCGCGGAGGCCGCGGCGGCGGACGCTGGTAAGTTTAGGAAGCAGCACAAACTCACAAGTTTTTACAGGCAGGAGCACTCGTGTGATCCTGCCTTTTCCATTTGTCGGTCGATCGTGCCTTTCCTGTTGTCATTCCGGCACCATCCCACAATAGCTATCCGCACCGCGATTCGACGGCAGGGCACTTCTCTACTATCACGCTTGCTATCCAACCGATACCAGAAGACGTCTTCATATCCGCAAAAAGACATCTTCTATATCCGCAATATGTTTAAGATCGCTCAGCGCCACTGATCATTGCTGATTACTGAGTGCTCGTTGCTGATCGCTGCCCACTAGCCACTGTCTATCGCCTCACTGTAGACTTGTAGAGGCGCGCGCCCGTAGCTCAGCTGGATAGAGCGATTGCCTCCGGAGCAATAGGTCGGGAGTTCGAATCTCTCCGGGCGCGCCAGTTCTGCCCCATTCCAAGTTTCAAACTCCAAGTTCCAGATGTCTTAGGTAGTCAGTAGGAACCGGTCACGGCGCGTCCCGCTGACGCAAATGTCTCGTGGTGTGTATCTTCGGGCAGATAAATTGAAAATCGAGATCCTCCCGATGCGCTCTGACTCACGCAGATCCTGCCGTCGTGCGCCTCCACAATCCACTTCGTAATCGATAGGCCCAAGCCTGCCCCAGCTTGATTGGGTGAGAGATGAATGAATCTCTTGAAGATATCCTGCCGAACTGACTCTGGTATACCCGGACCCTCGTCCTCCACATGGATCTCAACTTCTCCGGAACGGGTCGTAACCCCTTCCACCAGGAGCGAGCGGGCTTCCGGCGTGAACTTGATCGCATTATGTATGACATTGATTAAGGCTTGGCGCAGAAGAAGCTCATCCGCGAGGATGATCGCGTTGCCATCGATCCGGCATGTAATCGTCTGCTGCTTTTCTTGGGCAAGAACATCCAAAATGCTCACACACTCCTGCAATAGAAGAAATGCGTCGCATCGCTGCCTCTTGAGCGTGACGGCCCCTGCATCCATCCGCGAGATCATCAAGAGATTCTCAATCAGGCAGGTTAGCCGATTTGCCTCTTCCAGCATGCTGGAAATAATCTCTTCGCACTCGTGAATGCTTAACGGGCCTTGTAGGGCAACTTCCCCTGTACTTCGGAGAACGGCCAGCGGCGTCCGCAACTCGTGCGACACGTCGGCAGTGAACCGCTGCATTCCATTGACCTCGGCCTGGAGCCGGTCAAGAAGACCGTTTATCACGAAAGCTAAACGCCCGAGTTCGTCCTCACGATTGGAACCCGGCAGCCTTTCATTCAAATCCTTCGGACCGATGTGCTCTGCTCTCTTTATCATCATCTCGAGCGGAGACAAGGTTCTCTTCGCGAAGCGAAACCCCACAAGAACCGCGATCACAAACGTGCCTGGAATCGTCGCGCACAGAACTATGATGAATTGTTTCAGGCGTTCTATCAGAGGCGCTATTTCATATCCTTGACGAATAAGTATGGTTCGGTGATTGATGTCGTGTTCGTGACTGATCAACAAAACACGCGTGCCATCCGCCATTCGATAGGAGTGCGGAGAGTAATTCACGCCTTCACCCGGAAACGGGACGCCTCCTAGAGAACGACCGGCAAGTCTTGCATTCCGAAACAACACAACACCCGTGTTGAAATCGCGGATCTCGACGAGTCGTTCCTGCACCAAGCGGCTATTAGGGTGATTGTGGTAGTCCTCGTCGAGAACAATGTGTCCATCGTCAGCGAAGTGGAGTAAACCTTCCGCTGTTTCAACATTCTGAATAGCATCTCTATATTGCTGGTGGGTCAGCTGCCACCAGAACAGAAGAGACGCCAGCGCGATATACAAAAGCAGAATTACCAGCACAAGCCCGGCGTGAGACATTGCCACGCGGGATCGGATCGTTCGCAACGCCCGCATTAAGCCATCCCCTCACGGAGAATGAACCCGACTCCCCGGACGGTGTGCAAGAGCTTGGGCGTGAAAGTTTCGTCAATCTTGCGGCGTAGCCGCGCTATATGCACATCTATGACATTGTCTAGCGGCGTGAACCGTGAAGTTTGTTTCCATATATCTCTTGCCAACATTTCTCGTGAGACTACCTGCCCTTGATTATGTAGAAGGTATTCCAGGACCTCGAATTCGCGAGGCGTAAGAACGATCGATATACCTGCCCTGGAAACAATATGCGACATCGAATTAAGCTCCAGGTCGGCACACTTCAGAGGAGCAATCGGATCAACTCTTCCACGCCTCAGAAGAGCTCGAATGCGAGCCAGCAACTCGGGAAAGGCAAATGGTTTTACGAGGTAATCGTCCGCACCTGCGTCGAGACCGCGTACTCGATCATGAACAGCATCTTTGGCGGTTAGCACTAAAACGGGCGTGTAGATACCTTTATGGCGCAAGGCGGAAAGAATTTCCAGACCATCCCGCCCGGGTAAGAGGATGTCTAGCAGCATCACGTCGAAGTTGCTGTTGGACGCAAGGAAATATCCATCTTCGCCGGTGTTGGCAACTGTTACCGAGTAACCCTCGGTGGTCAAACCTTTTTGTACGGAGCGGGCAAGTTTGTGGTCGTCCTCGATGAGCAATATCTGCATTGGCGCGAGAATCGTGAACCGAAGTCGAAGTTTCTTGGCAAACTTCCGTTTTTTCCATAATAACAACAGCCGAGCTTGCGAAGAGTTTTTAAACGGCGAACATATTCTTAAGATAATCTGTCTGTTGCGTTCAGATTATCTTCAGCATAAAAGCCGCAAGCGTCAGCAAAAATTCATCAAGAGTTCAGAGTTGCTGCCTCTTTGTGTGTGATACGTTGTGCCCAGCTTGCGGTGCAGGAATGCAAATCCTAAATACTTCAAATGATCGTATCTTGCTGTCGGTGCGTTCGGAATATTTGTGCGCACTCGACTTCCATGTCGCTGAGGTGCAGAAGATTTCTGATCTCGATGCGGTTGTTCGCGCTTCGAAAAAATTCGACTTTGCCATCTTGTGCTACACATTGACTCGCGACCAGAAACTGCGCTTCTGCCAACGAATCTCTACTCTCTTCCCCGATACAGAAGTGATTGAGCTGTACCTGAACGCCGCGCCGGTGACGGGACGGATCATGTTAGAGGCCTCGGAACTTCCGGAGTTCCTAACTTACCTGGCCCAGCAGAGACTTCGCGACCCGCTTGAAGTTCCGTTCCGCAACGCATACTGCGTTGAAGATCACTCCTAGCTTCGCGCGAATTGAAGTTTGCCGGACGAATGCCGGTTTTCGACCCGCTCCTCGGACGAAGTTAGCCTTGGCACCATTTCTTACTCGCCCACCGAAGAGGACACCTATTGTTCGCGACACAATTGTGCAACTTTGACAAATATTGTCGTCCCATCTCGAAAGTAGGGGTTCCGCATCGGGAATTTGGCCAATATAAGCTGCGCTGGCGATGCTTTTTCAATAGCTTACCGATAGTTTAGACAGAACCCGATTGGCCCCCCATCTGCAACGTAAGCGATTGGGAGGCTCCGAACTAGCGTCTCGTTCGGGCCAGCTTGGGTAAATGACAATGCGGCAACAAAAGGGTTTCTCGCTTATTGAACTTTTGATCGTGGTCGCGATCATCCTGATCATCGCGGCGGTCGCAATTCCGAGTCTTACGCGCGCCAGAATCGCTGCCAACGAATCGTCGGCCGTAAGCTCAATTCGCCAGATAAAGACGGCCGAGGTGTCGTATTACACCGCGTTCCCGACCGTTGGATACGCCACGGTTTTAAGTAACCTGGGCGGAATCGCTTGTGCCCCTCCAACTGCGGCGTCGGCTTGTCTTTTGGACAACTCCGTATCGACGGCCGCGCCGGGCGGAATCGGCAAGACTGGCTTCTACCTAAGTGCTACGGGGATACCTAAGGGAACTCTGAACGTCGACTTCGTTGCCGGCGCTAGCCCCATCAGCCCGCAATCGAGTGGCGATCATGAATTCTGCTCGACCTCCGATGCGGTCTTGCGTTCGCAACCTGTGGCAGGTAACACTCCGGTTACGACTGTTGCCGGATGCATTGCCTATCCGAACATTCTGTAACCGCTTTGAAATTGGGTTCCGGGCAAGTGCTTCGTCCTTGCCCGGCGCCAAAACCGGACTTCGCGCCTGGTGACCTCCGTAATCTGCCTTGCAACTCCGTTCTCTCACTAACTGCATATAATTATTTCTGCATGTCCGAAGGTAAATTCTGGTTCTGAGTATTGGGAAATGCCTGCCATTGAGATTTTGGGATTGGAAAAAACCTATTCTGTAGGTTTCTGGCGCAAGCGGCCTAAGCGAGCGCTGTTTCCCTTGCACCTTTCTATTGAAGAAGGAGAGGTCTTCGGATTTCTCGGTCCCAATGGCGCCGGAAAGACCACGACGCTCAAGATGCTCATGGGCCTGGTGGCGCCTTCTAACGGTTCTGCTCGCATTTTGGGATTAGATGTGAATGATCCGCGGGTGAAAGCACAGATCGGGTTCTTACCGGAACAGCCTTACTTCTACGATCACCTGACTGCGCACGAGTTGCTGAACTACTACGGCCAACTCTCGGGCATGCCGAGCGCCGGCCGCAATGACAAAGTCGACGCCATGTTGCAGCGTGTCGGCCTTCATGACGTCAAACGCCTGCCCCTGCGCAAGTTCTCCAAGGGCATGCTGCAGCGCGTGGGCATCGCCCAGGCGATCCTGCACGATCCCAAGATCGTCTTCCTCGACGAACCCATGTCGGGTTTGGATCCGATGGGCCGCCGCGAAGTGCGCGACCTGATCGATCAATTAAATAAAGACGGCAAAACGGTCTTCTTCTCGACCCATATATTGTCAGATGCCGAAGCGCTTTGCGATCGCGTCGCCGTCATTAACAAGGGTGAACTGAAGGGCGTCGGCGTAGTCGCGGACCTCACGTCCCGCATGCATGGCAAGGTCGAGTTCGTGTGGCAAGGACCGGCCATTCCAGCAGCCTTTCGCAGCTTTGGCGCCGAATGTCATGTCAGCGGAGAAACTGTGCGAGCCGTGGTAGCCGAAGATCAGCAGGATGTCGCGCTGGACATTCTGCGCCGTGAAAACCTGCGGCTGATTTCGCTCACGCCCGTGCGCACGACTCTGGAAGATTATTTCCTGGAGAGACTCGCGGCGGATAAGCCTCATTCGGAGGTGAATGCATGAGAAGCCGCATTACCGCGATTGCCGCCAACACCTTCCGCGAAGCCGTCCGCGATCGCGTGCTCTACAACCTGATTGCCTTTGCCCTGTTGATGAGCGGCGGCGCGATCCTGGTCGGCCAGATCTCTCTCGACATTGAGCGGCTCGTGGTTGTGAATCTCGGATTGACCGCGGTCTCCCTCTTCGGTGTCGTGATTGCCATCTTTATTGGCATAGGGTTGGTGGCAAAAGAGATTGACAAGCGGACGCTGTACACGGTCCTTTCCCGTCCGGTCCGGCGCTGGGAATTCATTCTCGGCAAGTTCTTCGGACTAGTGGGCACGCTGGTGGTGAATGCGTTTCTCATGGCCATCGGAGTATTTGCCGCCCTCCTCTACGTGTCCCGTCACTTCGCCCGGCCTGACGGATGGGTGCTCATCGCGCTCTATTTCATCATTCTTGAATTTCTTATCGTCACCTCGCTCGCGCTGCTGTTCTCGTCGTTTTCGACACCACTGATGTCGGCTATTTTCGCGTTCTCTTTATTTGTGATCGGCAGCTTCGCCGAAGATCTGCGCGGATTTGCCGCGATGGCCAAGGGCCTACCGCACTGGTTCGCCATGGCGGCTGCCTACCTGATACCGAATCTTTCAGCTCTGAATGTGATTTCGTCGGTGGCACACGGAGAGGCCGTGGCGGGGCGATTGATCTTTTACAACACGATGTACGCGCTGCTCTATACCGCAATGGCAATTTCAGGCGCGGTGCTCATCTTTGAGCGTCGGAATCTGAAATGAAGCCCTCGCTGCGCACAACGCTTACCGCGAGTCTCTTATTGTTCGTCTTTCTTGCCGGCGTTGTTCTGTTGCTGCGCAAGGTGGACGAAGCGCGGGGAAGCGCGTCGCTTCGTGAAATTCTTTACATCTCTTCGCCGAAAGTTCTGAAACGCTTGAGTCTTGGCTACACCGGCCTTATGGCTGATATTTATTGGACTCGGGCTGTGCAGTACTTCGGCGGCAAACATCGGGCGGGAGCAGAGGAATACAAACTGCTCGGGCCGCTACTCGAAATCACCACGGCCCTCGATCCTCACCTGCTGGTTGCCTATGAATACGGCGCCAATTTCTTGTCTTCATCGCCGCCACAAGGCGCGGGTGAACCGGAGCGGGCGGTTCAACTGGTACAGCGAGGAATCGCCGAGAACCCTGGGAACTGGAAGCTGTACAACAATCTGGGATTTATCTACTACCTCGAGCTGCACGATTACAAGAAAGCCGCTGAGGCTTTCGATACTGGTTCCAAAATTCCCAAGGCGCATCCCTTCATGCATGCGATGGCTGCCAGCATGGCCCAGCATGCCGGCGAAAAGCAGATGGCTCGCATGCTTTGGATTACGTCTTTCCAGAGCACCGAATCCCGTGACATTCGCCTCAATGCCGTGGCCCATCTTCGCGCCCTCCAGGTCGAGGATGACGTCATCAATCTGGAAAAGCTCACGGACGACTACCGCCGCAAAATCGGACAGTTTCCCTCCTCCTTTGAAGACATGATTCAGGCAGGAATGTTGCGCGGCATTCCGGTTGACCCCGATCACAAGCCCTATAAGCTCATAGCCGGTGGTCGCGTCGAAGTTCGTGATCCCGACAACTTTCCCTTCATCACCAAAGGAACTCCGCCCGGATATAAACCCGGCAAAGTTTCATTCAAGAATATCCAGCCTGTGCTGTAATCCTGTCCCGGAAGTATTCTCTCTACTTTGCCGTATCAAGACGACATAGCGCCGACTCTCGTTGACGTACTGGAAGCTGTCACAACCAAGGTGGCCGTCGATCCACGGCAAATGAAAACATCGCGAACCGGCCCGGCGACATGGAATAGAAATCTTTCATCCGCTACTATCTTCGAATGAAGTCATCTGACGAGGAACTCCGTCTCGCTCCAGTGATTTGGGATTGGTGGAAGATACGTCTGCCAACTCGCGGATTGCTGGCCACTTCGAAGGAGTTCTTCACCCAGATCTGGGATTTTGTTCGCGAATCCACTCCCGAGCGTCATCGCCAGCGTTATGGAGATGCTGATTTCGACTGGGATCATCGGGTCGACACCACCAGCGCTACCGTGACGGTGTGGGAGCGCCTGGTCGGAACCTTCAGTTCTGCCTATCAGCCGACTGCACCGGAGCAATTCTCCGAGATGATGCGCCGATTGCCCATCTCGTTCCCGGAGTTCACGTTCATCGACCTGGGTTCAGGCAAGGGTAGAACCCTTATGATGGCGTCCGACTTCCCCTTTCGCCGCATCGTGGGTGTCGAACTTCTGCCAAGACTGCACAGCGTGGCACAGCAGAACCTGGATCGATATCGAAGGCACAATGAGGGGCCGTTTGAAGTGGAGTTTGTCTGCCGGGACGCGAGGAGATTCGAATTCCCCCTCGAACCACTGGTGGTTTATCTCTTCAACCCGTTCCCGGAACCAGTCCTCGAGGCCGTCCTGGCAAATCTTGAATTGTCGTTGCAGCAAAACCCGCGTCCGGCTTACATCGTGTATCACAATCCTGTCTTCGAATATATTTTTCAGAAGGTCACGTCATTCCGAAAAATGGCCGGGCTGCAACACTGCTCCATTTATGTCAGCAGCACGTAATTTCCACGGCGATCTGGTACCCTGCACAGCGTTCTTTCATCTAACTTACAACCCGTGAAAGCCTCAACATTACTGTTGCTTACAGTGGCTTTGGCCGGCAGCACGCTGGCTTATCCACAAGCGGAAACCGCCCCCGACGTTCGCAGGGTGGCGGACGCGGTCGACGAACACTACAACCATCTTCGCTCGCTCCAGACAGAGTTCACGGAAACCTACCGCGGTAATGGCATGGAGCGCACCGAGTCAGGCACACTTTGGTTAAAGAAGCCACGCAAGATGCGCTGGGAATACCGTTCTCCTAAGGAGAAGCTGTTTGTCAGCGACGGCCAAGAGGTTTGGTTTTACGTGCCCAGTGAACGACAGGCCCGGAAGGAGTCTTTCCGCAAGCTTGGGGACCTTCGTTCACCGCTTGCGCTTCTCCTTGGTAAAACAAAGCTCAACAAGGAGTTAAAAGGGCTGTCTCTGGCGCCCGACATCGCTCCACTGGTTCCGGGAGATTTTGTCTTGAGAGGTGCCCCCAAGGGTATGGAGAACATGATTGAGCTCGTAGTGCTTGAGATCACGCCGGGGCACGAGATCGCGCGCATTCTTCTGAATCAAACCGATGGGTCAGTGATGGAATACCGTTTCTCGGGAGCGAAGGAAGACCTTCCTGTGTCCGACGAACGCTTCCGTTTCAGCCCTCCTCCGGGAGTAGAGACTATCGAAGGCGACTTGGGCCAGCTTTGAAGAGTACGAGGCTTGTCTCCGAAGGGAGCGATCTCGCGTCTAATACAGAAGGGATAGCACTCTGGATTCGCAAACCGTTGTAATTACGAAGATTAGACATACTTCCGCGATGCGCAGAATGATAAACTGACGACAACGGAGTTCTTCTAAGTAGCACACATGGCTGAATTTGTCATCAAGATGGCCGACGAGCGTGGCCGGACCCTGCAGCAGATCGAACACGGCTACTCCGAAGCCGAGGTCAGGGACCGCTTCTCCCAGCAAGGCTTTCTCGTCTACTCGGTGAAGCCTCGCGGCCTGCTCACCGGGGGCGAAGCCAGCCTGGGTCGCCGCCGCAAGGTGAAGCAGAGTGACTTCATCATTTTCAACCAGCAATTCCTGACGCTAATTCATGCCGGACTGCCGATCCTCAATTCGCTGGAACTGCTGATCAAGCGCCAGCGAAACGCCTACTTGCGTACTCTGCTGGACAATGTGCGCGACCGGGTTCGCAGCGGTGAATTGCTTTCCGACGCCTTCGCTGCCCAACGCGTGTTCCCCAAGCTCTACACCACCACGCTGATGGCTGGGGAAAAGAGCGGCAACATCGAAGAAGTTCTGCAGCGCTATATCTCGTTCCAGCGCATGAGCCAATCGTTTCGCAAAAAGCTCGCCGTGTCGCTGGTATATCCAGCGCTGCTGGTCGTGGTTGTGATTGTTATGCTGAGCTTCCTGGTGACCTACGTAGTCCCGCAGTTTGCTCAGCTGTTCTCCAGCTTGAATGCGGAGCTACCGGCAATCACGGTTTTCATGTTGTCGGTTGGGAATTTCTCAAGACAGTACATCCTGTTCATCATCCCGGCGGTAGCGCTGATCGCGTTCGTCGTTTGGCGCTGGAAGAATACGGATAAAGGGGCGGAGCACATTGACCGGGTTGTGTTGGCGTTGCCTGTCGTAGGCCCTATCGTCTTGAAGCAACAGGTAGCGACGTTTGCCAGGACACTTTCGACCCTGCTCATGGGCGGCCTCTCGCTCGTACCCGCGATGGAAACGGCCGGCGCTTCCATGAGTAGCCGCAAAATCGTGAAAGGTATCGATGACGCCACCTCGAGTGTGCGCGAAGGCAAGAGCCTCGCGGGAAGCCTCGAAGACCAGAAGATCTTCCCGGACCTTGCCGTCGAAATGATTGAAGTGGGCGAGTCTACGGGTGCGCTGCCCGCGATGCTTACGTCGGTGGCGGAATTTTACGAGGAAGATGTGCAAACGGCTTTAGGCGCAGCCATGGCATTGATCGAACCGGTGATCCTGATCTTCATGGCGTTCTTCGTAGGCGCCGTTTTGATTTCGCTCTACCTGCCGATCTTCAGCCTCGGCGCGGGGGGAATTCACTGACGCAGTACTGCTCGCTGAAGGAGTTGCAACAAGCGGCGTCCTGCTGGGAACGCCAGTTGTAACCAACGATTAAAGAAGAACCGTTAGACTGGAAGTAGCAATGGCAGAAAAGAAGACAGTTGTAGCGAATGGTGGGAACGGCGGGCGCGTAGCCCCCCCTGCCGCCACAGACGAACTCGATCGGGCCAAAGATATCGCGCGCCGTTATCGCTGCGAATTTGTCGACCTGAACGACTTTCAACTCCATCACGATCTGTTCGAGAAGATCCCGGTGGACCTCATGTTCCGCTATAACTTCGTTCCCCTGGAAGAGACCGTGGACGGACGGCTCGCGGTGGCGATTGCCGATCCCAGCCAGCTGATGATGATCGACGAGATCAGCCTGCTGTTGGGCAAGCGTATCGTGACCAAGGTCTCGACGCTGAAGCAGATCAGCGACATTCTCAAAAAGACTGAGCAATCGAAGCGAGTTCTGGAAGAAGCCAGCGAAGGCTTCACGCTCGACGTCATCCGCGAAGACGAAGCGGGCGAAGAAACCATTTCGATCGATAAGCTGACTGCCGGCGGCGATACCAGCCCCATCATCCGGCTCGTCGATACGACCATCTTCACTGCGCTGCAGCGCCGAGCCAGCGACATTCATATTGAAACCCGGGACGACTCCGTCAGCATTAAATTCCGCATTGACGGCGTTTTGACCCAGGCGATGCCGCCCATCGGACGCGAGCATCACTCGACCATCATTTCGCGTATCAAAGTCATGAGCGAGCTCGACATTTCCGAGCGCCGCGTGCCCCAGGACGGCCGTTTCCGTGTCAAGTACAACGGGCGTGCCATCGACTTCCGCGTCTCGATCATGCCTTCCATCCACGGCGAAGACGCTGTGCTCCGCGTCCTCGACAAAGAGTCGATGTCGGAGAAATTCCGCACCCTGACTCTCGACGTGGTGGGTTTTGCCGAGGACGACCTCCGCAAGTTCCGGCGCTATATTTCGGAACCCTACGGCATGGTGCTGGTCACCGGACCAACGGGCTCCGGTAAAACGACAACGCTGTACGCCGCCGTCAACGAGATCAAGACCGACGAAGACAAGATCATCACGATTGAAGACCCGGTCGAATACCAGATCCGCGGCATCACGCAGATTCCGGTTAACGAGAAAAAGGGCCTGACCTTTGCCCGCGGGTTGCGGTCGATCTTGCGCCATGATCCCGACAAGATCATGGTGGGCGAAATCCGCGACACCGAAACCGCGCAGATTGCCATCAACTCCGCACTCACCGGACACCTGGTCTTCACCACGGTCCACGCCAATAACGTGGTCGATGTGCTGGGACGGTTCCTGAACATGGGTGTCGAGCCTTATAACTTCGTCTCGGCGTTGAACTGCATCCTGGCGCAACGACTCGTGCGTATGATCTGCGATTCGTGCCGCACCGCCGTCCACTATCCGCCCGACATCCTCGAAGCGAGCGGCCTTGATCCGCAGCAATGGGGACCGGTTCCCTTCTACGAAGGGCAAGGCTGCATCGAGTGTGCCGGAACTGGTTACCGCGGGCGTACAGCCATTCACGAATTGCTTGAACTCAGCGACCGTATCCGTGAGATGATCTTAGCCAGACGGCCCACGTCGGAAATTCGCCGGGCGGCGCGAGAACAAGGCATGCGCTTCCTGCGTGAATCGGCGCTGGACCGCGTCCGTGCAGGACTTACGACCTTGAAGGAGATCAACAAGGTCACGTTCATCGAGACCACACGATAAGTTCACATGGCCATTAACTCCAAACCGGGAGCACGCCCGAAGCTTGCCTGCGAGATTGCTGCCGATCGGGTCTTCGCCGGACGCGTCGCCGACAGAGCTGGCGCCCTGGAATCCTATGCCGGGCGCGAACTCACTGTGGGAAGCGTTGTTCCTGACCTGATTGAGAACAACCTTCGCCAACGCAACGAAGTCGCTCGCTCCATTCGCGAGGTCTTGGAGGCAGTCGGTTCCCGAGGACATGACGTTGTGGCGGTCCTGCCTGATGCTGCGGTTCGTGTAGCCCTCGTCGATTTCGACGCGTTGCCCACGAATCGGCAGGAGGCAGAGGGAGTTGTCCGCTTCCGCCTGAAGAAGTCATTGCCATTCGAAGTCGATAAGGCGAAGGTTTCCTACCACGCGCAGACTTCAGGGTCGGGCGTGCGTGTCGTTGCTGCTGTCGCACTGAACACCGTCGTTGAGGATTACGAAGCCGCATTTAACGACGCTGGTTACAGCCCGGGAGTTGTGATGCCCTCGATGCTCGCCGCGTTGGGAGCCGCCGACGCGGGACGGCCCACGTTGGTAGTCAAAGTCGATGCTCGCACCACCAGTATCGCGATTCTGGACAACCAGCAGATCCTTCTTCTCAGGACCTTGGAAAACCCACGGGGCGTGACCATTACCGGCGAACAACTTGCCGAAGAAGTCTATCCTTCGATCGTTTTCTTCCAAGACACGTATCACTTGAATATCGAAAAGATTCTGGTTTCCGGACTGCCTGATTCCAGCGGTGCCGCACAGGCTCTGCGCGCCGCGACCGGAAGCGAAGTCGAAGAACTGGTCACGGAAAGCCAGTTAGGAATTTCCGCCGGAGGTGCTGTTCCCCGGCATCGCATGGCTGGCGTTGTGGGAGCCCTGATTTCGTAATGCGTGTTGATATCAATCTCGCGACTCGGCCGTACGAGGATACCCGGCGTTTTTGGCTTCGCTGGGGGAGCGGAATTGCCCTGGTTGCGATTGTGACTCTCGGCCTGGTTGCCGAGACCGCAATCGGCTGGTACTACGCCCGGCAAGATCGCGGGATGATCGACCAAATCCGCGCCCAGATCAACGATCGCGACCAGGAACGTGCAAGAGCCCAGGCATTTCTCAATCGGCCAGAAAACCGAAACGTTCGTGACCGGTCGCAGTTCCTGAATGAGCTGATTGAGCGAAAAGCATTCTCCTGGACGCAGATTTTCGAAGAACTCGAACGGGTGATGCCCGACCGCCTGCACGTGGTCTCAATCCGTCCCGAAGTGGATGAGAACAATGAATTGGAGATCAAGCTGCTCGTCGCCGGCGAATCGAGCGGTAGCGCGCTGGAGTTAGTGCGACGCATGGAGAAATCTCCGCGCTTCCGCCAGCCGCAAATCACGGCACAGAATACGCAGACGAATTCCCAGACTCCGGGAGACAACATCGAGTTTGCAATTACCGCCGGATACGTTCCGGCTGCACGCACGGCGCCTCTCACGACCACAACCGCGGAGAACCGTCCTTAATGGCCGACCTGCAACAAACACGACGCAAGCTTCGAACCGCGCTGATTGTTATGCTCGCGGTCGACATTATTGCCGTTGTTCTTCTGCTGTCTCCGCTGGTCGGTTCCTCAGCCTCGCGACAAGGCGCACTTCAGCAAGCCCGCATGGAAGCGCGACAGAAGACGCGCGAAGTCGAACCGCTGCGCGGCATGGACAAGAAGGTTGTGATTGCCGGCCAGGAGATTGACAGCTTTTATAAAGACCGGCTTCCCACGCGCGAATCCGAGATTGCCGGCCAGTTCGGCAAGCTGGCCAGCGATGCGGGAGTAAAGCTGGGCCAAGTGAAATACGACACCAAGGAAATCAATGATGTGGGTCTGGCGCCCATTAACATCGACGCCAATTGCCAAGGCGACTACAAACAACTGGTCCGGTTCATCAATGCGCTGGAGCGCGACAGGAATTTCTTCATCATCGACAGTGTCGTGCTCGGTGATGCGCAGGGCGGCACCGTCAAGCTGCAACTCAAAGTCGAAACTTATCTGAGGATGACGTAAGTGAACCTGGGTACGGAAAATAAGAACAAGACCATCGCCGCGCTGGGCTTAGGTGTGCTCGCGCTAGGCATGATCGTGTACCGGTTCTTATCTCCCACGGGCGGCCCCCCGCCCATGCCTTCGGCGAATCAGCCGGCCTCCGCGCAAGCAGCAACAGCCGCCTCGGCAGGGCGAGTGCAGGGTCGCAAAACCACTACTCCCAAGCAAACCAGCGGGAAGAAGGTTACTGCGCAACCATCGCTGGATCCGACCTTACAACTCGCTCTGTTGAAAGCGAGCGAAGATACGAAGTACACGGGAACCGGCAGAAATATCTTCCGGGCAGAAGTCGAAATTCCGAAGGTTGTTCAGGCTCCGGTGAAGGAAGCGCCTCCGCCTCAACAGGCTTATGTACCACCTCCACCACCGCCGATTCCTCTGAAGTTCTTCGGATTCGCCAGCAAACCTGGCGAGCCCAAGCGCATTTTTCTGTCGTCGAACGATGGTGATGTGTTTATCGCCGCCGAAGGTGACATCGTGGATCGACGTTACAAAGTCGTGCGCATCACGAATTCGTCGGTGGAAATCGAGGATGTGCTAAGCAATAACCGTCAGAGCATCCCACTGACGCAAGGATAAATGTTTTCTCGCTCCAAATTCCGGCGGCGTCCAGCAGCAAGCACACGCGAGCAAGGCTACGTGCTGCTCACGCTGATGATGCTGGCCGCGATGGTTGTCATCGTACTCGCGGCATTGATTCCCGCGATGAAGCAGCAGGTGCAGCGCGATCAGGAAGAGGAGATGATCCATCGCGGAGTGCAGTACTCCCGCGCCATTCGCAAGTACTACAAGAAATTTGGACGCTACCCGACGAGCCTGGACCAGCTCGACAATACCAACAACCTCCGTTTTATCCGCAAACGCTACAAAGACCCGGTGAATAAGAATGCGGACTTCAAGCTGCTTCATTTTGGCGAAGTCCAGATGGGTTTTGCCGCGGGTATTGCCGGTGGAGTGGCGCCAGGAGCGAATGCCGTGGGCGCGGTCGCGCCTCCCAAGGATCCCGACAACAACGGCCAGGATAATGGCCAGGATTCGTCCTCACAGAATACGGGCAACAGCAATGCTGCCTCGAACGGTCCTCAGCCGGCAGGCTTCGGCAACCAGGCCGCGTTCGGAGGGCAGACCTTCGGTGGGGGCCCAATTGTGGGCGTCGTGAGCACCTCCAAGAAGAAGGGCATCCGCGAGTTCAACAAGAAAGACCGCTACGACCAGTGGCAATTCGTCTACGATCCAGCCAGCGACCGAGGTGGACTGCTGAACGCTCCCATGCAGCCGTCCCTGCAAAACCCCGCCGCCGGACCACAAGGCCAGCAGCCTGGCCAGTCTCCGCAGCAAGGCGCGCCGGGCGTACCAGTGTTGACCCCGGGCGGCAATCCGGGACAGAACAGCCCACAAATGCCTCAGCAGCCGCCGGATATGAATCAGGCCCCACAGTAGCTTTGGAACGGTGCAGCTCGTCTTGTCAGAACGGGTATTCGATTCCGCGCCAGATACCCTCCCAAAAGTGGAAAAACTAAGGTCCAGGTTGGACGAAAAAAGAATATAAAAGCGACGTCTCGTAATCACGTTGGGATTAAAATGGCGCTTCCATGTACCACCGCCGCGTTCTCCCCAGCGTTGGCATCTCAGACGAATTGCGCGAGAACTTTCTCGCGAAAATTCGGCACGGACATTTTCACTTTGCATCGGCCGATCCGCAGAGCGTTGCTTTTCTGGAGAAATACGCGGAACCGGTTGCGGTTTTCGATCGCGACCTGAAGCACGTCCTTGTAAATTCGGCCGTCGCGCTGGCCACCGACATTCCCGCCCAGCAGTTCCGCGGCAAGACGCTGCGCGAAATGGGACATCGCGAAGACATCTGCGAACAGATCGAGCTGAACGTGAAGACGGTTTTTATGACCGGCGATGAGAGGACGACCATCCTCATCTACGACGGCCCGAATGGCTCGATCACTTACGACTGCAGGCTGGTTCCTCAATTCTCGGGGAATCGGGTCGAATGTGTCGTCCTGATGGCACACGACATCTCCGACGAGGAATGACCGTGCTCGTAGCGTAGAGCAATTCCCTCACCGGCTTTTTCTCAACGCAGGCCGTCACAATATGCCTGCCTCGATCAGAACCTGCTCGGCTTCCGCCGGTCCTTTCACGCGAAAGGCACGCATTCCGACACGCTTGGCTGCGTCTACATTGAGACGGCTGTCATCGACAAACACGGTCTCCGACGCTTTGCACTGCAGGGTTGTGAGGACGTGCTCGAAGGCCTCTTCGTCGGGCTTGATCTTACCCGTCAAATGCGACGCGAAATGGTGATCGAACGACGACATCAGTCCATCGTGGTTCATCACATTCGGCCACTGCACGGCGTTGGTGTTACACAGAGTCGCGCGCAGATAACCTGACGGAATGCGCTGCGCCAACTCGATCGCGCCCGGCAGCACTTGCTGTCCCCAGCCTGCGAATTCGCGCAGCAGTTCGCTTTTTGTAACCGGGAGCTTGAGTTCGGCGATAAGTTGATCGGCAAAGGCATCGGCCTCGATCTTGCCGGTTTCAAACGCGCGCACGCACGGAGACGTCAACCAGTAGGTGTAAACCTGCTCGACAGTCATGCGGTTCTCGAGCCAGGACAAGAGCATCGACAGCCCCGACAATTCAATCAACACCCCGCCGACGTCGAACAGCACCAAACGAACGCGATTCTCACCCATATGCCGTTAGTTTACTGCGTGGCTGGACGGCGGCATGGCGACTGGATGGCAGGCGCATTTTGGTGTGGCGTGTCACACCGAAAGCCAAGCGGTCGGCGTTATTGATATGTTCGGCGGGACAATGCCACTAATCGCGGTAGCGACTTTCATTCACTCGCCACAAACGTGAACAGAAGTGTCATGTGGCGGACAGAGATGCCGCTGAACGTACCAGTAACGCAAACCTTTTTGCAATTTCCACAGCTCATCCGGCCAAAAACTGAAGTACTATCTGCCTCTCCAAAAATTGATCTGCTATTGAAAGACGAGCACCGCGTTTAGCTCTCCCCCTGAAATTGTTCGGATTGGAGCATTGTGAAAACTGCCGTTCTCGTCATTCTGCTTGCACTTCCCGCCGCAGCAGTCGCTCAGAGTTTCAACGAGTACCCGATTCCTTCGCGCACGATCGCGTCTAACACGTGCACGAGTCCCGATGGATTACACGTGTACTTTCTGGCGAACAATTACGTTGATAGCATCGACATGTTGGGAGACATCCAGGAATACGCCGTTCCGCAGGCAGGTCCGTCTGCCATGAGCCTTGTCGGATGCGCATTCAGTCCTGCGGACGTGATGTATTTTTCAGACCAAACCAATCATTACTTCTACTCGTTCGACCCGTCTTCCCTGTTGTTCACGTACTCCAGGTTTCCGGCCCCTAACGTCGGCATTGCCGGTCATGCATTCAACTCCGACGGCCTCATCTACGTGATGGTGACGACCAGCAGTGCTATTCAACGAGTGCAGCCGAATGGCGTCTTTCTGCCGGCCATCCACTTAACCGCCGGACGATACCCGCATGGGCCATCCTCTTGCGGCGGCAACGTATGGTTTGCCGAGAACAATGCCAATCGCGTCGCCTTTGTCACTCCCGCCGGAACGGTGTCGGAGTTCTTACTGCCAGTCGGCAGCAGCCATCCGTTCTGGACCATATGCGCACCCGATGGGGGAGTGTACTTCACCATGGAAAGCAGCAATATGATTGGTCGGATCGACCTCACCTCATACGCCATCCAGTATTGGAAGCTTCCCACCCCCAACAGCATGCCCAAGGGAATCGCCCTTTTGAACGATCCATTCGGTAACACCAGCCGCCTATGCGTGGCCGAGAGCAACGTGAACAAGATCGGCTGCATGCCATTAGGAGGCGGTCCCATTGCGGAGTATCCAATACCAATCGCTGGGGCGAATCCTGACAAAATGGCTTTTGGGCCGGATGGCGGCGTGTGGTTCAGCCAGTCGACAGTAAGTTATATGGCCGAATTACCGCCGTTCTAAGTCGTCAGCAGATAACATCAACGTAATTACGGCCGGTCCAGCGGGATTACCATGCCCCCGCCGAGGCAGCACTCTTTTGAGCGCGCGGCGGTGTTTCTATATTCCTTGCCAGTTTTCGGAAAACGGCAAAAGCAACAAGAAAAGCCAAACCTACACCGATGATCGCACCAAGTAAGTCGAGCGAAGCGCGATCGTGCGCTTCCTGTCGCAAGGCAGCCATGGTCTGCGATTCTATCTTCGTCTGCAGAGTCTTGATCTGCTGTTGCTGATCGATGATGACCGCCTGCTGATCTGCCAGTTGCTTTTGTAATGGCGCTGTTGCAGATATTTCCCACGCCTGCCGCTGACGCTGCAAACTCAGGTCGTTGTATTCCTTTATTGAGAGATCGCAGGAGTCGCCAGGGTAGAAGACCAGGCAGGTTGGTTTCTGCGGTGATAGGGGGAGGGCCTGCATAGTCCTCGTTAATGTAGGCGAGGAATGGGGAAAACCGAAGGTTACGTCAGACCAATGGGGTCGCGAGAATTGGAACA
>JBPYEW010000138.1:0-3374 GCA_051984555.1 Terriglobales bacterium | reverse complement strand
AGTTCTCGCGGAATTCCGTGAACCGCACCGCGGCGAATCCTTGCTGGTTAAAAGAATAGTGATCGCCGCCCCGTAAGTAGCGGTCCAGGCGGAACACCAGCATTGGTTTAATCCCGGCTTCGTAGGTTCGTCCTACTTCGGTGATATATCGCGCCAATTCTCGCGATGGCGAGTCGCTCTCCCCGCCAAGTGTCCGAATCGTCCGCAGCTCCTTATCATCCGCTGCAACGGGAACGCCTTCTGAGAACACGCGCACCACGCTCCGATCCTGTTGCGGATCTTTGTTGCCGCCCACGATGTCATTGTTCAGAACCGCTTCGATGCCCCAACCCTGCTGTTTCGCCATGTCGGCAAAATGCTTACTGCCGTTCAATCCCTGCTCTTCCCCTGCGACTGCAAGGAAGATAATCGTGCCCGGAAACTTGCGCTTGCTAAGAACTCGCGCACACTCTAGGCTGACCGCTGTACCGCTCCCATCATCGTTCGCTCCCGGCGCATCTCCCCTGGCGTCGAATGTATCGCTATTGCGCGAATCGTAGTGCCCCGTAACTAGGACAATCCTCTTCGATGCGGCATCATCCGTTCCCTTCAGCACCGCATAAACATTCGTAATTTGAGTCGGTGAAGGAATCCGGTCCGCCTTCTCCTGAACGAAAGAATCTTCCTTCACCTCCAAGCACCCACCACATTCTTTCGAATAACGGCCGAACTCAGCCTTGATCCACTCTCTTGCCGCCCCGATGCCCCGTCCCGCTGCGATCGATTCCTGGTCCTGTGGCGATAGGGTCAGCCGCGTCCCGAAACTCACCAGTTTCCCGATATTCGCTTGGATTCTCTCAGCAGAAACATCCTTCAAAGCAGCGACTATCTCAGGATCAGCATTACCGGCCGTGACTTCCGCCGGTGTGCCTTCCCCCTTGGTGCTGCTCTGCGCAGCAGCAGTAAACGAATATCCCGCGCCCAGCATCAGAGACGCCAAACCCAATACAATCGTAGCTCTGACCGTTGCACGCCATTTGCTGTTTGATTTAAAAGACGGGACTGCGGATTGTTGCTTGCGCGGAAGAACAAAGAATCGGAAGACGGATAATTTCATGAGCTTGCCTTAAGATCAGCGAATGTTTGTCGATTGACGGGCCCGGGGTCCAAAGCCAAGCGCTCGCGTCTCCCACTTGACCTCGTGGCGCGGGAGCCACTAAATATTAGCAGGGCCTTTTCAATAGAACGGAGGAGTTATGGTTGCCTGTCCTGAGTGTGAGAGCGATCTCGACATCGAAGAAGATGAGGTCGACGAAGGAGAAGTGGTCTCGTGCCCTGAGTGTGGCACTGAGTTCGAGGTGGTTACTACAGATCCGCTCGAACTGAAGCCGGTCGAACAGGAAGAGTTTGAGGAGGACGACGACGACGAGGAAGAGGAAAGCGAAGACGGTGACTACTCCTAATCCAGCGACCCGCCCTTTGCAGTTTGCCCTCCTGCGTGTATTCGCGGCAGTCGCAGTTTTGTGCCTCGTTCTCTCCATTGCGGAACGGGGCATGTCCTCGCCAGCGGTGTCAGACAAAACAGAAAAACCGTATGCCTTGATTTACGGCACGGTATACGGCCCAGACGATCACACCATCTACGGTGTCAAAATCAAGATTCGCCAGGCCACTGAGAAAAAAGCCCGCTGGGAACACTATTCCGACCATGCGGGAGAGTTCGCCCAGCGTGTGCCCGCAGGTAAGGCCGACTACGTAATCTGGGCTGATTTGAAGGGCTATAAGTCCCCGCAATACAAGAGTTTGCAAGCTGGCCCGGAGGTTACCGTCCATATCGAAAATGACGAGCGGACTGACGTCAGCTTGCATCTAAAAAAGTAGAGTTCCTGGAAGAAATACGGCTGAGGGAGGGGGTGTCATGAAAAAGGGATTAGTAGCGGCGTTGCTGCTGGTTCTGCTAGGACTTACCGCCGTTGCCGCACCACCCTACAAAGACAAGGACGCCCAAGTCGGGCGCGTCTTGACCGGCAAAGTGCTGGATCATGCCGATTCGCCTGTCGCGAACGCTATCGTTTATCTCACCAACACGCGCACCCGTAATATCAAGACTTACATCGTGGGTAACGACGGGGAGTACCGGTTTCCAGCCCTCTCCCCTAATATCGACTACGAGGTCTATGCACAATTCAACGGGCGCAAGAGCGATACGAAAACCGTCAGCCAGTTCGACAACCGGCAGATTGTGAACATAGTCCTGCGGGTCGACTCCAAATAAACCAATTCAGTAGGCGTTGGGAGTGAACCCCAACTCTCGAGAATTATTTCGTCCCATTGGGGTACAACAAGATTTTGCTGGCCTCGCCAGTCGTCAGCCGATCCATCCCTTTGCTGAAATCCTTCATTGCCATTCGATCCGTGATGACCGGATGCAAATCCAATTTTCCAGCCTTGAGCAGCGCGGTCATTTGATACCACGTTTGATACATGCGACGTCCATTAATCCCTTGAATGGTTACGCCCTTGAAGATTATGTCCTCGGAGAAGTTCAGAGAGATTGGCTTCGATGTAAGGCCGAGCAGAGAAATCCGGCCACCACGCCGTACGATGTCGAAAGCTGTTCGGATCGCCTCCGGATGCCCAGCCATTTCCAGCACTACATCAACGCCTAAACCCCCGGTTCGCTGCATCACGGTCGAGAGAACGTCATCCTTGGACGGATCGAGCACGACGTCGGCTTTCATTTGAGTCGCCACTCGCCGCCTGTGCTCGTTCACCTCGATCGCGAATACCTGTGCAGCACCGACAGCCCTGGCCACCGCGATCGCGAATAAACCAATTGGACCGCACCCGGTAATTGCAACAGTCTTCGCCGCTATCTCTCCGGCAAGCACGGTGTGAACAGCGTTCCCCAAGGGGTCGAGAATCGACGCATACTCCTGCGGAATCGCCGGGTCGAGCTTCCAGATATTCGATTCGGGGATGCGGACAAATTCCGCGAATGCTCCGTCGGCGTCTACGCCAATGATCCTGACGTTTTGACAAATGTGCGCTTCGCCCGTACGGCACTGCGGGCACTTCCCGCATGCCACGTGCATCTCGGCCGAAACGAAGTCGCCTTCCTTGACGCTGGTGACCTCGCCGCCGAATGCCACAACTTCTCCGCAAAATTCATGCCCGGGAATCAGTGGTGGCCGGATCCGGCCCTGCGCCCACCGATCCCAGTTGTAGATGTGCAGGTCCGTGCCGCAAATAGAGGCTACTTTAACTCGCACCAGGACGTCGGTGGGGCCGAGCTTTGGTACGGGAACATCTCTTATCTCTACACCGGGAGCAGCTTGCGGCTTTACCACCGCCAGCATGGTGTTGGCCATTAGGGCACCTGATAGAAAGCCATT
>JBPYEW010000137.1:0-10034 GCA_051984555.1 Terriglobales bacterium | reverse complement strand
AGCGTCACGTCCGGGCAGACTTCTCGCATTCGCTCTTAAGGCCGCTGCAGCTAAAAGGCTCATCGAAGCGGTAAGTCATTCCTATTCTTCCTTGCTTTCAAGAGCCAGCGGCGCAGGTGCGTTCTCTTGTGCGTGGACTAATGGACGACGGACGTCGCCGGCGCGCTGTCGAGGAGCGGCCTTGTTGATTTTCGACTGACAGAGGAGCCAACGTTGTTCGATCTGTCTTGGATCTTGAGCGTCGAACTCGTTAGGAGTGATGGGGCGCCACTCAGCTATCTTGGAGACGGTAGCGCGGCTTTTTCCGTAGTATTCGCTCGCATGGTTCCACAATTGTTCCTCTTTGCCTTGCGGGTTGGGACGGCGCGCTAAGGCAACATATGCTTCTCCCATACCGTAATAACTGTTCACAACGGTGTAGATAGCCTCAAGGTTAGGCCTGTCGCCGAGAGTAAGCGGCTCGCTCAGCGCAAGCGCTTTCCGGTATTCCGCAAGAGCGTCGGCTACCTTGCCCTTGCGGATATAAATGCGAGCAATGCAGTTCTGCGTGCCAGCCAAATCCAGGCAGTGCTCCACGTCGTTGGGATCAGACTCGCAAACCCGGCGGTTGGCTACTTCGGCAGCATGGTAGTTCAGCAGTGCTCCTTCCAAATTGCCGCTCTTCTCGAGCGCCCCGGCCAGCCAGCTCTTAAGGATGGTCTCAAGTCCGATTGCTCGCGAATCAGTCTGTTTACTCTGCTCTAATTCAGCGAAGCCATGATGGAAAGAAGCCAAAGCTTCCGGTATGTGGCCCGCCCGCCAGAGTCCATGACCGTACGTGGCATAAGCCGCAGCAAGACTCGTGCGCACGAGCATGTTCTTGGGATCGGCGGCTACTAATTTTGCGTCTATATCCAGCTGTTTCCGGTAGTAAGCGAGGGATTCTTGGGAGCGGCCCGCTACCAGGAGCATGTCTCCCATGCGCTGGTACGCTAAATCCAAGAAGTTCCCATAGCTCTGACCGCTACTTCGCTGCGCAAGATCCTCAAATCTGCGGGTAGCTTCGCGATAAAGCGGGACAGCTTGGGAAACATGCCCAGTCTCGAAGAGATCGTCCGCGGTCAAGATGCTCAGTCTGGCCTGCCAAGTACTGAGATTGATGTCGTCGGGATGGCTTCGAGCCAATTCCTCCATCAAGGCGAGAGCCTTGCGATGGTTTTCCAATGCAGCGTAGGAGTCCCCAGCGTTGCCGGACGTGCTGCTTTGTCCGTACACAGTTCCAAGGGCGGCATAGACTTGTGCGAGTTCCATCTGCCCGGGGACATTCTTCGGCTCGGTTTGATTTAGTTCCTCCGCAACCAGAACCGCCTGCTTGCAATATTCGAGTGCTTTCCCGATGCCGCCGACATAACGGGCATGAAATGCGCAGAGTTCCCGGTAGCTGGCCGCCAGAGCGATGCGATCGTTAATCTCCTTCGGCGTTGCCGCTACGATCGCTTTGCGGATACTGAGCGCTTTATTGAAGCTCGCGAGGGCACCGTCGATGTCTCCTAGATTGGAACCTTCGGGGTCACCTTGTACGAGGCCGATCCGTTCGTAGGCATTCGCCAATTGCCTCTGCAAGGGCACGTCTTTGGCTGAATCCTCGGCCAATTGGCTTAGATATTCGAGAGACTTCTGCACGATTAGCTTGCGAGCCGGAGTGGAACCCGGGAGGTCGCGTATGGAATCGTGTACCTCGAAGAGCAGCCAATCGCTGAGCCGGCGGATATCGTTGAACCGCTTCTCAGCACGACGTTCACTTTCCCGAGCGATACGGGTTTCTCGAATAGTAGAGGCGACGCCGCCCAACACGGCGAGGGTGAACATCCATCCCGCGACGATTGCCACCTTGTGTCGTTTGAGGAACTTCGTTGCGCGATAACTCCAAGAGCCTTGGGATGCCTTCACCGGTCGGCCCTGGAGATGGCGGCGAATATCGTCGCCCAGCTGTTCGACCGAGGAATATCGCAGGCCGGGTTCCTTGCGAAGGCTTTTGAGAACGATGTCGTCGAGATCGCCGCGAAGGAGTCGCCGCAGCTTCTTTGCAGATGCGATTTGACTTCCGCTCTGCAACGGATCGGCTTGTACTCGTTCGCCTAGCATGGTGGGCGAAGGACGGCCGCGCTGGGTCGTTCGGGTTCGGCGTCGCTGACAGCGCGTAACAGTTCGGTCGGGTTTCGAGTATCAACCCGATAAGGAGAGCGGCCGGTTAGAAGCCGATAAAGCACGACGCCCAGCGAGTACACGTCACTCGCGGTAGTGATGGGCTCGCCGCGAATTTGCTCAGGGCTGGCGAACTCTGGCGTCATCGGCCGTACTATGGTTGCCTCGGCTTCCGCGGTGGGATCGACGATCTTAGCGATACCAAAGTCGAGGAGTTTGGGCACACCATCTTTGGTCACGAGAATATTGCTCGGTTTCAAGTCGCGGTGAACGACCAGCCGCTGGTGCGCATACTGCACGGCCGAGCAGACCTGTACGAATAACTCGAGGCGTTGCGGGATCGTGAGGTCATGCATGTCGCAATATTGATCGATGGGAAGGCCCTCTATCAGCTCCATGACCAGGTAAGGAATGCCATCTTCCGTAGTCCCCCCGTCGAGGAGTCGCGCAATATTGGGGTGATCGAGCGTCGCCAGGATCTGGCGCTCGTGGCGAAAGCGTTCCAGGATGACTTCCGTGCCGTATCCGCTTCGCACCAGTTTTACCGCGACCTCTTTCTTATATTGCCCATCGACACGAGCAGCGCGATACACCTCGCCCATGCCCCCGTGTCCAATCTCCTCGATGATTTGATAAACGCCAATTTTTCGTCCAACACGTGAATGCACGTGCTCTGCTTCCGCGGAGCGCTGAATCAAGCTGGCCGCCGGCTTGTTAAGGAAACTGCTTTCGGCGCGATCCTCATAACTTAATAGCGAGTCCACCTCTTGGCGGAGTTCCGGATCGTCGGCGCCGATCTTGTCCAGTTGGGACGAACGTTCTTCCACGGCGAGTGCGGAGATACGCTCATACACCTCACGTATCTGTTGCCAACGTTCTGGAGTCATAGAGAGGCCGTTCGATCCAACTCCCGGTACAACCATACGCGGGCAGTATTCCAGTCGCGCTTCACGGTCGAGGGCGAAATCCCGAGAATTTCAGAAGTATCTTCAATCGACAGGCCGGCAAAGAACCGCAGTTCCACGACTCGGCTTTGCTGCGGATCGATTCGAGCCAGAGACTGAAGGGCATCATCAAGTGCAACGACGTCGATGTCGGCAGACGGAGATTCGGATTCGGCGTCATCGAGATTGATCTTGCACACGCCGCTGCCGCGTTTCGCGGCTCGATGAGCGCGGGCATAATCGACCAGGATCTGGCGCATCAACTGCGCGGCAACGCCAAAGAAATGCGCACGATTCTGCCATTCCGGAAGATTCTGCCCGACCATACGGGCATAGGCTTCATGGACCAAGGCCGTGCTTTGCAAGGTGTGATCAGAACGCTCATGCTGGAGATAATGGTGTGCCAGGCGGCGTAACTCGTTGTAGACAAGCGGCATGAGCGCGTCGAGCGCTTCTTTGTCTCCGCCTCTCCAACGCAACAATAACGACGTTACTGGCTCAGATGGCCCGCGCTGCAAGTGCCCACTCCAAAGAACACGCGGGGGACGCGTTGATCGCGAAGCATAAAGAGTCCGAGATGACGTGTCAACCATTCCGAACAAACAGAGGGTTGCCGGGCCTCCTAGGAAGCGAGGACCTATTGGCGGCGAACGGAAGGCCTGGCCGTCCCCAATCGGACCACAAGAACCCCGCGGGTCCCGTAGGGGCTCGTGTTCCCGTGGGAACTGCGCACCGGTGGGTTTGACCGGGGGAGGGGCTAGAGGGGGATGATGGACCTGCCCGTCCCCATCCCATCTTCACCCCTGGCGCCAAGCGGATGCCCCCACCCAACTAAACGACGATTCCGCAACTCTGCTGACCCAAATCCACCATTCTTTTTCGCCTTATTCAGCAGGAAGGCAAAACGCAGGCCGAAAGCGGCTGGCCCTGAGCTCAGACAGTTAGGTCAGCCGTGAGCCTGCCAATTGCCTCAGCCGATTCACAATAAGGAGTAACTATGCCTTCCAAGGTATTGCGCAACATCTGTTTGTACGGGGCGACCCTGCTGGCGGTCGGAATGGCCCAAGCGCAGGATCTGCATATAAAGAAGAGCATAACGGTGGGTGGGAACTTCGTTTCCAGCTCCGAAAGCTCTCTGAAGGGTGCGCGGGAGCGCACCGTTAACCAAACGCCCAACGGGAGCACGATCACGCTGAGGCAATGCGACCTCAAGCGTACGCTGACCTTAAACGAACAAGCCCAGACGTATTTCGTGACGCCCGATGCTCAGGACGAGAATGCCGCCAAGGCCGCAGCGCTTGCCACGGGGCAGGCGGTGGCCGAAGCGAGCGGCGGCAGGATCATGCTGACGACGACCGTCACCGACACGGGTGAACGCAAGACGATGTACGGGTACCAGGCACGCCACCTCAAGGCGAAGGTGGTCCAGGAGCCTTCGCAAGACGCGTGCACGCAAGTCCGCCAGATGTTTCAGGTTGACGGCTGGTTCGCGGATGTCTCCAAAGAGCAGACCGGCTGCATGTCGTTTGCGCCCCCGGTTCAGCAGGGGACCGGTTGTAACGATAAGGTGATCGAGAAGAGGGTGGGCAGCGGAAAGCCGGGGTACCCCCTGCAGGAAAACATCACGATGGCGACTCCTGACGGCGGAACGATGACGGTCGGGATAATCACCTCGGAACTCAACAAGCAGGAAAAACTGCCAGCCGAGATGTTTGACGTCCCGGTCGGATATCGTCAGGTAAATTCAGCGGCCGAGTTGAACGGCACGGCGCCGCAACCCCAGGTGGCGCAGCAAGGTGCGATGCCACAGCAGCCGCAGATGGCGCAAGCTGCGTATCCTCCACAGGGGCAGCAGTTTCAGCCGCAGGGGGGTGGAGCAGGGCAGGCGGCGGCAGTCAGCGGGATGAAAGCGACCATGATCGCAGGGATGCTGAACCCTGCTGCGGCTCCAGCTGCTAATCAGGCCGCTCTCAACGTTGCGCAGCAGCAGATGCGGATGGCACAAAGCGCCGGTTTCGGGGGAATGCCCCAGATGATGCCGTCCAACCAGCCGGCTGCGAACCAAGTAGCCGCGCCCCAAGCACTCGGACCTAAGGCGCCGGGGAAAATCCGCATCGGGGTCGCGCCGCCGGATGCGCAGGTTGGTCAAGGCAGCAATACGGGTGCGGATTACAGCACTCCGATACGGAATGCGGAAGTCGCGCTCATGAGCGGGCCGGCGATCGAAATTGCTGCGCTGGATTCGCACATCGCCATGCAGCTGCAGGCCGAGGCTCAGCAGAAGCAGTGCGATTTCATCCTCTTCTCGGCGGTTGCCGTCAAGCACAGCTCAGGCGGGGGTTTTGGAAAGTTCGCGAAAATGGGAGGCATGGCGGCCAGCATGACACCCATGGGAGCGATGGCGCATGGCATGGGCGGAGCCGTGGCAGCTTCGGCGGCAGCTCAAGTCGCCGCCCAGGCTGCACAGCAGCAAGCCGTGAGCCAGCTCGCCGGTTTCAATGGGCAAATCAAGCAGAAGGACGATGTGACGGTTCAGTATCAGCTGGTGGCAACGGGACAATCTTCGCCGGTGTTGCAGGAGACTCTGAAGGGTAAGGCGAAGTCGGATGGGGAAGATGTACTGACGCCGCTGCTGCAGCAGACTGCGAACAACGTGCTAGGCCAGGTCAGCAAGAAGTAGCAACGTTGAATTATTCGGGCACGGCTTCGCCAGGGGCCGTGCCTTTTTTTCGAACCCGCTGGAGGTGTCATGCGACGCAGAGTCACGTTGGTTGCAGGCGTTCTAATTATTTTGTTCTTGGCAACTTTGGGCTGCAAACATAAGAAGAGCGAAGAATCGTCGGATGCGGATTTTGGCGGGTTCAAGGCCAACGTCAACATGAAGCCGAGGAACGTCTCGGTCACACAGGAGCAGGCTGCGCCGGCTGCTCCGGTATTAACGCCGACGAGTGCGACGATCGGGCCGAACGGTGGAACGCTTGCTTCATCGGATGGGAAACTTTCGATCTCGGTTCCGGCGGGTGCGTTTGCCAGCGATACTACAGTCAGCGTTCAGCCGAGCGAAGATCCATTTCGCGAGAGTCTTGGACCGGTATATCAACTAAGTCCTGAAGGAACGACGTTTGCGCAACCGGTCAAGCTAGTTTGGCATTTGTCCGAAGCGGATCTTTCCAGGACAAACCTCGACAACCTGATGGTCAGGACGCAGACCGCCAACGGACCCTGGGAACCGCAACCCGATGTGCAGCGCGATGAGGCAACGCATACGATCAGTGTGGCGACTGCACATTTTTCAAAATGGGACCTTGCGCTTACCCTGCGACTCGATCCGACGGAGAACAAGGTGTACGTGGGCGATGACACTTTTATCTTCGCCATTGTCGGTGAAAGCAAATATTGGCCTTCAGCTCCCGATATTCAACCAAACTCTTCCCAAGCAACGAATCAATCATCAAGTGATGATGACCTGCTTTCCGCACCACCACCGAAGGGCTCAAGTGAGGACGACCTGCTGGCAACACCACACAAGGGCCCAAATGACGATGACCTGCTGGCAACGCCGCCTGATCTCAGGAAGGGCATCTTCAATGGGGTCTGGCGAGTCAACGGTATACCGTTTGGAAATTCCACGGTAGGCACGATCAAACCCATTAAGAATAGCCAATTTAATGGAGGAAAATCCGCCAATATCTTTGGCTGGTTCTATGCGCCGGCGCATGTGCCGTCGCCGAATCCGGTGACTGTGAGTTACGAGATCACGGCGGGAAAGCAAAAGATGACGGCGACCTCACTTGTAACCATTGTTCCCTACCAGGATCACTGGAAGGGTGATTCCACCATCACGCAGGGCGATGGGACCAAGGTGACGAGCCAATTTACTTTCACTCCCGTAGAACGCCCGGGGGGGAACCCGCCTTCCGCGTTCGGCCCCGAGAGCGCCGCTTCAGCTACGGTCCATGAGTATGAGATTCTCAACGGCTGGGTGCACTATAAAGGACCAGCCACGGTTTCAGGCGGGGCGTGCACGCTGAAGATTAACCCATCGTTCAATGCTATGGAGGGGGCGAAGGGCCAGCCAACATGGTACGAGGAACAAAGAGGAAGCGGCGGCAGGCTGGTCGTGGACATGTCCAACCCCATGCAGTGGCTGGTCACCGGCCAGGGAGACAGCGTATGGCTTGCCACCTACATAACGACTTGCCCTAACGGGAGTGGTTCCATTCCGATGGGTGTGCATGCCGCTTGGTGGCCACCCGATCCCACGAATCCCAACACGTCCACTGCTTTTTCCATTCCGTTGGATCCTAAGTGGAGGCCCAATTTCACGATCAATGTAAACAACAGCTTGGGTCATGGCACCGTCCATCTACGATATGTTGACAAGCCGCGACTTGAGTAGTTTGGCGGCTACGGGCATCCGTTAATAGATGAGTTTCAGCGAAAACTGGATCTGTCGCGATGGGCCGGCGGTTTTACTGATGATGCCGAATCCGCTGCCACGCACGATGTTCGACGGCAGGCCGAAGTTCACGAGGTTGAAGACATTGAAGAACTCTGCGCGGAACTCGACGGTTCCGAACTCGGCGTTACCGCGGTGTCCGAATGGTGTGTCCTTTACCAACGACACATCGAAGTCGCGGAATCCCGGTGCACGGAAGGTGTTCCGGCCGAGAGTGCCGAATCTGCCTTGATTCGGTCCAGTCCCGCCGGGAACATTAATAGGAATAGAGAAGAAGGATGAGTTGTTTGCGCCCTGCCCAAAAAAATCTTCGGGTACTTTTCCGCCGGTCGAAAGGTGTGGCTTGCTGATCATGTCGGGACGATCGGTTCCGCCTGCGCCAACACCGGTTTGCTGAATGCCGGAATAGACGGTGAAAGGCGGGCCGCTCATGATCGTGCTGATGTTCAGGATCTGCCATCCGGTCGTGAGACTACGAGGGGCACTTTGCAGGAAACTAATGCGCTGCAAGGGCAATAATTGAATGAGGCTAAGCGTGAAGACGTGCGTCACGTCGAAAGTTGAAGGGCCTTTCTCGGCGGATTGATTCCAAGGATTCTGGGGCAAGGTTTGCAGGATTACTCCGGCCGTGCCGAGCAGGCTGCCAAGAACCGCGCTCGTGTCGTCGAGCGATTTGGAATAGGTGTAGCTGCCCTGCAATCCGAGCCCGGCGCGCGCGGAATTCTTCGTAAGACTCGTCTGCAGCGAATGGTAGCTGGAGTGGCAACTGCTGGTAATCAGGCTCTCGACACCGTATCCGCTGACCGGATGTCCCGTGGAATCGAATTGTGTGTAGGGAGCAAATTCGGGATCAGCCCCAGCATAACTATTTGGGGAATACACGCACGCCAGACGGATTCCCGCGGTTCCCACATAGGATGCGCTGAACTTCACGTCCTTGAATAAGTCGTGGTCGAAGCCGGCGGTATAGCTGGTGATGTAGCCATTGCGAAAGTTTCGGGCGATCCCGGAGACGGAAGGTAACTGAGCCTCGTGCCCGGGGGTGAGTGCCGCGACGTCATTTTGATAGCGCAGCAAATCGAGTTCGGTATTCGGAGCTGCATCCGTGCTATTCCCCGTCGGAAAAATGGGTTGACCCTGCACGTTGTAAGGGGTCGGCAGCGCGAGAGGAACGAACGTATTCTGGAACGGAACCGGGACACCGGGGCGGGCCGTGATCTGCGGCGAGAATACGTAAGGGATGGAGGCGGTCAGGAAATTGTCCTGCCACAAATTGGGCAACATCGTTGTGATCGCGCCGCCGGCATGCAGAACTGTGTGGTTGGTTAGCGCGTAGTCCGCGGCTAAGCGCGGGCCCCATCCCTTCCAATCCTGCTCGTAAGGCGGCTGCGGATTTACCACGAAAGTTTGCCTGGCAGCGCGATCCCAATAGGGAGCAGGGCGGCCGTTCGCGTGGAAGAACATGGGAAGCGAAGTCCGTTTCGTGGCTTCGTGGATGCGGCCATTGATCTCGTAGCGCACGCCGTAATTGAGCGTCAACTTCTGGGTGGCCTTCCATGTGTCCTGGAAGTAAAAGTTGTAAGCTTCACGGCGAACACCGGCTTCGTCAAACTTGCCTCCAACCGGCGTGAAGGCCGCTGCCGCAGTGACGCTATAAGAATAAGGAGTGGCGGTAAGCAGACCGGTCAATGAGTCTGGTAGAGGGTCTCCGATATTGATATCGTGCGTTCCGCTTGCCGACGGAATAAAGACAGGTGAGTACGCTGTACCTCCTCCGAATCCATAACTGCCGTTGGGGCTTATGCCGAAAATCGTTGAGTCGCGATTGGCACGAAATTCCAGGCCCCATTTGAATGTATGCGAACCGCGGATGCCGATCATGTCGTGCTTCAACTGGTACAGGTTCCCGTAAGACCCGAAGATCGATCCCCCGGGCGCGTTGAAGCTGGCAAATAGTCCGTCTCCGAAACCGATCGCCGGTTGCGTGTGATTGATGGCAGGGAAAAATGGCGTGCTGCGGATATAGCCGAGTTCGGTTTCGAAGCTCAGATGAGGTGTGATGGAGCGCGCGTATTTCACAGCGGCATTGCGCTGGTGATCGAAGAACTGGATGGCGAAGCTGGGGTCGATGGCGGTCTGGTCGGGATTCGTCAGGGGGCCCGTAACCTGGTTTAAGCTGAACCGCGTGAACAAGGTGGCCTTATCGGAAAGATGATGGTCGACACGCACTGAAAACTGGTCAGTACGAGTGGAGACCTTGGACGACGCCGCATAAGTGCGGGGACCATAGGCTCCCGCGGGCGCGTTCGGCAGCGGGTATTTCTGCAAAATCGGTAGCACTGCTGCATTGACGGGAACCGTAAGCGTATCGCCGGGATAAGTTGTGTTGTCGATACCAAGACGTTCTTCCGGGGTGGGGACTGGGAAGACCTGCGTCGTGCCCAATA
>JBPYEW010000136.1:0-9652 GCA_051984555.1 Terriglobales bacterium | reverse complement strand
GCACCAGGACGTCGGTGGGGCCGAGCTTTGGTACGGGAACATCTCTTATCTCTACACCGGGAGCAGCTTGCGGCTTTACCACCGCCAGCATGGTGTTGGCCATTAGGGCACCTGATAGAAAGCCATTATGAAGAACACAAAACCAGTTATTTTAGCACTGCGGTTTTGATCACGGCCTCCTGCTCTCTTCCGCACCGTTTCGTTGCCGTTCCATGAACTTACGATTGACCTCTTCCGACTTGCCTCGGGGGATGCTCAATGACGTCCATTCTCCCTCCCGGAAGTGCTTCGCAAGCAAGACAATCTGCCCAATGTGATACGCATAATGAGCGATTTGGCGATTGATTGCCTGCAAAACAGTATGAGCCTCGCCTCGTATTGTCACCGTTCGTAACACATCGTCCGGCGTTAAGGCCTCGATAGCTGAGAACACAACTGCCCACGCCTCTTCCCACCACCGCATGACTTCCTGTCTCGTTGTAGAGCTCGTAAGTTCAAATTCCTGGTCACGTTGACGGTCGGCCTTCTCGCCGTCGGTAGTGAGAAAATCCCTGAATCGGGATCGCATATTCCCGGCAAGATGCTTAATGATGATGGCTATCGAATTCGCTTCGCCGTCAATCGCAACAAATAACTCTTCGTCTTTCAGCTGTGCGAGTGCTCCTTCCGCCAGTCTTTTGTGACCGCGCAATTGCCGGCGTGCCTCGTCCAGGTAGTGGTGGGCCAAATCTGCAGATTGCAACATACATCGTTCCTTTCGTTGTCTTCGATTGAGCGCGGTTCAAGATGTGTGCATCCGAGCGCACAGAAAATGCCTTGCAGAGGTCACGGGAGCTAGATTTTAGGGTGGCCCCAGCCCCCTCCACCAGGGGTCTGAATTCGAACTCGGTCGCCCGTCCTTAGCCTCACATTGCACTTCCCTGGAAGCGCCTCAACTGTCCCGTTCTGCCTCAGAATCTCGGCTGTTCCGCATGCCCCGTCGCCCCCGCGAGCAAGCCCGTACGGCCCACGTTCACGCCGTTCCGCCAAGAGTGTGACTTCGGCACCGCACAGAACCTCTATCTCTCGCACGATGCCATCGCCTCCCGGATACTCGCCGTCTCCACCGCTGCCTGTCCGAAGCGAGTATTGTGTGACCCGCAGCGGGTACGCGTGCTCAAGCGCCTCCGCTGGCGTGTTGAGCGAGTTCGTCATGTGAGTATGCACACCGGAAACGCCGTTCTTGCCCGGCCTGGCGCCCATCCCTCCGGCAATCGTTTCGTAATATGCAAAGGGTTCGCCGGTTCGCGGATCAATGCCTCCAATCGTTAGATTGTTCATTGTCCCTGACGCTGCCGCGGGAATTCTCTCCGGCAACGCCTGCGCAAGCGCCTTCAACAGCACGTCAACGATTCGCTGTGATGTCTCAACGTTTCCTCCTGCTACTGCGGCTGGAGGCCGCGCGTTTACGATGCTTCCTGGTGGTGCGACAACGTCGACGGCACGCATAAGCCCGGCCGTTGCAGGCACGTCTTCCGCCAGCAAACACCGGAATACATAAAAACATGCTGAGTACGTGATTGCCTCCACTGCATTTACGCTGCCCTCCACTTGGGGATCCGAACCGCTGAAATCCACCGTCACTACAGGTCGAGGACGGCGGCCTTGCGATTTGTGAACCGTAACCGCCACCGCAATCTTGACCGGCTGCTCACTTAGTCCGTCGCTATCCAGGTAATCCTCGGCCGTGAACTTCCCGCGCGGGACTTTGCTGAGAAACGCCCGCATCAACTCTTCTGAATATGCCAGCAAATCTCGGGCAGCCTGCTTAGTATGCTCACTCCCATACCGGGCACAAATCTCCTTCAGTCGCGTTATCCCCGTGTGACAGGCCGCCACCTGCGCTCCCAAATCTCCTTCACGTTCCTTCGGAGTGCGGACGTTATTTAGCAGAAGAGCCAGTACGTCGCGATCCGTCGTACCCTCGCGGACTAATTTGACCGGCGGAACTCGGAATCCCTCCTGATATATCTCGCGGCATAGGCCCATCGATCCTGGGTAGGTCCCGCCTACATCCGCATGGTGCGCCCGGGACGCAACCAAGAAATCGGGGCGATTTCGGAGTTTTCTGGATCGCCTCGATTTTTGCCCGATGTACACCGGAGCGACAAGGGTTATATCTGGCAGATGTGTTCCCCCCGAAAACGGATCGTTGAGCATTGCCACGTCGCCGGGACGCAGTTCTAATTTTTCAAGCACAGCCCTGACCGACATCGGCATCGACCCTAAATGTACGGGCATGTGATCGCCCATCGCGATCACTTCGCCATCCTCGTCGAACACCGCACAGGAATAGTCCCTTCGCTCTTTGATGTTCGGTGAGAATGCAGTTCGTCGCAGCGCCGCTCCCATCTCTTCAGCGATGGAGTGGTAGAGATTTTTGAAGATCTCCAGTTCGACAGGATCACGCATGTGCGAAAAAAGTTTACGACAGGAACCTTCTATCGTGTTTTCAGCCCCTCGGCACTCAAAAAGCTATTGACATTGATGCCAATACACCGCAATATCTTGGGCTAGCAGTGGTGCTCATTCAATATTTGGGCACAGAGTGGGAAAGAAGGGCCCAGTTACTGAGTACCCTTTAAAGGGAAAATCGTTCACGGAGGAAACATGCCAGCAAAGAAGAAAGCGGCCAAGAAGAAAAAGAAACACTAAATTCGCAGCGAGATGAACTTGCAGCGAGAGTTTGCGGCCTCCTCAGAGAAGCACCTCTTAGGAGGCTTTTCTGTCTCCGCTCGACTGGACGGCAGCACTGCTATCCACTTCCGTATTCACTCGCCCAGCGTTGGTCGCGGACTGAGAGCTCCATTCGTTGGCACTCTCCACACCGAACTCCAATCGGTTTTCCTTGTCCCTTGCCCCATGTCCGTGCTATTAACGGGGAAGCAGTTGGACTTGCGCCGCTCTCGCATCGATGCCTATGACTAAAAAATCTGTGAAGAGCAAGAAGAGCAGCGATATTGTCATTCCCGAAAAGCTCTACTTTCGAATCGGCGAAGTGGCTGATCTATGCCACCTTCCGGCATATGTCCTACGCTTCTGGGAAAGCGAATTCCCGCAGCTGAAACCCACAAAAAGCAGCACCGGCCAGCGCATGTATCGTCGTCGTGACGTCGAGAATGTGCTGGCGATCAAGAAGCTTCTTTACGAGCAGGGCTTCACCATCGCGGGCGCCCGGCAACACTTGCGCGCGGAAAACCATAGCGAAAAGCACCAATCTCCCCTGCCTTTTCCAGCCCGCACCAGTTCCGATCTCAAGTATGTCCGCAACGGCTTGAGGGAAATCTTGGGCATACTTTCCGCTCGTCATTGACAACGAGATCACCCCGTAACCACCGTTTTGTAGGGGTCTTCGTACAGCGATTCCGTCCTTCAACGCATCCCTATCAGCAGACCCGTTATCCGCGATTCTTGTAGTACCTTATATGTTTCCGCTCAGGTCGTTGGACAACATCATTCGCAATGGGCCGGGTCGGACTGCGCAGGAGCGCGAACGAATGTCGGGACGGATCAGGTCGTCAGCACTTTTCCTAGCACTGTCGATTGCACTTACCGGGTGTGGGAGCAGCCATGGCTCGGCTGGCAGTCATGCCGCCTATCTCACGCTGCCGGGATCGCAGAACAGGATCCTGGGTTACAACATCGACGACAATTCAGGTGCTCTCTCGCCACTGCCTGGCTCGCCCTATAACATTTTTTCAAACACGCCAAGCGCCATCGTTGTGGCCCCATCCAACAAGTTCGCTTACGTCACCAATGCTGGTGATAATACGATTTCGCTGTTCTCAATCGCCAGCTCAGGTGCCTTGACAGAAGTACCGCCGCGCACTGCCACTCAGTTTTCTCCTTCTTCACTAGTCATTGATGCCGGGGGCTCGTTCCTTTTTGCAGGCAATGTCAATTCGAACACCATTTCAGTCTTTTCGATCGATTCGAGCAGCGGCACGCTGACTGAGGTCGCTGGGTCGCCTTTCCCCGCGGTTACCCCGGTCCACATGACAATAAGCCCTTCGGGGAAGCGTTTGTATGTTGCACAAGCGAGTGCAAACAGCATCGCAGTGTTCGATATCGGGCCGTCCGGTTCGCTCACGCCTGTACCCGGATCCCCTTTCGCCGCCAATCTCGACCCAACCAGCGTGACCGTCGATCCTTCTGACCGATTCCTCTATACGACTAATTTCGCTACCACGACGATCACCGGTTTCACTATCGCTGCAAGCGGCACGTTAACTCCCATTATTGGCTCGCCCTTCGTAGCCGCAACCCATCCGTTCTCCGCAACCTTCGACACGAGCGGCAAGTATCTGTACGTCGCAAATTTCGGCAGCAACAACCTGTCCGCGTACTCAATTGACGAAAACACAGGAATTCCGACCCAAATTACCGGCTCACCCTACTCGACCGGCACCGGGCCGAAATACGTAGTCGCCGATCCAAACGGAAAATTTTTGTACGTCGGGGATCAGGCTTCGGGAAACATAGCGGGGTTCGTAATAGACGATACCTCGGGAGCCTTGAAAGCGACTGCGCAAAATACTCTCAGCACCGGGGCTACCTCGTCGATGTTCATAACGAAGTAAAGAAGGCCGTGATCTCTCACGCCTTGTCGGCAAGGAAGAAGACGGCTATCGGACGGTCTTCGATTGCAATACGGGCGCGCAAGTGGCGGGATTGCCAGAATCTCCGAGCTTTATGCGGCTCGCCCTTTGGGTTTCACTAACGAGCTCATGCGCACTGCGCGTTTGTTTCTCGCCGGACATCACTGAACCAGCGGCTAACACAAACCGAAGCGCATCGCTTTGGTCGTCGAAATAGAGGATTACCTCTTTGGCGGCCATTACACTTCTCCTCGCTTAAATTGTGGCGCGCGAGTACGTTAGCGCCATTCTGCCGCTGCGTCGGAATACGCAGAAGTGCCGTTCTTGGTTCTACGGCATTCGCCTTAGACCACTGGTCACCAATGGTGCGCCAAAGGCGGTTTTCCGCTTGACGCGTTCCTTCCCCTACGGCAAACTTTTTTCAAAGCAGAAAACCTTTCTCGTCGGAGTGCGCTCATGGAGGGCTTTGCCCTGGCCGTTGCGGTTCAGTTGTCTCTGGTTGTCGGTTTGGCAGGCTTGCTGTGGCCGGAGAAACTCAAACCCGTATTCGAAGTATTGATGTTCCCTTGGTATCCGACCTTCCGCCTGGTTCGCTGGCACAGCATTGCCACAATAGCTATTTCGTTCCTCTTATTCGTCTCATGGTTCGCTAGACTGGCTCACTAAGTTATCTTTGGCTGTCCCCATTGAACCTGCCGTGACGGGGACAACCTGCGAACATTCCGCTTCATCCACTACCTTGCAAGACTCACCTTCGCAGCGGAGCTTTGTGATACGCCTATGCCCGATCAGTCCGATTCCTCCACGGAAGTTCCGGTAAACCACGGTCCGCCTCTTTCGGCGGCCGCTAACGATGTATTAGCCTTTGTGGTTGTGCTGATGTTCGTCGCCGGCATCGTTTTGTTATGGAGAAGAATCCGCTATCGCAGCCGAGTTGCAAGACGCCCTCCCGCTGCAAGAGTCAGCCTACCTCCTGCCTCTCTCGAGGAATACCCCCGGGACTTAGAGGAAGAAGCTGCCTGAATGTTCGGTCCGACGGCGTCTTTTCGTAGTGTAGAATTACGTACGTAGACCCCACCGGATTGTCTCCGGTCTTCTCCCGTCGGGACGTGGCTCAGCCTGGTAGAGCACTCGCTTGGGGTGCGAGGGGTCGGCAGTTCAAATCTGCCCGTCCCGACCATTTCCTTCACTTTCTCGTCTCTTTGTAGAAGGTCCGGCGCTAGCCAATTCACCGTTTCCGATTAACTCTCTTCAGCAACGGCCCAAGCGCTTGGCTCTTCAAAGAGTTCGATCCCCGATCCTTCGCTAGCCTCTCCCATGCCCACATACCCGCACCTGCCTGCACCGGGAGAGGAAACCCGAGTTGATGCGCCAACATGCAGATTTGTCCACGGTGATGAGCATCGTGACAGATCATGTATCCAAGCATGGCCGGTCCGGGCACCCACGGACTGGACCACCCATCGCGGACGAAGCTCTTGACCTTAGGGGAACCACTCATACTTTCAGCGACCATTTCACAGCAGCGGGCCGCACTCTCCGCCAATGCGATGCTGACCTGTTTTTGTGTGCAACGCGTCCGATCCAGGCGGACAGGCAACGCCAAGTGAGGAGCCGATAACCTCAGCCACTTACACCGAATATTGTGTACGTGGGAAAAGATCGCCGCGATGGTGCGCCCTCGATGGCCCGGGGTCTTGGCTCGCCACGCGCGAACATCCAGGTAATCGAGCAACAACTGATTCATTCGATCATTAATTGCATAGGCTTGAGCCATTTGTCGGGAAAGATCCGAAGTGGCGGCGGAAAATGAGCGTGCCATGCATGCGCCTCCGCAGTTTCAAAGGCGGTTGCCTTCGCGGTTGCAGGCAACACAGCCTGCTTCCATAGTGCGCGCCGTCATTCGCAAATGGAAGTAGAACCTGCTGCTTTGCCAGGCACCCTCAGAAATACCTCTATCTTCAAGCCAAGAAGTTCACGCGATGGACGCACATACTACGGCCTACCGGCACTATGGATTTGGTGGAGGCGGTGGCGTGAACTGCGATATATCCGCAAACCCGAACGTCTCTTCGATTCCACTAATTCTTTTCTCCGCGTCTTCGAAGCCATCTTTCCCGAACATCTTGCGCTCTATGTCTTCAAATTCATCGGAGAGTTCGTCGAGCTGTTTGTTCGAGTAATTTGTCTTCCACGCGGGAAACACAATCGTATCTTCCCGTGCGGTATGGTTCTGATACATGCGCACGAGCCCTTCGAACGCCCGCGCCAAGGATTCTCCATGTTGGACGCTAATCTTAGCTGCATTCGTCACCGCGAGTGTGTAGTCGGTGATCTCTCGTCCTCTCTGGTGTTGCGCAACCAACACGTCCGGAAATTTGGCCGCCTCGCCCTTCATCTTGCGCACGATCGGAAATATGTGCTGCTCTTCCAGCATTCGCTCGTGATAGTCCTCCCCGAAGGTGCGGAACAACTGAGCGGTCTTGTGCAGCGATGCGGCATCCACCGAAGCAGGCGATTTGCGTATCTTTTCCGCTAGCTGCTCATAAACCAGCAACGCTCGGCGTATTACACCATGCTCCCGCATCAAATCTTCGGTCGCGGTGACCTCTGGTTCCGGCCCTTCTTTACTTTGTTCCGCCCAGGCTTTGCTGTACACAACGGCGGCCGATCCCGCGATGACCAGCCCGCCTTTACGTAGCAGTTCCCTTCGACTCGCTTCAGGAGGCATGTCTTTGATCCTTTCTGGTTTCTTCTTGGATGCTTAGAAAGGAATAAGAGCGCGACGCTTACTCGGAGCGTGGAGCAAGTTCCGGTAGATAGGTCCTCGGCCTACTCCACCTTTGGTAGTCCTAGCATGGCCGCGATGATATTTCGTTGGATCTCGGAAGTGCCCGAATAGATTGTCCCCGAAATCGAGTCACGCAAGTCGCGTTCCACCCCAAAATCGCTCATGTAGCCATATCCGCCATGGATCTGAACAGCGTCAAGACAAGACTGGATCAGATTCTCGCTAACGAATGCCTTAGCCACCGCCGCATCGAGGACGGCTGATTTACCTTGCTGCTTGAGCCACGCAACGCGATAAACAAGCCAACGCGCCGCCTCAAGCCGAATCTTCATGTTTGCGATCTTGTGCGCAACGGCCTGAAAGCGGCCGATTGGCTTCCCAAACTGTTTCCGATCGCGAGCATATTTCACACAGGTTTCAATCTGGCGCTGCATCGTGCCCACATAGCTGGCGAGGATCGCTCCACGTTCCCAAGCCATTGAAGAGTTAAAGATTGCCGAGCCGGCGCCTTCCGTGCCAACTCGATTCGCGAGCGGAATTTCACAATCCTGCAAAACCACTTCCGCCATCGGCGACGTCCGCAAGCCCATCTTGTCGAGGTGATGGGTCGTACTCAAGCCCGGTGTTCCCCGCTCAACGATAAACGCCGAAATGGCCTCCGCGCCTTTTTGCCGATCGGAGGTCGCAAAAACCAGGATCGCATCAGCGATGGGAGCATTCGTGATGAACATCTTCGTGCCGTTCAGCACGTACCTGTCACCCTTGTTCACTACCTGTGTGCGCAGGCTGAAAGCATCCGAACCTGCCTCCGGTTCAGTCATGGCGTGGACTGCAACAATGTCGCCTCGGCACAGCGGTGGAAGGAATTTCTGCTTCTGCTCCTCGGTTCCGAACTCAAGGATCGGTAATTCGAAGCTCCACATCTGCGCATTGATGCTGAACAACAGGCCATTATCCTGGCATCCGTACCCAAGACCTTCCATTGCCGCCACCACGGTCAGCGGATCAGCGCCAGAACCACCGTATTGCGGCGGAATCGGTAATCCTTGGATGCCGAACTCGGCACACTTCTTAAAAGCGGTTGCATTGAATTCAGCCGCCCGGTCCCGCTGGAGGATGTCGTCATTTAATTCGGCCTTGGCGAAACGAATTACCGAGTCGCGGAACGCAATTTGATCTGCGTCGAAGGAGAGATCCATGAACTTAAATCTACTACAATGCCGCAGCCCTCTCGCCACACACGAAAATCCGGGAACCACGTTTCAAACCGGCATTTTGGCGTGACTTGGCTGACCGCGTCGGGCCCCCTGACTCCGGATGGAATCGCAAATGAACAGCTTCTTTTGCCACGCTTCACTCGACCTTGTTGCACGGTCCTTGCATCCAAGCGCCATTACACTTGGAGGAAGTATCAAATGGAACTGAAACTTTCCACGTCAGACCTGAAATCGAAGCTGGAGCAGAAGCAAGCGGTGGTCGTGGAGACGCTCGTTCCCGAGCTCTATCGTGAAGCCCACATTCCCGGCGCGCTGAACATGCCGCCTGAAAAGATCAAGGAACTCGCTCCACAGCTGCTCCCGAACAAGAATGCTGAAATCATTACGTACTGCACAAACATCCATTGACATGCCAGCTAATACGCTGCCCGTGAATTGGCAGCCATCGGTTACACAAATGTCGCGCATTACCCCGAGGGCAAGCAGGGCTGGATGGAAGCCGGTCTGCCCGTCCAGAAAGCGGCTTAGCTCAGCGAGGTTCGAGCTACGCAGTGGCCCAGTCTCGAGATGAAGAACGGGATCCGCTTACTTTCTCTTACGCCGACGCTCTCGTCGAGGGGGTTCGTCTTCGAGCAATGCAAACTGAATCTTCTTCTCCACTGGATCGATCCGATCGACGATAACTCGAACGCGCTGCCCCAACCGGAAGATCCTCCCGTTCCGCTGGCCGATAATCTCCTTCGTGTTCTCGCGATATGTATAACGATCATCGGCGAGACTGTCGAGCGGCACTAAGCCTTCGACGAACAGATCTGTGAGTTCGACGAAGAACCCGAATTTGGTCACACTGATGACTAATCCGTCGAAATCCTCGCCGACACGGTCCTGCATGAACTTAACTTTCTTCCACTCCATCAGTTCGCGTTCGGCTTCGTCCGCGCGCCGTTCGGACTGGCTCGATTCCTCGGCCATATCGTGCAATTCGTCCAGGGGAATCGGGCCGCTGA
>JBPYEW010000135.1:0-3209 GCA_051984555.1 Terriglobales bacterium | reverse complement strand
TTCGTGTGCTCCCCAACCTCTCAAATTCCCGATCTTGCAACACCCGGAGTAATTTCGGCTGGAGCTCAGGCGGAATCTCGCCGATCTCATCCAAAAATGCGGTGCCATGATTCGCAACTTCGAACCGGCCGACTCGTTGCCCGATGGCTCCGGTAAAGGCGCCCTTTTCGTGTCCGAACAGTTCACTCTCCAGCAGCCCGGTGGGAATAGCGGCACAATTCAGCTTGACAAACGCTTTTGTTCGGCGGCCGCTGAGTTCATGAATCGCGCGGGCGATCAACTCCTTACCGGTGCCAGTCTCGCCGTAAATCAATACGGTCGAGTCGGTGGAAGCAACCAGCTTAATGTCGCGTAGCACGGTACGAAGTGCCTTGCTTTGACCAACAATTCCATCGAAGCCCGGCTCACCAGAGACCTCGTCTTCGAAGAGGGGTTCGAGGGTGTCTTTCGCCTGGGCAGTGTGCCCCATCGGCCCATCCTTTCCAGCGGAACGCCTACGCTCATCCTCCAAATACTGAACCGACGGATTACTCATAAAGCGTGACTCGTCAATGTGTACAGCGATAGATGTGCAGTCATTCGAACCCATGGCGTTGCTCCTCGCTAACTGGCTGCTTAGACGCAGACCGCCCTGTCAGAATGAGCCAGTGACGGGACGATGTGCGGAATCTGCACCCGGCTACGGCTACGCAGATTTTTTGCTTTGCGTGGGGAACATGATTACCTTGGCATTGTGACGTACAGGTACCCATTCGCTGCTCGGCTTCCAGTCCTGTCGTTTGTAGAGTTCGATCACTTTCGCCATGGCCCACCTCAGCAATAATCCTCGCATCCTCACACCTCGTTCTTCAAGGCATACGGCTCCTGTTGCGGTGTTTTTCTGCAACAATCCACTCACGGACGTATGCCGGACAATTGTCGAGCGTTACGTCTTCTGCTTCCAAGCGCGTCAAGAAGCGAATTGCTAACTGATCGATCTGCGTTACATCTTTCAAATCCAGAACCAATTTGTGGTCTCTGTCTTCTAACCCAATCACCCGTTTCAACTCTGCCAAGTTCTCCCCCTCGACGTGCCCAATTACGGAGAAAATCACCGACGCATTTTTGGTCGATCTAAGAATCTTCAACATCGGGTTAGCCTTTTTTAAAACCACAATCTCTTTCCTATGTGCTATGCAACGCGGCCACCATTTGCTATCTACTAAGACGCCAGGGGTTTGCAGTAATGACGAACTTACGGACGATTCGTAATTTTACGAACTTCGTAAAGGCATGAACGTGAGATTGCCGGGAGTCCAGAGGCAGCTAGCTAAAGCTAGCTTTGAAGTGATGTTTGTTGATCTTGAGGGACTTGATCTTAGATTCCAGAGTAGTTGACGGAATGCCAAGCTTAGCTGCCGCGCCCGCCGGCCCGGAGACTCGCCCTCTGGTTTCGGCCAAAGCGGCCTTGATGACCTCTTCTTCCTGATCCAGGGGCTTCTTCGAGAGCGTCAGACTCGCTGTTTGAGGCGTAGGGGAAGCTCGCGAGAGCCAACTCTCGTCGACCGAGAAGATCTCTGTTTCACAGAGAACGACTGATCGCTCAATCACGTTCTGTAACTCTCGGATGTTGCCTGGCCACGGGTACGCCTGAGCCAACTCCAAGGTCCTCTTGTCGATGCTCTTTATCTTTTTGCCCGCAAGCCGCGCAAAGCGATCGATGAAGTACTCCACCAGCGTGGCAATGTCCTCTTTCCGCGCCCGCAAAGGAGGAACTTCAATCGGAAAGACATTGAGTCGGTAAAACAGATCAGTTCGAAAGGTGCCGGCAGATATCGCAGCTTGCAAGTCGCGATTGGTGGCAGCAATTACCCGAACGTCAGTTCGAATTGCTTGATTGCCGCCGACACGCTCAAAATCGTGCTCCTGCAGAACTCGTAGCAGCGCAATCTGGGTTTCTGCTGCGAGTTCGCCGATCTCGTCAAGGAAGATGGTGCCGCCTTCGGCCAGTTCAAACCTACCTAGCCGTCGCTGTAACGCTCCGGTGAATGCGCCCTTTTCATGGCCGAACAATTCCGAGGCAATCAAGTCTCGCGGGACGGCGGCACAGTTCACGCCCACAAACGGACGCGAACATCGTTGTGAGCAGCGGTGGATCGCCCGGGCAACGAGTTCCTTGCCCGTTCCCGTCTCGCCGGTGATGAGCACGGTGGAGACGGTCGGGGCGACCTTGGAAATCCGGGAGACTACCTTTTGCAGTGCCGGAGAAGCGCCAACGATCTCCTCGAACATCGATGCTTTGCTGACTTCTTCGCGCAGCGCGACATTCTCATTTCGCCATTTCTCTTCGGCGTGCTTTCGTTCTTCAATGTCGGTAGCGGTTGCGACCCACCGGACGATATGGCCGTCCTCATCGACCACAGGCTTGTAGCGAAACAGGAACCAGCGATACCGCCCATCTTTTCCGAGCAGCCGCCTTTCACTCTCGAACGGCACTCCCCTTGAAAGGCCCGCGCTGCGTTCGCTTTGAACTTTCTCCACATCGTCCGGATGACACTCTCTCCTGAACCGGTCTTCAGTTCCCCTGCCTTTCATTTCTTCCAGGGTGTACCCAAGATAGTCGAGCATCGTGTTGTTGGCCTGAAGCAGCCAACCCTGCTTATCCAAGACAACGACACATTGAGGAAGCAAATCTATTAGCTGCCGCAACTCCCGCTCCCGGTGCCGGAGTTTGTTTTCAGCTCGCTTGCGATCATCGATATCAGTGCTTGTACCGTACCATCGGATGATCTTGCCGCCTTCATCCCGGAATGGCTCGGCACGAATGAGAAACCAGCGGTAGGCTCCGTCATGCCGCCGAAGTCGCGCCTCGATTTCGCCAGGTTCTTCTGAAACCAACATCCCTTTCCACTTTTCCATCAAGGCCGGCAAGTCCTTCGGATGAAACGCAGCTTGCCAACCCCAACCATGCGACTCTTCAGGCGAGAGACCGGTATACTCATGCCAGTTTTTGTTGAGGAACTCGTTCGAGCCATCCGGCAGATTGGACCAAGCCAGTGTGGGGATGGCATCGATCACACCCCGCAACTTTTCTTCCGCCTCTTTGCGCTCCGCGATCTGGGTCGCCGCGCAATACCAACGCACGGCCTTTCCGCTTTCATCGAGCAACGGGCTGTAGCGGATCAGGAACCAGCGATACTTACCATCCCCGCCGAGCACGCGCTGTTCGT
>JBPYEW010000134.1:0-8320 GCA_051984555.1 Terriglobales bacterium | reverse complement strand
CGGTTTTCGCCGATGATAACAATGACGTGCTGGATGGGCGTGCGCGTGGACGTTTGCTGCGCAGATGCGATTCCTGGAATTGCCAGCTGCCAAATCATGAGTGCAGCTAGAAAGGTTCCGAGAAACGGGCGCCTCTGCTTGGTTGAAGCGTGTTGCCGCATATCGTCTCCTTCTCCCAGATGGGAGTGGGAGCGACAATACGAGTGCGCCATTTCCAAAGGGTGAACGCCACTTCAATTTCGCGTTAATTTCCGGTGAAAGGTGATCTTCGCGTGTGGAAAATCAAGAACGTTTGTTCGGCACTGGACAAATTCAACCGCGCTGGAACTCGGCACTTCGATACTGTCGAACTTCCTGTCACGACGTTCCTGTAGACTGCTGCTTGCCCATGGGTTCCCTTGATCAACTTGGGTTTAGCTTCCGACCTCCAGAACGGCGCGTTTGGACGGTGCGAGACCTCATTGTTGCCATTCGCGATCAACTGGAACGTGAGCACGGCGATATCTGGCTGGAAGGAGAGATTTCCAACTTTCGCGCTCATCCCTCCGGGCACCTCTACTTCACTTTGAAAGACGAATCGTCCCAGGTGCGGGTTGTCATGTTTCGCACACAGGCTCGCCTCTTGCGTTTCAAACCCGAAGATGGAATGCGCGTCGTTGCCCGCGGGCGAGTGACTGTTTACGAGACGCGTGGCGAACTTCAGATTAATGCTGAGTACCTGGAACCTCAAGGCGCGGGGGCGCTGCAAATTGCATTCGAACAACTCAAAGCCAAGCTGCAGGCGGAAGGTTTGTTCGAGCAGGACCGAAAGAAGCCGATCCCGTCTTTTCCGCGACGAATCGGTATCGTTACCTCCCCGCAGGCGGCAGCGCTGCGCGATATCCTGCATATTCTTCGAAGGCGTCATCACTCTGCTAACGTCCTGATATTTCCGGCGCAAGTGCAGGGAGACGCTGCGCCGATCGAGGTTTCCACGGGAATTCGCTACTTCAATAAGTCTCGCGATGTCGATGTGATAATCGTGGCTAGAGGAGGGGGGTCGGTTGAGGATCTGGCCGCGTTCAATCACGAAGGCCTGGCTCGGGCAGTATCCACGTCAACTATTCCAGTGATCTCTGCTATAGGACACGAAACAGACTTCACAATTATCGACTTTGTCGCCGATTTACGAGCACCCACGCCATCGGCAGCTGCCGAGTTGGTTATCCTGTCACGACAAGAGATCGAAGAGCAATCGGAGGGCCTGCGACAGAGACTAGATCGTGCAATGCGATACCGGCTTCTAATGGCGCGACAGGCGCTTTTACAAGTGGCTCAGCACGGTGCTTTTGCCCGCATGATGGATTCGCTCGGGAGAAGACAGCAGCGTATCGACGATCTTGTGTATCGGCTCGAAAAAGCGGAGCGGCGGACGATCGATGTCCAGCGGCGGCGGTGGGAGATTGCGGCAGCGGCAGTGCGTCACTATGACGCAAATCGCAGGCTGGCTGCCATGCGGGAGCAGCTGCAAAGCCGAACAGCAGCGCTGGCAAGTGTGTTCCAGACAGTGCTTTTGCAACGGCGTTCGCGCCTTGAGAGACTTACCGGTGAACTAAAGGCCCTTTCACCGTTGGCGATCCTCAATCGTGGGTACGCCTTGGTGTTCGATTCTTCTGGAAGATTGATCAAGGACGCTACACGGGTAGCGGCAGGAGACGAGATCTCGGCGAAGATTGCAAATGGAATCATCGACGCCCTCGTTAAGGGAACACGGAAATAGGTGTGAGAATGTTGGAGGTTGGCTCTACGGCAGGTATTGCAACTAGGATGAGATCCCGAGCGAATTTTGCACGGCATGCGCGATCTCATCGGTGAGTGCGCGCATCTTCTCCTCTGATTCCGCCTCGATCATGACTCGGGCCAGAGTCTCGGTCCCCGAGTAGCGTACCACCACGCGACCGTTGCCGTTTAATTCGCGTTCAGCGGCTTCGATAGCCTTCTGGATTTCAGGAACTTTCGCGAACGGAACTTTCTCGCGGACTCTTACATTCTTAATGGTCTGCGGGAACACTTTAAGATCGGAGATTAGATCAGCCAGGGAATGCCCCGTCCGAACCAGGACATCCATTACGCGCAGTGCTGTCATCAGACCGTCCCCGGTGGTGGCATCGCCATCGCGGAAGATGATGTGTCCGGACTGCTCGCCCCCTAGCGTAGCTCCGGTCTTTTGCATTTCTTCAAGAACATACTTGTCGCCCACATTGGCGCGAAGCATGGCTACGCCGGCTTTCTTCAATGCGACTTCGAGCCCCATGTTCGACATGGTGGTGGCCACGATCATGTTGCCCGGGAGAAGGTTTCTCTTCTGCATGTCGCGGGCGCATAGAAGTAGAACAGCATCTCCATTGACGACGCGTCCCTGCGCGTCGCTGAATAGGGCACGATCCGCGTCGCCATCGAAGGTGATACCCAGATCGAATTGCCCCTCTAATTCGGCCATTTGCTTGGCTACACGTTCCGGATGTAGAGCACCGCAGCTTTCATTGATGTTCTTGCCATCAGGTCGGCAATGCAGGAAGGTGGCCTGGATGCCGCACGCGCGGAATAATTCCGGAGCTTCGGCTGTGGCGGCGCCATTGGCACAATCCACAAGGACGCGTAACTTGCCGAGGTCAGCATGAACGTTGTGTGCCAGCCACTTGATATAAGCTTGCCGCAACTCCGCATCCCCCGGCATGCTAGTCTTAACTAGTAGGTTCGCATCGGCAGATTCCGCGGGCGGATTCTGGAGAAGAGCAAAGATCTCTTGCTCAATGGCCAATTCATGCGAGTCGGGAAGTTTGTAGCCATCGCCAGAGAACACTTTGATACCGTTGTCGGTCCATGGATTATGCGATGCGGAGATCACAACGCCCGCGGCGTAATTCCTTGATCTCGCCAAGAATGCTACGCCAGGTGTCGTAATCACGCCGGCGCTGTCGGATTCAACTCCTACCGAGGCAAGTCCAGCCATGAGACGGTCAGCAATCCATTGGCTAGAAGCGCGTGTATCCTGCCCGATGATAAGGCGAGCGTTAGGGTTCGTGCGCCTCAGGTCATGTCCCACTGCCCGCCCGATGATGTACGTGGTCTGATGGGTGAGGGGAAACTCCCCGGCCACACCTCGGATACCGTCAGTTCCAAAAAGCTGTCTTTGATTGCTCATCAGAATGGGTTAAATCTCGCCGGCCGGATCTGACACTTTCTCCATAATAACCGTAACGTGGACAGGGACTGGGTGCACAACTTGAATCAGGGGATCCGCGACATACACATTTGTGCTGAAACCTTGGTTGGTGACGACGCCCGATGCATCGATCGGATCCGTGCTTGCTGCCTCAACCGCTTCGACACGCGTGTGCGGGCCCGTGATAGTAACAGTTTGCGGTTCGGCGATGATCTTGGCAATGCGTAGGCCCGAAGCGAATTTCCCTGTAACACGGGGGCGCACTTCAACGGTTCGAGTCGCGCGCGTATCAAGGCTCAATTGGAACTGCCCGGGCACGACCTGCACGACTTCCAGATCACGAGGCTGCCGAACCTGGCGTGCTGTCAGGTCAACGGTTCTCTCGCCCGGAAGAGCATTGGCGAGATCCACTTCGACGTGGACGTCGCTGGCCCGGAACTGGTGGATTAGACGGGATCCTCCGCGAACTCGGACCTGCGCCTCCGGTATATGCTCCGAATTAATCTCAAGATTGTTGGGTATGTTGTGAAATTCGATGGGAACGTTAACTGCCAACTCAGCGGGCTGGTCAGACGCAACCGCGTACCAGAGTCCCACCGCCAGGACTAAGGACAGTATCTTGATTCCGAAATTGCGAAAAACCACGCGCCGGAGGAAATCACCCATTTATCGATTTCTACCTCCTAGTTGCGGATCAGACCGTTGCGGCACGGTTGCACGAGGTACCGATTCGTCGGCGCCTTCGGGATCGGAAGGCGTGTTCATCGTAGGTAGCGTGGCGGGAGGAACGTAGCGGTGAAGCAGCGAACTCAACCGCGACCGCAATTCTTCGACAGTCAAATCCCTCTCGATTTTGCCACCTACGGTGAGGCTTATGGCACCCGTTTCTTCAGAAACGACTACAGCCACGGCGTCGGTCTCTTCGGTAATACCGATTGCTGCGCGATGGCGAGTTCCCAATTGCGTTGAAAGGACCGGGTTCATCGACAACGGAAGGAAACAAGCCGCCGCTGCAATGCGGTCCTTCTGGATAATGACCGCACCGTCGTGCAGAGGGGCGCTGGGGCGGAAAATCGTAGCCAGCAGATCGTAGGACAAACGAGCTTCCAGCGGAACGCCACTTTCGATATAAGTCCGCAGCCCGACTTCACGCTCGATGACGATCAAAGCGCCCGTCTGATTCTGGGAGAACAGGTTGGCTGCGAGGACGATATCGTCATAAGCGTCGCCGTCCGAGCCAATTGCCGTGCGGAATGTGAGACGGCGGCCAAGCCGCGCCAAGGCTTGACGGATCTCCCCTTGGAATACCACGATGAGAGCGAAAACAGCGTAGGGCAGGAGCGTGCTGATAAGCCAATTGACCGTAGTGAGTTCACCGACTCGCGCAAAGTAGAACGCAAGTGCCAACGCCGCGACGCCGACGAGCATGAGTGCGGCGCGCGTGCCTCGGACGAGGGCGAGGAACTCATAAATGATCACCGCGACCAGAAAGATGTCGATGACTGAAACAACCGACACATGTGGCCATGGTGTTAAAACGCGGGTCAAAGAATCCTCGTTCTGGAGCGCTAGACCGTCTACGCCTGCCAGCATTGTAATCTAGGTGGGTGGGCGATAGGTTCGACTACAGTTGGGTTCCGATACGGTGACGGGTTGCTGCTGAAGCCAAGCCGAATCCGAAGCACCTCGTCCTCGCCGCGTAGGGACCTAGACGGCGAGACCGGGAGTGTTCGATGCCGAGTGGAACCAATAATTTCGAATGTTCAACGTTCTTCACAACCTGCTGACGATCTTTTCGGTCACCCTCGTGTTCGTAACAGCAGGCACCCTGGTGTGGTTCGTCTATTCTTTTTTCTTACGACGGCTGATCCGTGCCCGGAGAATCGCAAATTTGCGGCTGAAGCGACTGATGCAAGAGAGAGAAGAGAACTTTAAATGAATGGTCCAAGGTCTCAAAGTGCTGACATGACGCTAAAACCGTTCAACCTTGAATTCTTGAGACCTTACTACAGATCTCTCCAATTCTTCCCGACACCGATGTCCACCTGAAGTGGAACTGACAGCGGATGGACTTTCTCCATGTGCTCGCGGACTAATGTCCGCATGCTATCAATCTCCTGGTCAGGTACCTCGAACACAAGTTCGTCATGGACCTGCAAAGTCATCCGCGACTTCAGCTTCTGGTCGCGGATGGCAGCATCGATCCGAATCATCGCGATCTTGATCAGGTCGGCAGCGGTACCCTGTAAAGGAGTGTTGACCGCCGTGCGTTCCGCGAAACCACGCATGTTGGCATTTTTGCTGTTGATGTCAGGAATCGGGCGTATACGGCCCAAAAGCGTCTTTACTCTCTGATCCCGGCGAGCTTCATCGAGAGTCTTATCGATAAACTTGCGGACACCAGCGTATTTCTCAAAATAAGCGTCGATGAAGCGTTTGGCGTCGGACTTTTCAATGCCTAGGTTCTGCGACAGCCCGAACGGCGACAGCCCGTAAACAATCCCGAAGTTCACGACTTTGGCCTGCCGGCGGTGTTCAGCATTGACCATAAGCGGAGGTACGCCGAACACCTGCGAAGCCGTGAGTGTGTGGACGTCGTCGCCCCTCCGATACGCCTCGACAAGGAGGGGATCCTTTGAGTAATGCGCAAGAAGTCGTAATTCGATTTGAGAATAGTCGGCCGCGAGCAACACGTATCCTGGTTCGGCGATGAAGGCGGCTCGAATTTCGCGGCCAAGCTCCGTGCGAATCGGAATGTTTTGCAAATTCGGATTCGTGGAGGACAACCGTCCCGTTGCGGTCCCAGTTTGTCCGAAGGTGGTGTGCAGTCGCCCGGTGGATGGCTTTACCAGGGATGGTAGGGCATCGACGTAGGTCGACTTCAACTTGGACAACTGCCGGTACTCAAGCACCAGACGCGGCGCCTCGTGCGCCAGAGCGAGACTCTCCAAGACATCAACGGCCGTTGAAATCGTGCGGCCTTTCCCGTACTTAACCGGCTTGGGAAGTGCTAGGCGGTTGAACAGCACGTCGCCGAGTTGTTTCGGAGAATTGATATTGAACTCAAAGCCACCGCAACACTCGTAGATCTCGCGCGCCTTCGCACCGATTTCTTTCTCCAGATGATCTGACATTCTCGACAGCGCCGTCGTGTCGACTTTTACTCCCGCTTGTTCCATTCGGATCAAAACTGGTACCAAGGGGAGATCAATCTCATCGTAGAGTTTGAGGAGATCAGCTTCCTTGACTTCCGCGCGCAATGCGCTGGACAGGCGGCCGGTTACATCCGCGGCTTCTGCCACATTCCCGCTCAGTTTCATGTTGAACCGTCTCAGCGCTACATCGGCCAGATCGTGCGACGAATACGTCGGGTCGAGCAAGTAGGAGTACAGCATGGGATCGTGCCGTACACCGTCGAGTCCTGCCCCAAGTTCTCCAAACGCGTGGCTTGCGGTCTTATAGTCGTGAATAGTCTTCGGGATGGATGAATCGGCTAGAACCGACTTGAGTTGGGCGCTGGTTTCCAAGTCCAGAGCCACAGTTACAGCCGTTCCCGGTTGGGCCGAGATCGCAATGGTTCGCGAAGGGGCAGCGACGGTAGGCGCCGACAGGCTGAGGAGAAGTTCGCCCGGTGGCTCCTCGTCCTCCTGCTCATCAACGCTCGCCTTAGCCTCTGCTACTGTCTCTAGCGCGATTGCCAGAGAACCTTCGGCTGGGATTGCTTGTAAAACGGCGCGAATGTCCGCAGCGGTAGTGGCATGGCTATACTGCACCTCGCCTATTTTCGCCTCAGGCAGAAGTTCCTTCAGGAGCGATGTGAATTCGAGTTCAGTGAACAGCTTCCGCAGGGCTTCGATATCGGGTTCACCAGCCACCATGGAATTGACGTCTAATTCGATCGGAACATTGCGGTCAATTGTGACTAGTTGCTTGCTGAGCATCACGACATCGCGGTTGTTGAGCAGCGACTCACGGTAAGTCTTTTTCTCAACTTCTTCGGCGTGGTCGAGTGCGCCTTCCACTGAACCGAATCGTCGAATCAATTCGACCGACCCCTTGTCACCAATTCCGGGAGCGCCCGGGATGTTGTCGATCGAATCGCCACGCAATGCCATGACATCGACCACGCGCTCCGGTGGTACACCCAAGATTTCTTCGACTTTCGCCGCGTCGCAAATGAGATTGTCCTTTGGAGGGTTCAGGACACAGATCTTGTTGTTAACCAACTGCAGCATGTCCTTGTCGCTGGACACGACGTATACGGGATAGGAGTGTGCTGCCGCTCTCTCGGCGAGAGTGCCGATCACGTCGTCAGCTTCGTAACCCTCCGATTGCAGAATAGGAATGCGATACGCCTCTAAAGCTCGTCGAATGTAGGGAATCTGCTGTGCGAGATCGCCGGGCATCTCGGAACGATTCGCCTTATACCCGGCGTACTTGTACTCCTGGAAAGTCTGGCTTTTTATGTCGAATTTTCGGACAACCGTAATCGCCTCTGCCTGCTGGTCCCGGAATGTGCGCGCGGATACATCAAATACAGCTGCCAAATACTCGGGATTGAAGTCGTCTCGCAACTTGCGCAGCATGTTGACGAATACATAAGTCGCGGCGGTCGGGATGCCGGTTTTGGTCGACATGGAACGTTGTCGCGCCATGGCGTGATAAGCGCGGAAGATGAACGACATGGAGTCGATGAGGAAAATACGTCCTTTGTCACCAGAGGGCAGCATGGCCGGGACACTCACGGTTTTGTCGGTTTCCTGCGGAGCGATAGCAGCAACCTTCGTCTTCTTGGCTGGAGTCTTAGTAGGCAAGTCTCAAGTTTATCGTGCCAGGCCGGATGACGCGACCCTGCTGGCACGCAGTTTTACTCGATTTCGCTTTGTGCCGTGGTGTGCTGGAAGCGACCGCTATCGACCCTCAAAGAATTTTTTGATTTCGGGCCAATACTTTCGGACTACGTACTCGGTCTTGATATGGCCGCCATGGCGAAGCGACTTGAATTTGGCACCAACGCGTTCAGCAAACTGGCGGCTCAGCGCGTAGGGGACGTAGGGATCGTCCTGCGCATGGATCATCATGATCTTGCTGCCATCGGTCTCAGCGGCATGGTGG
>JBPYEW010000133.1:0-28368 GCA_051984555.1 Terriglobales bacterium | reverse complement strand
AAGATCCAGAGAAGGGATACACCGAAGTCGCGCTCGCCGCGTTGACGTCCGCGTTCCATGCCCTCAAAGATTGAGCCGAAGTCGAGTTTCCAATAGAAGGCAACGCCGACGGAGACGTACACCTCAGCATGCTGAACGTTCTGCTCTTTCAGTTGCTCCATGAGGCGATAAGTGATCAGTTCGTAGTCATCGGCGGTGCGAAGGAGTTCGCTAACCGCCTTGAAGGCGAGCAGAAACCCGGAGAAGTCCTGGTACGAATAAAGCTGCGAGGCCAATTCGACTGTGGAGTTGGTAATCCCGCGGCGTTTCTGGAGTTCGACGAGCGTCTCCGGTTGAACCGAGCCTTCGAGGTGGAGGTGGAGTTCGGCCTTGGGAAGCCTTTTGATGAATGCGCTGGGTTCAAGAGAGGTTTGCATGTCTCGTTTCTCTGTGACCCTCAGTGCCGCTCGGCGGTGTCCCAGCCGCAAAGGACACGGGGATCACAGAGAGGAAGGTTATTTCGCTCCGGACTTAGCGAACTCGCTGTGATGGCGGCTATAGAAGACGTAAATCATCAAGCCAATGAACAGCCAGCCTACAAAACGGATCCACGTGATGACGGTCAATCCAGTCATTAGACCGCCGCAGAGAACAATCGAAATCAGCGGGAACCAGGGCACGAACGGTACGCGGAAAGCGCGCGGACGACCGGGATCTGTCCTTCGGAGGAAAATTACGCCAAGCGAGACAAGTACGAATGCGAACAGAGTTCCGATATTCGATAAATCTGCGGCATCGCTGATCGCAAAAATGCCAGCAGGAAGTCCCACTGCGAATCCTGCGATCCAAGTAGAAATGTGCGGCGTCTTGAACCGAACGTGTACCCTCGAAAACAGTTTTGGAAACAAGCCGTCACGCGACATGGCATACCAGATTCGAGCTTGCCCGTACTGGTAGACAAGCAGCGAGGAGATCATCCCCATCAAGGCGCCAATTACGATGACGGATTGCGCAAAGCGGCTGGCTTTGAGTTGTTGCAGAGCGTAGGCGACGGGTGCTTCAGCCGCGGGGCCAGAGATGAAGGTCTGGTATCGCATCATGCCGAGGAGGACGACAGAGACGCCGATGTAGAGCACGGTGCACACGATAAGCGAAACAATGATGCCGAAGGGCAAGTCACGTTGCGGGTTCTTGGCTTCCTCCGCAGCGGTGGAGACTGAATCGAACCCGATGTAAGTGAAAAAGACGATCGCTCCACCGGTGACGATCCCGCCAAATCCAGAAGGAGCAAACGGTTTCCAATTGGCAGGGTGTACCAACATACCGCCCACTACCAGGAAGATCAGAATCGCGCCGATCTTGATCGCCACCATTACGTTGTTGGCCTCAGCCGACTCTTTGACGCCCCTCACCAGCAACACGGTCAGGATGAAAACGATAAGGAACGCCGGGATATTGAAGTAAGAGCCTGTCCAGCGACCGGACTCCCAAACGGGAGTCGACCATCTGTCGGCAATGTTCAGGCCAAAAGCAGCCAGTTGCGACTTCGTATAAGCACCGAAGCCAATCGCGACCACAATGTTGCTGACGACGTACTCAAGAATCAAATCCCAGCCGATGATCCAGGCAAAAATCTCGCCGAGAGTGGCATACGAATAGGTATATGCGCTGCCCGCGATTGGAATCATCGAGGCTAGTTCGGCATAACAAAGGCCAGCGAAACTGCAGGCTACGGCGACCAGAAGGAACGAGATGGCAATGGAGGGTCCAGCGGGTGGGCGGCCGTGCATCAGAACGTTGGCGGTACCCCCGCCACGTAGGAAATTAACGATGATGTCCAGCACCTGAGCGTGCAGTATCGAGGGGGCTTGGAAGAATTCGCCTGCGGCAGCGGTGCCGGTCAGCACGAAGATACCCGAGCCGATGATCGCGCCGATACCCAGAGCGGTCAGCGACCAGGGGCCAAGGGTCTTCTTTAAACGATGGCCGGGGTCCTCCGCTTCGGAAATCAGTTTGTCGATGGACTTGCGCGCGAAAAGTTGGTTAGTTGGCTTGGCAGGCGGAGCTTGGGTTTTGACGGTCGTTGTTGTGTTTCCCAAAACGTTTGTCTCCCCAGGCGGGCTATGAGCTCCGTTCTAGTGTGATGCCTGCCTGAAAACGGACGGCTACCAGCAGAAGTGAAACTGGACTGCAGACGCGGAGGGCGGGTCAGCGACCCGCCTCCGCAACAAACTCAATGCTTAGCGCTTTGCCTGCCCACGCACGAGCTTTTTAACTTTGCGCTTCTTGGACCCGCGGGCGTAATCCCGGGCTTTCAGCGGCTTCTCGGCTTTGTGCTTTTTGCGTGAGGCGCGCTTGGTCTTCTTACGCTCTTCTTTGCTAAGGGTCTTGGTATTGGCCATTATTGCTGTGAATCCTCTCTGTTCAGTTTCGAGTTTCGGGTTTCAAGTTTCGGGAAAATCATTGCATTGATCATCCTCGAAAGTGGAAACACGAAATTTGAATTGGCTGAAAAATGACAACTTACGGCTGAGAGCTCCTATGCCTTTTCCAACTGTGCGTACTTCTCGACCAGCTTCTTCAGCCCGAACCGTGGAAATTGTACCGTAATCTTGGCGTCGTCGCCGTGTCCTTCGCGCTGATAGACGGTTCCTTCGCCGTACTTGGGGTGGCGAACGCGCTGTCCGGGCTTGAATCCTTTCTTGCCGGAAGGCTGTTCGCCCTGAACTTTGGGGATGTTGAACTTCTTGCCGCGTGAAGCGAAGAACTCGGCTATGTTGCCAATCGAATTGTACGTCTTGCCGGCAGGAACTGGCTGTTTCTCAGGACGGCGATGATTCCAGGTCGAGCTCTGGTCCTCGTCCTCGTAAGAGTAGTGAGCACCGTGGTGATCGTCGTGAGTTGGGCTGACGGGCGCCCCCCTTCCAATGCGGTTCCCACCGTAGACTGAGCTTGTCCGCGCTCTCCGGGGCGTTCCAATGTCTTCCATCAGTTCAGCGGGAACTTCTTCCAGGAAACGCGAAGGAACGCTTGCCTCAGGCAAGTCCGTCCCATAACGTCGGCGATAAACCGCGCGCGTGAGAATCAGGGTATCCATGGCCCGGGTCATGCCCACGTAGCAGAGGCGGCGCTCTTCTTCGATGTCGTCAGGCTGAAGAAACGTCCGGGAGTGCGGGAACAGCCCTTCTTCCAGGCCACACAGGAATACGAGCGGGAACTCGAGGCCCTTTGCGGCGTGCAGGGTCATGAGCGTGATCTGGGCATGCTCGTCATAGGCATCGGCGTCGCTGACCAGGGCAGCGTGATCGAGAAACTGGTCGAGGGTCTCGCCGCGATCCTTGGAATCCATGGCGGCATTCACTAGTTCTTTGAGGTTCTCGATGCGGGAAGAGGCTTCCGGCGTATCTTCGGCTTCGAGTTGCTTGATGTATCCGGTGCGATCGATGAGAAACTTCAGAAGTTCGGCGGTGCTGACGGTTGGCGTAGGGAAGTCGGCCGGGATCTCGCCCACTGACGTATCTTGAGGCGGAAGGTCCGAGATCGCGTAGGCGTCCTTCGACTCGCTCTGCCGGTTCTGGGTCACATCGGGCTGAGCGTTGTCACTCTCCTGAAGTTCTGGATCGCCAAAATCGAACGCTAGCGGATCGAATTGAGTGTCGTCTTCTTCCGGTTCGATCTCGATTGCAGCCGGAGGATCACTTCGGCGATCGTATCCTGAGTTGCCACCCGGCGCCTGTGCCCCTTTGGACGGATCTGACCTAGAACTTTCTTCGAGTCGGTCGCTGTATGTACCCGCCAACATGGCCCGGCCGTCTTCGATCACGTCGCGGAAGCTCTTGAGTGCGGAGAGCGCGCGAACAGGCAGAAGTTGGCGCTTAATAGCCTCGCTGATGCCGCCCCAAAGCGAAACACCCGTCTCAAGAGCGAGGCGCTCCACAGTCTCCATCGTTGTCTTGCCGATACCACGTGCGGGAGTATTGACCACTCTTAGCAGAGAGACCGAATCATCGGGATTCTGGATGGTTTTCAGGTACGAGATCATGTCTTTTATCTCGGCCCGTTCGTAGAACGAGAAGCCACCGACGACGTGGTACTTGAGCTGGTACCGTCTCATAGCTTCTTCGAACAACCGTGACTGGGAATTCGTGCGGTAGAGAACGGCGGCGCGCGACTTGTCGCCCTGATCCAGAGACTCGCGCAGGTAGCGAGCGACATAGTCGGCTGCGAACAACGCCTCGTTCTCGCCATCGGGAGCTTCGTAGTAGCCGACCTTAGTGCCTCCCTGACGGGAGGTCCAGAGGTTCTTGCCTTTACGACGAACGTTGTTGGCAACGACGGCTGAAGCGGCTTGCAAGATGTTGTGCGTCGAGCGGTAGTTCTGCTCAAGGCGGATAATTTTAGCTTCGGGGAAATCCTGCTCGAACTCAAGGATGTTACGGATGTCAGCGCCGCGCCAGGAATAGATCGACTGATCCTCATCGCCTACAGCGCAGACATTGTGGCGCGTACCAGCCAGAATGCGCATGAGTTCGTATTGCGGGCGGTTGGTGTCCTGGTATTCATCAATCAGGATGAACTGGAACTTGCGGTTGTAATAGTCGCGCACTTCGGGAACGGCTTTGACCAGACGCACGGCCTCGAGCAGCAGGTCGTCGAAGTCCATGGCATTGGCTTTACGCAATTCCTTGCGGTATTCCTCGTAGATGTGAGCGACCTTCTCGGAATTCGGATCGGCTGACTGGAGATAGATCTCCTGCGGGTCAAGCATGTGGTTCTTCGCCCAGGAGATTCGAGAGAGAACGATGCGCGGCGTGAGTTGCTTGTCATCGATGCCGAGACGGCGAGTGATCCCCTTCACGACTTGCTGCTGGTCGGATTCGTCATAGATCACGAAATTCTTCGTGAGGCCGACGGGTGGTTTTCCTGGGACTTCGGAGGGGACGCGCAGCTTTTCGATGTCGCGCCGCAGGAGGCGCACGCAGAGGGAATGGAAGGTCGAGATCACCGGCTTTGTGACCGAGTAGCCGCCGGCCAGTTTGTCGACACGCTCCGCCATCTCTGACGCGGCCTTGTTGGTGAAGGTGACCGCCAGGATGGACTCCGGCATCGCACCCAGATCCTGGACCAGATGGGCGATGCGAAACGTGATAACGCGGGTCTTGCCGCTGCCGGCGCCAGCGAGGATTAAAACAGGTCCATCGACGGTTTCGACCGCATCACGTTGTTGTGGATTTAACTGATCTAGAAATGACAAAAGATACGGCCTTTGGCAAATTAGCGATTGGCAATCAGCAATTAGCAACTAGCCTTCGGGTTCTGTGATGGGAAAGCTTCACCACAAAGGACACAAAGGTACACAAAGGAAAATCAGGCACTGACTCTCGTTCGCACCGCCTTGCACTCCTCACAAGGGCAAACATCACGCAGGAACTGCCACGAATATATGCCGAGTTCGTGGCCGTCGTTCCAACTGAATTTGATGGCATATCTGCCTACTGGCTCCGCCGCGGCAGGCTTTGCGGCTGGTTTGAACATGGGCAATGCCCCGGGGGCAAGCTTCGGTGGATCTCCTGGTTTGCGACCGGTCTTGCCGCGTTCTTCATCGCACAGAGCGCAGGGACAGGCATCCCGCAAGTAGACGAAGCTATAGCTGGAGTGGTGGCCGTCCTTCCACTCGATGTCCACACCCGTGCCGGTGGTCACGTTTACCTTCACCGACTTGGGATCTGCCGCCATAAATCGAGTATACAGTCGGCCGTCTTCCTCTTAGATCGTCCCAGAGCGGGTATTCGTGGAGGTCAGGATCGGTGAAATCAACATGTGGAAAGGAGAGATGGCCTCGCAGTTATCGACGGTTTGTCCAAACCGGCTCTGCTCCTGTAAAATCTATGTTTTGCCCCACAAGTTCTTAAGTTTTCTGGAGAGCAGTCCAATGGCACAAGTATGCGAGATCTGCGGGAAGAAGCCGCAGTCGGGTAACAACATCAGCCACGCCCACAACGTGTCCAAGCGGCGCTGGAACGTGAACCTGCGCCCGGTGCACGCCAAGGTGGGAGGCTCGAACAAGCGCATTCGCGTCTGCACGTCCTGCCTGCGCAGCGGCAAAGTCGTTAAGGCCTAGCTTCGGGTTAGTGGAGATCCGGGCACCGTGCCCGGATTCTTCGTACGCGTGGGGACGCCCGAATCCAGTTCCTCTTATTTCTTCCCGAGCAGCGTAACGTCGAAGATCAACGTGGAGTTGGGCGGAATCGCGCCCGGATAACCCTGTGCTCCGTAGGCGAGCTCCGGCGGAATGCGCAGCTGCCGCTTGCCTCCGGCTTTCATTCCGGGGATGCCCTGGTCCCATCCCTTGATCACGTCGCCGGCACCTAACTTCACCACAAATGGCTTGCCCGTTCCGGCATTACTGTCGAACTTCTTGCCGCTCGTCAGCCACCCGGTGTATTCCATTTGAACCGTGTCGCCCGTCTTGACCTCGGGCCCGGAGCCTTGCTTGATGTCCCAATACTTGAGACCACCAGGGAGATCCATGCCAGGGCCAGTGACCTTCGTAGGCCCGCTTGTGGATGGCGTTCTGTGCTTGGTCCGAGACCCTTTCTGAGACAGGGCATAGGTTGTGATCAGTGCAATGACCGCAATCAGGATGGCAGCGTTTCGCATGAATACCCCTTTCGTTTCTCTCAAGTATTGTGGATGCGTTTTCAAGGCTTGTCATTCGAGCGGCGTGCTTTGGCATCGCAACATACAAGTCTTGCGTTCCGATCGGAATCAGAAAGGCGTGAATAGCTCTACGCGAGCGCGATCACGTCGATCTCAATTAGCACATCTTTCGGCAAGCGAGCTACTTCCACTGTCGATCTGGCCGGCGGATCAGACGTGAAGTACTTCCCGTATATTTCGTTCATTGCGGCAAAATCGCCCATGTTCTTCAGGAATACGGTCGAGCGAACCACCTTATCCAATCCACTCCCCGCAGCCTGCAAAATGCCCGACAAGTTCTTCAGGACCCGATCCGTTTGAAAACCGACATCACCGGATAGCAGAGTGTTTGTAACAGGATCGATGGCGATCTGTCCGGACACGAATACAAAACCATTAGCTTTGACTGCCTGCGAATAAGGCCCGATGGCTTTTGGTCCATCGTGAGTAGAGATGATTTCTCTCATGGGTTCAGATCCTCAGTCCTCCCTCATATGTCTTCAACATAGAAGCAAGAATTCTAGACGGCAGATTGGGAGGAAGGCAAAGCCGTAATCTTTTGAACTAGCTAACTCAAACCACGGGGCAGATCGCGCAGATCGGCTGGCAGGCCCGATCATGAGACACAAACTAAATTTTCTGTAGTCGTTGGACGTCGTGGACACCGGGAATCTTTCTTACGCCGGCGATGATAGTCTCGAGATGCTTGAGGTCGGCGATGTCGAGGATGACGTCGATATTGGCTTGCCCATTTGAGGTGCGGGCCTCGATGTTGCGGATGTTGGTTTTTGTGTCGCTGATCACGGCAGTAATCTGCTTCAGCATCCCAAACTTGTCATCGCAGTAGAGCGTAAGTTTCACAGGATAAGCTGCGGAAGCGTCTTCGCGGTCACGCGTCCACAAAACATCAATCCGACGCTCCGGCTCGTACATCAGGTTCATCACATTCGGGCAATTCTTGGAATGGACAGCTACTCCCTTTCCGCGGGTGACATAGCCGACGATGTCCTCGCCGCGTATCGGATTACAACATCGAGCGCGGTAAACCATCAGGTCGCCATAGCCTTTGACCGTAATCGCGTTAGCATCGCCACCGAATACCCGACGCACAACACTGGCAAAGCCCTTGGCTTCGTCTTCGATATCCCCGCTCGGCTGAGTGCCTGCGGGCGCGAGGCGTCCCAGCACCTGACGTGCCGAGTACTTGCCGTAGCCAATGCCGGCCATCAGGTCGTCGGGCTTGCCGAGGCCGTAGTCGTTGGCGATCTTCTGCAATTCCTCGTCTTTCACGTCTTTCAGAGAGATGCGGTACTTGCGCGCTTCCTTCTCGATTAGCTTGCGGCCGATTTCGATGGCGCGTTCGCGCTGGTGGACATTCAGCCAGTGCTTGATTTTGTTGCGCGCACGAGATGATTTGACGATCCCAAGCCAGTCGCGGCTGGGCTTGTGGCCGGGTTGAGTGAGAATTTCGACAATGTCACCGCTGTGCAGGCGGTGACGCAATGGGACCATGCGGCCGTTAACCTTGGCTCCCACACAAGTGTGTCCGACCTCGGTGTGAATCGTGTACGCGAAGTCGATTGGGGTTGACTCGCGGGGCAAGACAACGACTTTGCCCTTCGGAGTGAAGGTATAGACCTCTTCCGGGTAAAGATCGATCTTCAGAGTCGAGAGGAATTCATTCGGGTCGGAGACGTCGCGCTGCCACTCGACTACCTGACGTAGCCATGCGAGGCGCTGTTCGTCCTGAGCGGTGACTGGACCATCCTTGTACTTCCAGTGCGCCGCGATGCCTTCTTCGGCGATCTTGTGCATTTCCTCGGTACGAATCTGAACTTCGAACGGAGTGCCGTTTTCGGCGATCACGGAGGTGTGCAAGGACTGGTAGAAATTCGGCCGGGGCATGGCGATGAAATCTTTGATTCGCCCGGGTACCGGACGCCAAAGGTTGTGGATGATGCCCAGCACGGCATAACAGTCCTGCACGGAGCGGGTGATGATCCGCATGGCGAACAGGTCATAAACCTGATCGACCGCGATACGCTGTTTTTGCAATTTCTTATGGATGCTGTACAGGCGCTTGATACGGCTTTCAACCTTCGCGGTGATGGCGGCTTCTTTGAGCTTGTCGCGAACTACTCCCTCGACGCGGGCGAGAAACGCCTCGCCCTGTTTACGCCTAGCCTCGACGGCTTCATGGACCTGCTCGTAGGCAATCGGGTCAAGATAGCGAAATCCGAGGTCCTCCAACTCCCCCCGAACCTTGCCCATTCCGAGACGGTGGGCGATCGGCCCATAGATGTCGAGTGTCTCGCGAGCGATTTTTTGCTGTCGATCGGGCGGAAGATGTTCCAGGGTACGCATATTGTGGAGGCGATCTGCAAGTTTGATCAGCACGACGCGAATGTCGTCGACCATGGCGAGCATCATCTTGCGCAGGTTCTCCGCCTGCTGCTCTTCGCGGGTGGCGAAGTCAATCTTGCTGATCTTGGTCACGCCTTCGACGATGTGGGCGACCTGCTCACCGAACTCTTTGCGGATGTCCACGATCGTGACCGAGGTGTCTTCGACCGAATCATGGAGCAGACCGGCGGCGATGGAAATGGGATCCATCTTCATGTCTGCCAACACCAAGGCTACTTCCAGAGGGTGGACCAGATAAGGCTCACCCGAGGCGCGGGTCTGGCCGGCGTGATACTTCTGCGAATAGTCGTAGGCTTTGCGAACGATTTCAAGGTCGTCGTTTGGGCGATTTTCTTCGAGCTTCTTTATCAGCTCGCGGTACTTAGTGAGCGTGAGGACGTTGGTTGCGAGTTGTTGCCGGAGTGTCGCCATCAATGCTGGTGGAGCGACGGTATCCCGTCCGTCCGGACCAAGGGTGGAGTGAATCCGACGCCGCGATGAACTCAAAGTTGAGTTCCGGCTGGCGTAATCCCTGTACTTCGATTATAGCGTGCAGTGCGAAATGGGCCGGATTTAGATAACTGCTACGAAGGTGCAGAAAAACGAGTGGCAAAGCAGCAGATCCAGGGTGTCAAAGTCTCCGGGTTCAATCCTTCCCTCTGTCGAGCAACTGAGCGAAAGCTCGAAGCTCGGAAGCTGACTTCGGACATCCCAATAGCCAGAAAATAAAACGGCAGGGCCGACCCCCTGCCGTTCCGGTGGATCCCTTGTTACTTCTTGTTGACTGCCTTCTTCAGTTCGGCCCCGGGCGTGAACTTCGCGACTTTGCGGGCAGCAATCTTAATCGTGGCGCCAGTCTGCGGGTTGCGGCCATTGCGGGCTTTTCTCGAGGACACAGAGAACGTGCCGAATCCGATCAGGGCAACGCGCTCGCCTTTTCTTAGGGAGGTGGTAATGCTATCCACTGCAGTATCAATTGCTGTTCCGGCTGCGGCCTTGCTAATGCCAGCACCGGCTGCAATCTTGTCGATGAGATCGCCTTTGTTCATTGCTTCTCCTGGCAGGTTCGAAGATCCCCGGCGTACCGTGGGGAACCGTACTGCGCACGCTGGAGTGGGAACCTGGCGGCAGCTATTTTCCTCCCAAGTGGCTGAATGTCAACTGTGAAAATCGGCGCGGGAAGCCGAGTTTGCACTGGTAGTGGTTCAAATCCGGCGCGGGAGGCTGGTTTTACTAATTGCAAGCATCGAGGCTAAGTGAGGCAAGCTTCACTGCCGGTAAGTAATCAACCTTAGATCGGATTGAATTCTTGGTCGCGCACCATGGCTTCGCTGATTCGCCGGGCCTCGCGGAAGGTATCGGGTGTGCCCAGATCTGCACGCGCGGGATTTGCGATTATCTTTTCGACTTCCTCGTCGAACAGTCGGGTGATCAGTTCGGGAGTGTGCTGAACCGCGTTTCCGGAGTCATCGACCACGGCAGTTTTGCCGCTGTGCTTCAAACGCTGCACGATCATGAGGCGATAAATACGGTCGGTCGCCAGATCCTCCATATAGCCGTCGAGCAGACTTGCTCCCTTTCCATTCAGCACGCCATTGCGGTAGCGAATCACTGTGCGAATGGCAGCGCGAGTTCCGGTGACGCTGCGCTGACCGACGCCGGTCGGTTCGGGCCTCAAATTGGGGTATCGCTCCGCACCAGGGCGCCGAGCGTATAGCTGATTGGGAAATGGGAACTGGTCGATTGCGATTTGATTCTGGTCCGGGTGGCCAGTCCAAGCGCCGTCCATGAGGCAATCAGCCTCATTCTTTTTATCTTTTTCCAGCACAGCCAACGCACGGTCGTTGAGTTCGGGATCCTCCCGGCTGGGATACAGGGCCGTCATACCACCGATCGCCAGTGCCCCCCGCTTATGACAAATCTCCGGCAAGAGTTCGCGGAGATTCTGAAAGAAGGGCACGTTGTGCGGAATCGTGTTGCGGTCGGGAAGAACCCAGTTCGGGTTCTCAAGATTGAAATGGATAAGGCTGGCCATGTAATCCCAGCGTCCGAGATTCAGCCCGACAATGTGGTCGCGCAGGTTGTAGAGAAATTCCTCCATTTGGTATGCGAGTGGGTGAGACTCCACGAGTGCCATGCAACGGATGAAATCGTTCGCCCACCCTCGTGCTTTCGCCATTTCCTGAAAGAGATCACGCCACCAAAGTCCTTCCTCTGCTGACTCAGATTTCGGGATGTAGATGGACAGCGGGTGTTTCAGTTCTTGCGGGTCGATTTGGCAAACGAGGCGGGCAACGTCGAAAAGTGACGCCGACGTTAATTCCTTGCCCATAATGCTGGCTTGGCTGATATGCAAGCCTCGAGGACGAATCCAGATGACGGTCTTGCTGGGCTTAATGGCGACGGTCTGATTGCGTTTCTTGTCAAAGTACGTCAGTTCGCCGCGGAGAGCTGACAGGATGTTGTCGACCCCGAGTTGCTGATGATCCCATTCGTTGACTGTCGAGTCTTCCAGATCGAGCATCACGCCCGGTGCTCCGGAATTGAGCATTTTGACGACCAGTTCGGCCTCATCGGCCGGTCCAGTCATCTGGTTGCGTTGATCGGCGACCCACTCTGGCAGTTTTATCTTCCAGTCGCTCTGAGTAGCTTCCGAAGGTGGGCGGTGGCTGGGAAGTTTGCCTCTATGCGCTTCAGCGAGTACCTGGCGGCGATTCTCGATAATGGACTGTTGCCACGGGGTAAAGCGCTGGTGGAGTGGCGTGAAGAAATCAAGGAATGCTTTAGGAAGATTGTGTTCTGGGTTGAATCCCGCGGGAGCGGTATTGAGTTTAAAACCTGTCATTGCAACATTAGTGGGATTCATAAGCTTGGGCCCTTCCGGGGTCGTCATTGTAGTCTCCCGCGATGACGCGTGTCGGTGACAAGAAACAGCAACTTAGGATGCACCGGATTGTGATCTGGTTACCGTCCCGGGACCAGCGGTTGCGAGTTTCAGGGTTGCATGTTCGGGCCGTACGGGGTTTTTCCTAGTTCATCCACAATCGGCTGAGGCCCTCCACAGGATGTGCACAGCCAGACACTGGTTTGCACTTGCGCGGAGTTAAGCTGGGGGTGCACAGTCAAAGTCGAGGCCATGTAGATGAAGGTTGCTGCAGAAGTGTGTCCGTTGTGCGACGGCACCGGATGGAAAACAGTTACGGAAGGTACAAACCGGAAAGTAGCGCGATGTGACTGTCGGGTGCAGGCGAGGTCTCACGCTCTGCTGACCGCGGCTCGAATCCCTAAGCGGTATGAGCACTGCGAGCTATCGGAATTTGACACACACTATGAAGGTAGCCATCCTTCTCAGCAGAAAGCCTTACTTGAGTCGCACGGGTTTGTAGAGCACTATCCCGTCGAGAGTACGGGATTATTGCTGATCGGCCCGATTGGGGTCGGAAAAACGCACTTGGCCGTTGGAATCATGAAGGAACTGATCCTGAAGAAGGGCATACCGTGCCTATTTTATGACTACCGCGAACTGCTGAAGGAGATTCAAAACTCATATAACCATTCAGTGAAAGCGACAGAATTAGACGTGCTGCGGCCCGTGTTCGACACCGAGGTTCTCGTGCTCGATGAACTGGGAGCGGTCAAGCCCACGGAATGGGTATGGGACACGGTGAGCCTAATTCTGAACACAAGATATAACGACAACCGTACGACGATCATCACTACAAATTTTGAGAACAAAACGGCGGGAGCGGCAGGCGGATTACGAGGCGCGACCCGCGAAGAGACGCTGGGCGATCGAATTGGGGAGAGAATGCGGTCCAGGCTTCATGAGATGTGTCGCATCGTGCGAATTGACGGCCATGATTTCCGACAGAAGTTCCGCAGCGCCAGCTTCCGATAAGACAGCAATCAGCAATACTGGCTACAAAGCTTCTGGCCAACTAGCGATTCCCCATTGCCCTTAATCTCTGAGCCGCTTCTTCGCTAGAATTGAAGGGTGCTGAGCTACCGTCTGGCGTTCTCGCCCGAGAACGATTCCGAGCTCTTTTCTGCTGTGCCCGCTTCGCCCGCCGTGTTTCTGCTGCGAGCTGATGACTCAAAGGCGGAGCCGTATGTCAGCAAAACAGCAAACCTGAGACGGAGACTCGTTCGCCTGTTAGGCGTCTCGACTGAGCGCTTGAAGAAGTTGAACCTGCGGGAGCGGGCACGCTGGATTGAATACACGGTTACCGGCTCGGATTTCGAGTCGAATTTCGTACTGTATCGAGTTCTACGCGAAGTTTTTCCGAATTCCTACAGCAAACGGCTGCGACTGCGGTTCGCGCCATTTGTAAAGATGCACTTACAGAATGCGTACCCACGGGTATCGATTACGACGAGACTCGGAGGGCTCGGTGGAAAATCTGCGTACTATGGACCATTTCCATCGCGCGTGTCCGCGGAGAAATTTGCAAACGACTCGCTCGATTTCTTTAAAATGCGCCGCTGTGTGGACGACCTTGCGCCGGACCCAGCTTTCCCGGGGTGCATCTATTCCGAGATGAAGATGTGTCTTGCTCCATGTTTCAAGGGCTGTACCGACGACGAGTACCATACGGAAGTCGTTCGCGTACAGAATTATCTTGATTCCGCGGGCGATTCATTTCTTCGGGAATTGTCGGCCGATCGGGACAATGCTTCAACGAATCTCGAATTTGAAAATGCCGCTGCAATCCACGCGAGGATCGAGAAACTTAAGCCGGTATTGAGCCAGTTGCCGGCGATTGTGCATCGGCTCGACCGTCTGAATGGTGTCGTCATCCAGCCATCGTCGGAACCCGAATGTGTTGCGTTGTTTCGGGTTAACGAAGGGTGCATCTCTGATCCTGCGCAGCTCTCGATTCAGCAACAGATTGTTCCAGGTGGCAAGATCCCGTCTATGGAGTCACGAGTGCAGGAGGTTGTTGCGGCAATTCCTTCCTCGGCTGCGAAGAGTCCTCGGGAAGTGATGGAGCATATCGCGATCCTAAAACGCTGGTTTTATCGCAGCAATCGCGTCGGCGAGGTCTTTTTTCCCGACGATAACAACGCGCTTCCATGGCGGCGAATCGTAAGAGCGATATCACGCGTCTATCGGGGAGAAAAGCCGGAATCGGGAATCGGCCAGACTTCCGCGATCAGTTCCGAGCAACCGGATAGCTCGAACGCGAGCAAAGATAATCAAATATGAGCGAACACAGAAACGACCAGGCGCTGCGTGAACATCTATTAGCTCTCTTGAAAGGTGGCCACGCGCATGCGACGTTTGATCAAGCGGTACAGGATTTTTCTGCGGATTTGCACGGTAAGAAGGTGAAAGGCCTGCCGCATACTGCGTGGATGCTGCTTGAGCACCTGCGCATCGCCCAGTTGGATATCTTGGAGTTTAGCCGCGATGCCAAGCATGTCTCACCGGAGTGGCCGAAAGGGTATTGGCCGAAAGAAGAAGCTCCTCCAACAGACTCAGCGTGGAGCAAGAGCGTTGAATCCTTCCACGCCGACCTCAAAGGGATGCAGGACCTGGTGCGGAATCCGAAGATAGATTTATTCGCGAAGATTCCGTGGGGAGATGGTCAAACTATTCTGCGCGAGGCTTTCCTCGTGGCCGACCACAATGCGTACCACATCGCGCAGTTGGTCGATCTGAGAAGGCTCTTGGCTGCATGGAAAGAATAAGCTGGGAGTGGGTGATCAACCACCGATCGCCGTCGCTCTCTGTGTCGCTAGGATTTTTTCCGGCCATTTTCTGAAGACCACACGAACCCCGTTCCGCCAATGCTCGTCAATGCCGATCAGCGCGCAGGGAACATTCGGTGAGATGTAACGGAGGACTGTATCGGTTGCGGGATGCACGTGGAAAGCGGGTGCGATCAGCAGAAGCAGGGGCTTCTCAGGGGATAGCTCCCGGCCGGAGAAATATCCAAACCGTCGGAATTCGTCGCGCTGCTGGTGCCAGAGCACCCGCGACCAGTAATCGACTCCTTGCAGTGGAAGGTGAATGTCTTCGTCTGCCTTGAGTTCGAGGATGGCGAGCCGCCCGGTAATGGTCGTCGTCAAGACGTCTATCATGGCGCGGTCTGACGACGAGAATGCCGGGACTTGCGAGTAAACAAGATGGCGCTCAAGGCGCTCGTCGATTGCATTGATGTTGTCCACTACTAGCGATTCCAGCCATCGTTCGGGATGAAGGCGGAATAGCGAATGGTCGCGTGGACCTTCCGGATGCCGCACTTCCGCGATCTCCGCCATTAATTTCTGAAGCTCAGGCCAATTCTCCGGAGTAAGCGCGCGTTCTTCTGCCCCGATGCCGAAGACTAGCTCCTGCCCCGGCTGGAACCCGGTGTGCTCATATGCCATGCGAGCCCGCGCAAATTCAAGACCGTGTAGGCGGAAGGCAATTTCGGCGGGCGACAAGATGGACACGGCGGCACTCGGTAAAAAGCCGCGAACCTGCTTCACGAAAGCCGCGAACCGGGAGAGCGTAGCGTCGCGATCCGGGCAGTTCACGAGTCTGGTGGCGATGTTGCCGCGATCGGAACTGTCGACTTCATGCGCCTCGTCATCGCGTTGATTGAACTCATATAGCTGCCACTTCGCGAGGCTATGATCGAGGTGAGCTGTTCGCTCGCGCACAACCGACGAGTGCCCTGTGGGCACGAAAAGCTTGACGCCTTCGACCACAAATTTGCCGTCTTGTGCTTGCCGGCACGTGTCGAGCCATAAAATGGCGAATGTCAAGGCTGCCTCGATAGAGGCGGATGTCTCGTCAGCGTTCACCCCGAAGATCGCAAATGCGGAACGGCCTCTGCGAATGAGTCCCCGTGTGTAGACAGGCCCGAAAGAGCGCTCAAGGTCCATAGACGAACTCAAGCGCGGAACCGTGAAACCGGGGAAGTGACGCGTCAGCAACCGCTGCAATTTTCGCTGGTAGATCGAACGACTCGCCTTTTTGGCGGAGGAAGTCCGGTGATCGCGTTCACGGCAGATTTCAAGGTGGGAAGGATGGGATTGACCCATGCGACGAACGGAAAGGCGGAGAGAGCCGTTTTTCAGTTCGGCATCAAGGACGCGGCGGACAATGTTCCTCTCTGCTGACCAGAGCTGTAGCAGGCACTTGTCACGTTCGGCCGTTACGGAGTACTTGGAGGAGGAGAGGTCGAAAAGGACCGTTCCTTCTTCCAGGATTACCGCGCTTCGCGAGTCGGACAGGTACTCACGAACGGAGGCAACAAGGGCTTCCAGATTCACACGAACATTGTTTCAACGGGACGGAGGGCTAGTCTGTGACGCACGAACGCAAGCCGGCATGGGGCTGACGCGTAGGCAAGCAGTTGAATTTGCACGTCCTTATCTAGTGCACCCAAAACTTGCCAGCAGAACTGACGGGCTGTTCCGCTAATCGTGCAAAGATCTCGTCGGCGAGTTGTTGCTGACGGTTGGACAACTCAGTGTTTAGGTCAGCTAGGATCTGGGCAAGTTTGTGTGGGTCCTCTTCAAACGCTGCCGCGATACAGAGAGTCCGCCAATGTCTATTCGCGTCGTCCATAAGGTCGTCCACAAGATGTCACGTTAGATGACTCAGGGACAGGGCGGTTGGCCGCTGGGAGATAAATTCGAGTGTTGCTAAAGGGACATACGGATCAGCAAATTGCGAATAGGGCCCTCCACGGGGGTGACGACGTGAGACCTTGGGCAGAATGCCAGAATCGGGCCGTGTGGGATAATCAAGGGTACCTCGGGAGTCTTTTAAGAGGCGGGGACATCCAATCACTAACGTGCCTAATACATTTTTTTCCCAACACTACGGTGTAACCCAGCGAGATCTAGAGCGCTATCTGGCGGCGGCGCTGTCGGCGGGTGGAGACTACGCCGATTTGTATTTCGAATACCTTTCTTCGACCTCGTTGATGGTCGACGAATCGATGGTGAAATCAGCCTCTCAGGGCATTTCAGCCGGTTGTGGAATCAGGGTTGTTTCTGGCGAGCGCACCGGGTACGCATACACGGACGATCTCGCTCCAGATCGCATCTTGCAGGCTGCCCGAACAGCAGCTCTGATTGCAAGTGGCCCGGCGAAAGAACCGGTTGTGGGTTTTCAGGAGAAACCGGCGCGCAGCTTGTATCCAGTAACCCTGCCTTCCGTGGATGCCGAAATCACGGCAAAGGTAGAACTCGTCATGCGAGGAGACAGGGCTGCACGCAGCTATGATCCCCGCATCAAGGAAGTACGCGCGAGCTACGCTGACGAACTCCGGCACATTCTGGTTGTCGGTTCTGATGGAACCTATGCGGAGGATTCGCAGCCATTGGCGCGAATGAATGTTTCCACAATTGCGAAAGGCGAGGGGAACTCTGGGCGAGGCAGTGCGGGAGGTGGCGGTCGAGTAGCCCTGGACTTCTTCTTTGGCGAGAAGACGCCCGAATACTTCGCTCATGAGGCAGCGCGGCAGGCGGTTTTGCAGCTCGAAGCGCGTGAAGCGCCGGCTGGAGAGATGGAAGTTGTACTCGGTCCGGGGTGGCCGGGCGTCCTCCTGCATGAAGCCGTAGGTCATGGACTCGAAGCCGACTTCAATCGCAAAAAGACTTCTGCGTTTACGGGCTTGATTGGGCGACGGGTGGCCAGCGAAAAATGCACGGTTGTGGACAATGGCACAATGCCGTGGCGGCGCGGTTCGCTGAATGTAGATGATGAAGGTGAGCCCACGCAGAACACGGTCCTCATCGAGAACGGAGTGCTCAAGAATTATCTGAGTGATAAGCTCTCGGCTCGATTAATGGGCATGGCTGATACCGGGAATGGCCGCAGAGAGAGCTATGAGCACATTCCTATGCCGCGCATGACGAATACTTATATGCTGCCGGGCGAAGATGATCCGCAAGATATCATTCGCTCCGTGAAGCGTGGGATCTACGCGGTCAATTTCGGCGGTGGACAAGTCGATATCACTAATGGAAAGTTTGTGTTTTCCGCCTCAGAAGCGTACCTAATTGAAGATGGGAAAGTGACTGCGCCGATCAAAGGTGCAACGCTGATCGGAAACGGGCCGGACGTGTTGACCCGCGTGTCGATGGTTGGGAATGACCTGAAGCTTGACGAAGGCGTGGGCACTTGCGGAAAAGATGGGCAGTCGGTGCCTGTAGGAGTGGGTATTCCAACGATCAAAATCGATCGCCTGACGGTGGGAGGCACTGCCCGCCGTGATCCAGGTGGATTCATGCAATAAATTCGTTTGCAATTTCTCAATGGATTGCTCCATTGAAGTGTTCCGCTTACCTCTGTGGTGAACATCGTTATGCCTGAAGTTCAATTGGAAACAAAGAACGCGAAACCCCAAACCGATCTGAAGGAGGTCGCCGCCGATCTCGTAAAGCGCGCTATGGCCGGCGGAGCTACTGCCGCTGAGTGCGTGGTTCGCGAAGGTGACGAGTTCTCGACGCTCGTGCGGTTGGGCCAGGTCGAAACGTTAAAGGAATCTGGGTCGAAGGCTGTCGGGGTCAGGGTATTTTTCGGGAATCGCGCTGCGAGCACCTACTCGAGCGATTTCTCTCGGGAAGGACTCGACCGCATGCTGAAGTCGGCACTGGAACTGGCACGCATCACTTCCGAAGATCCCTTCGCAGGAATTCCCGAGGCTTCGCACCTGGGATCAATTCCGGGCGACCTCGACCTTTATTACGAAGACGTATATTCCCTGCCAGGAGAACAACGTATTGAGTATGCCCGCCGCGCGGAAAAGGCGGCACTTGATACTGATTCTCGAATAAAGAATTCCGATGGTGGCTCCTTTGACGCCGCGACCGGGCATAAAGTTCTTGCGAACTCGCATGGTTTCCTCGGTGAGTACCGCCGATCGTATTGTTCGCTCGCGGCCGTTCCAATAGCGCAGGATGACAATGGGAACATGCAGCGCGACTACTGGTTTTCCGTCGCGCGGACATTGCAAAAGCTCGAATCGCCTGAAAAGGTCGGCGAGATTGCAGCCGAACGCACGCTGCGGCGCCTGGGAGCACGCAAAGTTAAGACAGCCAGAGTGCCTGTGATCTTTGATCCCCTGGTGGCTACTTCGATCCTGGAACACATTTTTGAAGGTGTGAATGGGGATTCAATCTACCGGGGAGCGTCCTTTCTGGCGGGGAAGTTGGGCGAGAAGGTTGCTGCGGAGAATGTCACTGTCGTGGATGACGGCACAATGCCTGGCGGGTTTGGCAGCAGTCCTTTCGACTCCGAAGGAGTTCCCACGCGTCGAACTGTCGTCATCGAAAATGGTGTACTTAAGTCTTATCTACTCAACACCTATACAGCGAAGAAGCTGGGCCTGAAGACCACTGCCAATGCATCCCGCGGATTGGCTGGGACGCCAGGAATTGGGCCAGGGAACTACTTTTTGAAGCCGGGCGCGAAGACCCCGAAAGAAATCATCGCTGACATTCCAGAGGGTCTGTATGTCACAGAATTCCTCGGACATGGTGCCAACCTTGTAACAGGAGACTACTCTCGCGGCGCATCGGGAATTTGGATCTCCGGTGGTGAACTCGGCTATCCAGTAGAGGAGATCACCGTAGCGGGCAATCTGAAGCAGATCTTTCAGAACATTTCCGAGATCGGTAATGATCTTGAGTTCCGAGGAGCGGTTGCGTCGCCGACAATCCGGATCGAAGGCCTAACCGTCGGGGGAGAATAACCGAACGGCGGCCCCGGGCACTGCCACCCACCGCCCTTAAACCTAAATCACTGCTGCACTCTTTTCTGTCACTTACCACGCCTATAAATCCTTCGTACAATCACCGCTACTGGAGGGTTTATGGCAATTTACGGACAGGGATCCGGCAAGGTTATTGACGTCGGTGGCAGGTCGCTTGCGCGCGGTGTTGGTTTCGCTATTCTCGGTCTGTTGCTCATCATCTTCTTCTTCAACTCAGTGGTAAAGGTTCCGACTGGAGCTGTGAGTGTCCTCACATTGTTCGGGCGCGTAACGGGGGAAACTCTGCCGGAGGGCATTCACGTCATTAATCCGCTGAAAGCGAGTAACGAGATGTCAATCCGGACCCAGGAGATCAAAGAATCGGCGAGCGTGCCGTCCAGTGAAGGGCTGGTGATGAACCTGGATACTTCTCTTATCTATCACGTGGATCCGGAGAAGGCGGCGGACATTTATCAGCGAGTCGGGCCGAATTACATGAACGTTCTCATCGAGCCTAATCTGCGGGCAGCGATTCGTGAAGCAACCGCCTCGCATTCGGCGAATGCCCTTTATACCGGGGAGCGCGAAATGGTGGCCAAGCAGGTTTTTGATCAATTGACGTCCAAACTCGGGGCGCGCGGCATTACCGTGGAAAGTGTGCTCTTGCGTGACATTCAGCTGCCACAAACGTTGAAAACGTCAATCGAAGCCAAGCAGCAAGCCGAACAAGAAGCTTTAGCCATGAACTTCCGCTTGCAAAAAGAAACACAAGAAGCGCAGCGTAAGCGCATCGAAGCACAGGGGATTCGCGATTTCCAACAAATTGTGGCCCAAGGGATCAGCCCCGCCTTGCTCGAATGGAAAGGAATTGAAGCAACCGAGAACCTGGCCAAGAGCGGTAACGCAAAGGTTGTTGTGATCGGCAACAACAAGAATGGGCTGCCGCTCATACTTGGCCAATAGGAGAGTTACCGCAACCTGGCTGACTTTGTTCACTGCTACGATGGCTCTGTGACTCCTGTAGTTGATATTCGCAACCTGAACGTTAGTTTCGCCGCCAGTGCAAAGGAAAATCGTACCCAAGGACGGCGGGTCACGGCTGTCCGGGACCTCAGCCTTACCATTGGTTTCGGTGAAGTCCTCGGGCTGGTCGGGGAATCGGGTTCAGGCAAATCGGTAACCTCGCTGGCTATGATGAGGCTACTTCCGCCCCAAGCGCGAGTCAGTGGAGAAATTCTGCTGTCTACGGGAACTGGGGACGGCGGCATCGTCAATCTCGTGACGTCTCAAGAGAGCCTTGTTCGTCAGTTGCGCGGTTCCGCGGTGTCCATGATTTTCCAAGAGCCAATGACAGCTCTCAATCCGGTAATGCGTGTGGGAGACCAGATCGCCGAAGCGGTTCTTGCGCATTCCTCGAAAAAGGGCAAAAGTGATGCATGGAATGAAGCGGTTGATGCGATGAGAGATGTGGCGATCGCTGATCCCGAGCGCCGGGCACGCGATTACCCACACCAGCTTTCTGGCGGAATGCGGCAGCGGGTGATGATCGCGATGGCCATCGTGAACCAGCCGCGGCTTGTGATAGCGGATGAGCCGACTACTGCGCTGGACGTTACAATCCAGGCGCAGATCCTCGATTTGTTGGCGGACTTAAGGCAGAGATTTGGTCTCGCCATACTGTTCATTTCCCACGATCTCGCCGTCGTTTCGCGGCTGGCGGACCGCGTAGCAGTGATCTATGCGGGCAGCCTGGTGGAATTGGCGCCGAAGCGGGACATGTTCGAGTCGCCGGCTCATCCATATACGCGGGGGCTCTTGCGGGCTGTGCCGACGCTCCAGACCGACCGCGGCCAACCCCTGCGCACGATCGAAGGCAGTGTTCCTTCGCTTCAAGCTCTGCCGCCGGGCTGTCCTTTCGAACCGCGGTGTGACTGGAGAATTAAGGATTGCGGGCGCTCTCTGCCTCCACTGCTCGAAGTAAGCGTCGGCCACTGGGCCCGATGCCCTGTAGTGAGCCCGTAGGCAGCGAAGGCGTCATATCGAAGCTCCCCGGCAATTATCCGGTGCTGCTCTTCCCCGGAAAAGCAAGCGCCAGGGTCTATAATCGGCAATTTGCCTAGGAAATTGTGCGCGTACTTCTAATCAGCGACATTCACAGCAACCTGGAGGCTTTGGAGGCGTGTCTCAATGCCGCGCCCGCCCATGACCTCGTGATCAATCTGGGCGACGTCGTTGGCTATGGCGCGAATCCCAACGAGGTGATCGCGCGCTCCCGAAGTTTAGGAGAATATTTCGTACGCGGGAATCACGACAAAGCAGCCGCGGGATTGATGGAACTCAATGAGTTCAATCCAGTGGCCGCCTTGGCGGCGATCTGGACAACCGAACACCTGAGTCCAGAGAACCTTGAGTGGCTGAGGTCATTGCCCCAAGGGCCGCTTCAAATTCCTGAACTCGCAGAAGTCCAGTTCGTACACGGTTCTCCTCTAGATGAGGATGAGTATCTTGTTACTGCGCGGGATGCCCTAGAGCCACTCATGCTGGCGAATGTGCCGCTGACTTTTTTTGGACACTCCCACGTGCAGGGTGCGTTCAGTTCGAACCCTCGCGACGGTGGTGCGCCGGTACGTCCGATCTACAAGAGTGTCGGGAAGGTGGAAACCAGCGGGTGGGCGCTGGAGCGCGGAGTTCACTATCTCATCAATCCAGGATCGATCGGGCAGCCGCGTGACGGAGACTGGCGCGCCGCTTTCGCGATATTCGACGCGGAAAAATACCACATCACCTTTCATCGCGTACCGTACGATCTAAAGAAGGCACAGGACCGCATTCTTGCGGCCAACCTTCCGCAACGGCTTGCAACACGACTTGCCGCCGGCCGTTGATCTTGTAAACTCGCATAATGCCTTTTTATAGCCAGCAAAACGGTGGAGAACTGTTTCCCCGCCGAATAATCGGACAGCCCGAAGTGTTTATCATCGCGAATGTCGATGGGGGTGCTCGGGGCAATCCTGGACCAGCGGGCTATGGCGTCATCGTCAAAGACCAATCAGGAGCGAAGCTGGCTAGCTTGCAACAATACCTCGGGCATCAGACCAATAATTACGCCGAGTATCAAGGTCTGATCGCCGCGTTGGAGTACGCCATTGAACGCCGCCATAAGGCATTGAAGGTGATCAGCGACTCGGAGTTGATGGTCAAACAGATGAAGGGGCAGTACAAGGTGAAGAGCCCCGGTTTGATCGACCTGTATCACCGTGCCAAAGAATTGATCACTAAGCTGGACTGGTTTTCCATTCAGCATGTGTTGCGGGCACAGAACCGCGAGGCGGACGAACTGGCGAATCAGGCGATGGACAAAGGCATGGGACGAAGAACAGAAAGCGCGGCACATGATTCCGGTATGCAGCAGCGGAGTGCTATGGCTGCACAGGAATTCAATGGCATCGTAAAAAATGGCCGTATCGAACTGCTCGATGGACAACTGTCGGAAGGCACTCGTGTCCAAGTTCGGGTGAAAGGCTAATCAAGAGCGGGCTCGTGCACTACTCTGCCGCCGAAGAGTGATCGTGGACGATCTTCCATCCTTCCGGTAGCTTGCGAAAAATTAGGGTGAACAGCCCGTGCGGAGTTTTGCCATCCGCCAAGGTGAGCTGCCAATTGCCGCGGACGAATGCGGCGTCCGCCGACATCGGTTCGATCCGCAAATCTGAAAACTCCAACTTACCCATTTTGCCAGGAGCATCCTGATAGTGGCGCCTATACCGATCGAGAGCTTCCTGCCACCCGCGCGCAATCTCTCCACCTGAAAAGAAGGTAAGGTCCGGCGAATTCCAGTACCCAGCCATGAAGGCAGCAAGGTCGCCTTGGTTCCAGGCTTGTACTTGCGCTTTGAGAACCTCTTGGATTGCAGTTTGTGCAGGTGTGTTTTGTGCCAGCAGACTAGAGCAAGTCAAAAGAAGAAGACTGAATAGGAAACACGCTTTTCGCATACTGGACTCCCGGCGCTCACAGTGTCGCACATGCCGCTCATTCGGCCATGCGGCGAAAACAGGAGAAGCCTCCGGGAACAGCGACTTAGGCGCGTGTTTTCTTTGCAGCGCGTCCAGCTGCACCGGCGATCTGCCAGGGACGCTTGGGGCGTGAAGGTTCAGGTTTGTCGCGGTCGACAATTCGGTCGTACTGATACGCTTCGCTCACCGTTCCCAGGGATTCGTTGTACAGACTAGGAAGTCCCAGTGCTTCTTTCAGCTCTTCGGTGAACTGATGCAGAGCCTTGAGGTGGTCGGCAGTCGCAGCGATTTCCGTCTTAGTCGTCTTGAGGAACTGCTGATAGCCCCGATTGACGAGTTTAGCGATTTCCGTGCCTACGAGATTGCCGGGATAGGCAAAGATTTTCACCGTACCGTCGTCGTTCTTCTGAATGGCGGCCGAGCAATTGTACTTCTTCAGGAAAACCCGATTTTGTGTTCCTGGAGCTTCGATCAGGTCGAAGCCGTGATCCCGGAGCCAGGTCACGACGTCGTCATAATTTCGTTGTTCCACTTTGGTCGCCATTGCGATCGTCATCCCTCTTAACCAATAACATTGGATGCAACAACCGCGCCATTTGTGTCCGGCTGGTTTTTGAACCCAACTAGGTCTCTTGTAATCTAAGAACTAGTATTAGATAACCGTTTTTGATCCTGTAGGCACATTACGATAGTCACGGGGTTTCGTCCAACATGACCCGAGGTATAGCCGAAGCAGCAGAACTCCTTGCTGCTGGTTCGAACGGAAGAACGCAGACCCGAACCGCTCCCTTAGTGGGAGAGGGCTTGCTGGCGCGCATCGGCAACACGCCGCTGCTAAAACTCTCGAGCATCACGCGTGAAATTCCGCACGCCCAGATCTTCGGAAAAGCCGAGTGGCTCAACCCGGGCGGTTCAGTCAAGGATCGGGCAGCCTCGAACATCATTGCTGAGGCCCGCCAGTCTGGAAAATTCGGACCGGGAAAGATACTCCTTGATTCAACGAGTGGCAACACGGGAATTGCGTACGCCATGCTAGGTGCGGCGCAAGGATTTTCGGTCACGCTCTGCATGCCGGAAAATGTCTCGATCGAGCGCAAACGAATCCTTCGAGCTTATGGCGCGAATGTGATTTATACCGATCCCGCGGATGGATCGGATGGAGCGATTCGGTACGCCCGCGAGCTATATGCTGGCTCGCCGGAAAAATACTTCTATGCCGACCAATACTCCAATGACGCGAACTGGCGCGCGCATTACCTGGGAACCGCTAACGAAATCTGGAATCAAACGCAAGGCCTGGTCACGCACTTCGTGTCGATGCTAGGAACCAGCGGAACATTCGTGGGGACGACACGGCGATTGAAAGAACTCAATCCGCAGGTTCGTTGCATTTCTCTACAGCCGGATTCATCGTTTCACGGGATTGAAGGCGCGAAGCACATGGCGACAGCGATTGTGCCAAAGATATATGACGCCTCGCTGGCGGATCAGGACATTGAGATATCGACGGAAGCGTCGTACAAAATGGTAAAGAGGATCGCGCGAGAAGAGGGTCTGTTGGTGGGGATTTCAGCGGCGGCTGCCGTGGTCGGCTGCCTGCAAATTGCGGAAGGTCTCAAGAAAAACGAGTCTGCTGTGATTGTCACCATTTTGTGCGACTCGGGCGACAAGTATTTGAGCGAGCGGTTCTGGGACGAGAGCTAGGCTCGCCACAAAGGCACAGAGACTGTGTTGTTCGCGGTAATTCTTTGCATGTTGAGAATCGGACAAAAAGAATATGCCTCATTGCGCCAGCACGGGGAAGAAACATATCCCCACGAATGCTGTGGGGTGTTGCTAGGCACGCTGGACGGAGACACGCGCACGGTAACTTCTATTGTGAGAGCGGGGAATACCTGTACAGATTCGCCGCACAACCGATATCACATCGATCCTAAGGAATTGGTACGGATTCAGCGGCAAGGCCGCGAGCGGGGGGAGGACATAGTAGGGTTTTATCACTCACATCCCGACCATCCAGCGCTCTGGTCCACAACGGATCTCGCCGAAGCGCATTGGATTGGCTGCTCTTACGTGATTACCAGCGTAGAAAAGGGTAAGGCGGTGCTTACGAATTCGTTCGAATTACAGGGAACCGATGAGGCGGACAAGCAGTTTGGCGATGAAGAGGTCGCCATTGCATCCTAAGAAACGGCGTGAGTTCCACCAATCCTTGCAAACCTGCAAAGTATCAAGCATGCGGACTGAATCCGCATGGCTCCTTGTAGCATCATTTAGAGCCTATGAGTAAGATCCACATACCCACCCCGCTCCGGCAGTATGCCGGCAAACAATCGGCGGTGGACGTCAAAGCGGTCACGGTGGGAGAAGCCCTGAACCGGCTGATCAACCAACATCCCGACCTGCGGCGCCACCTCTATACGGATGAAGGCAAATTGAGAGCCTTCGTCAATGTCTACTTGAACGATGAGGATGTCCGATACTTACAAAAGGAAGAGACCCCGGTCAAGGAGGGTGATAATATCTCGATCGTGCCTTCGATTGCCGGAGGCTGGTAGCTACATGGCCGCGGTAATAATCCATTCTCGAATGTCCTGCCGCTGTTGTTGTTCGTCCTGTTGTTAGCCTCCCGACCTGTTCGCGAACGAATCCTGTAATCAATGAGGTTTTATGGCCACCACAACCGAAGTCAAACCGGAAGCCGCTACCCTAAACAACGATGAAGTGTTGCGGTATTCGCGCCACTTGATCATGCCCGAAGTGGGCATGGAAGGGCAGCAGAAGCTGAAGGCCGCTCGAGTGTTATGTGTTGGTGCGGGCGGACTCGGTTCGCCTCTGGCGTTGTATCTCGCGGCGGCGGGGGTAGGAACGTTGGGCATTGTTGATTTCGATGTCGTGGACTACACGAACTTGCAGCGGCAAATCATCCACTCAACTGCAGACGTAGGCCGAAAGAAGCTGGACTCGGCGGGCGAGAAATTGAATGCCATCAACCCGTTTCTCAATATCCGAAAATTTGAAACCAAGCTGAGCAGCGAGAACGCTCTCGAGTTGTTTCGTGACTTCGACATTATTGCCGACGGGACCGATAATTTCCCGACGAGATATCTCGTTAATGACGCTTGTGTGCTGACGGGGAAACCAAATGTTTATGGCTCGATATTCCGCTTCGAGGGGCAAGCAAGTGTGTTTGCGACCGAAGAAGGGCCATGCTACCGCTGCTTGTACCCAGAGCCGCCGCCGCCGGGCTTGGTTCCGTCTTGCGCCGAGGGAGGAGTGCTGGGAATCCTGCCCGGATTGGTCGGGATAATCCAGGCGACCGAAGTTATCAAGATGATCTTGGGAAAAGGTGAGCCGTTGATCGGGCGGTTGCTGCTGGTCGACGCTCTCGCCATGAAATTCCGCGAGCTGAAGCTGCGCAAAAATCCAGACTGCCCGGCCTGCGGCAATAATCCGACAGTGACGAAGCTCATCGACTACAATGAATTCTGCGGTATCCGAGGTGAGGAGAAGCCGGTGGAAACCACTGTTCCGGAGATTCAGGTCGAAGAACTAAAACGCCGCCTGGACGCGGGGGACGATATCTTCGTGCTTGACGTACGCGAGCCCCACGAATATCAGATCTGCAACATCAACGGTCACCTCATTCCTTTAGGTGACCTCGCGAAGAGGGTCAATGAACTAGATTCCAGCCGCGAGATCGTGGCGCATTGCCGATCAGGTGTACGAAGTGCCAAGGCGGTGAATTTCCTGAGGCAAGCCGGTTTTAAGAAGGTCACGAACTTGGCGGGGGGTATTCTTGCCTGGGCCGATCGCGTGGATCCGAAGATGCCCAAGTACTAGGCTTTTAGAGGTGAACGAAAAGGGAGCCGACGGCTCCCTTTTTTCGTTTTGGGAACAGATCCAGGATTTCCTGTCCCTGACTATCATTCTGCGGTTTGCAACGGTAGCTGCGCCCGGCATCATACTCGAATAGGGACGCATTTCTATCCGCTTCCCATTGAGGTGTTGGGTATGTACAGACTCGCATTGGTGATGTTCGTTCTGGGTGCAGGGCCAGTGTTCGCACAGGAGTACAAGCCCAGTTCCGTCAGCAATTCATATAAAGCGCGCATTTTCATAACCGACAGCAAATCCTGGGAGGTGTCGGGTGGTTTCGGCGGCACTGACGCCGGGTTTGGCGGCGGGCAGAACGGAGGCGCGAGGCCGCAGACGGGTGAGATCATCAAGACCTTCGGTCAACGGTGTCCGGACATCATCGTCAACAATCGCCAAGAAAAAGCTGACTACGTTGTACTGCTGGATCACGAGGGGGGTAAGGCCATTTTCCTCCATGACAACAAAGTTGCCGTGTTCAACCATGAAGGCGATTCTATCCTGAGCCACTCCACTCGCTCGCTAGGTAACGCTGTCAAAGATGCATGCGATGCTATCGTCAATGACTGGCGAGTACATGGCGCAGTGATTCGCGCATCCCAAACGGCGCAACAATCGAATGCGCCCACTGGAACGCTTGTTGCAGCAGCAGAATCGAAGCGCATTTCGCATATGTCTCTTTCCTCCAATCCGGTCTCGGC
>JBPYEW010000132.1:0-5210 GCA_051984555.1 Terriglobales bacterium | reverse complement strand
GTTCTCTCGCTCGAGGCGGACTCTGCCGTCCAAAACCTGCGCCCGTACATTGAATCGACTCTCTATGCCCTCCGCGACGCGATTAGGATCACGGGCTTCCAGAACGATGACGTCGCCGCCGATCTCGTGCTTCAATTCTGACGGTGTGCCAAGCGCCACGAGCTTGCCCTCATTGAGAATCGCCAGCCGATCGCACCGCTCGGCTTCTTCCATCAAGTGGGTGGTGACAATCACCGATACGTGCTCTTGATCGCGCAGGATCTGGAGATATTGCCAAAGATCACGGCGCGCGCCGGGATCGAGTCCAGTCGTGGGTTCGTCAAGCAGTAACACGGAAGGATGGTGCAGCAGGCCTTTGGCTAATTCCAAACGCCGTTGCATACCGCCCGAGAAGGTTTCCGCGCGTTCCTTGGCACGATCGGCCAGCGCAACCCGGCTCAACATTTCTTCGATGCGACGCTTGAGGGCGGATCCGTGAAGCCCGTACAAGTGTCCCTGGTGGCGCAGGTTTTCGAAGGCGGAGAGTTTTACGTCAATACTCTGCGCCTGAAAGACGACCCCGATCTGGCGTCGAACGTTGTTGGGATCTTTCGCGGCGTCAAAGCCCATGATCAGGGTTGCGCCGGCGGTGGGCAGCATAATGGTGGAAAGAATGCGAAACAGGGTTGTCTTCCCACTGCCGTTTGGACCCAGCAAGCCAAACAATTCGGCGGGTCGAACGTCGAAGGAAACGCCGTCCAGGGCGGTGCGATTGTCATACCGATGGACAACGTTTTGAACGGAAATGACAGCTTTTCCTGAGATTGTTGGCGACGGTGCGGCCATCATTTCATATGCCGGAACATTCGAATGCACAGGATATTCTAGCAGCCTGCTCATGAGCCTCGAGCGCTCGCTTATCGCGCGAGGAACTCAGGTGCAAACTGGCTCAAGCCGTGGCTGCAGTCGTTTCGTGACTGCCGATCCGCTCCTCGAAGGCTACCGGTACATGTCTCCAGACCTGGATTGCCAAGATAACGGTTGTCGCCAGCAAGAGGGCTCCGACTGCAACGTGAGTGACCGTCGAAATCACCATGGGTAATTCTGGCTGCACGGCATTGCGGCCCCATTGCACTCGGGTAAGAAACGCCAAGAAGCCAAGACAGAGCTGAAGGACCAGGAGTCCGAGCATGACCATCGCCGGACGCCGGACGGCCTCGATATGTGAATAGACCCGCAGGGCCCGAAATCCCGTCCAGAGAAGGACGATCAGGACTACAGCAGCGTTCATCACGTGGGGCCACCAGCTCATGCCGTGGTGACGAAACATGCCGCCGAGAATCAGCTGGACATAAAGAACGAAGACGGACATGACGCTGAGAGTGATGAGGGAAGGACGGCGAGAATCGAATTCGGTACGTGGCTGCTCCTCAATCCAGCGGCGGCCGGTGAACATGGCGATCGCGACCGCAATACAGAAGAACGTTTGAGCCACGGTAGCATGTGCGGTCGATACCCAAGGCGGTTGAAAAAGGAGAACTGTCAAACCGCCCAGGATGGCTTGAACGATCACCGTAGCAAAGGCGGCTATGGCGAGAACTCGCATCCAGCGGCGGCGTTCGACCAGCCAGGTCCAAACGGCGATGAGGGTTGTCAGGCTGGCGAGCGTTCCGGCCATCATGCGGTGAGTCCATTCGAAACGCACGCCGCCGACGAGATGGGGTTTCTTAATCAGATAACCGAAGGAAGTCGGCCAGTCGGGAACGGATAGACCCGCGTCGTTGCTGGTCACGAGCGCGCCCGCGATGATGACGGCCAGCGCCGCGCAGGCTACGAATACGGCAAAAATGTGATGATTGCGGTGATAAGGAACCGGCAGAGACTTCGGTTGCATGGTGATCCTGGGACCTGAGAGCGCGGTCGAGGGCGCTCAGAACAATGAATCCAGTATAGCGAGCAAAAGGGAAGTGGGTCGTGATCCGACCCACTTCGTGCGAAGCATGATTTTACCAAACGTTCGGCCTAGGAACCTGCTCCGAAGCTGGCGTCCACCGTCTTGGTGTCTTTGGGAGCGACCGTCACTTTCTGAGTCTGTTCACCCAGTTTTTCGTGAACAAACGCGAAGGTGTAGTTGCCCGGAGGCAGACCCTTGATCTCGTACTTGCCGCTCTTATCGGTTACGGCGTAGAACGGGCTCTTGACCACGTTGATGTACATCTTCATCCAGGGATGCTGGTTGCAGCGCACTGGCAGCATGATCTCTTCACGAGCGAAACTCTTTTCGATCGGAGCGGCCTTGGGAGGCTGCGACTCGTTCCACTCGCGGTTGTTCTGCGGAGTGGGATGGATGTTATGGGTGGTCTGGTCGTTGTTCTTGATGACGACGTTCTGGCCGGTCATAACGCCGAGCACGTGGGGATGGTACTTGCAGCCATCCTGATCGATGGTGACGGCGTCCTTGGGGACGTCGAAGCTGCGGTCGCCCAGGCCGTCTTTCACATAGACGAAAACATTGGCCAAGTTGCCACCGTCCGAGACGACGGTCTCAGCAGTGTTTGTGCCTTTGCAGGCCGGGTCCTGGCTCATATCGATCTTGGCTGCTGCCGGGGCTGAGCCGCTGAACTTTACGGTGCCGTTTACAGTCGCGACCGTGTTCGGGTCAATCGGGGTGGCCGGAGCCGCCGGGGCGTTGGATGTGGCCGCTTTCTCTTCAGAAGCGTTCGAAGACTGTTCTTCCTTCTTGCTGCAAGCTGCCAGGAACAACAGCGCGAGGAGGGCGAAACTCAAGATTACGACCCAGTTCTTTCTGTTCATGACGTGGAGCACCTCTCTGAGAGTTGAAAAGCGTTTGGTTGAACAAAAGACCAAATGGAATTACACGCAAGATCCCGAAACTGTCCGGGACGACGACGCCTCGGTAGTAGACCAAGCGAGCGGGCCGTGAATGGCCCACCCAGAAGACGAATCATTCTATCGCGAACCGCTACTTCCTGCCGGTGAGGAACTCTGCACAGGGCGATTCCTCGAGGTAGTCTTTCCGCCTGTGCTGGAACTCGAGTTAGAAGCTCGTGACCTGCCCATCGCCGCACCCACCCGCCGTTGCTCCTCGGGAGTGAGCTGGAAGATGTAGTCCACCAGCAGTTTAGTGTGATCCTTATCGTAGCCTTGGAATGACGAGGGCGTGGGCCCAGCGAAGACCCACTGGTTCTTCTCGCGACGGAACAGGCCTGACGGCATGGAAGTACCGGGGCTCACCGCCTGCGGGTCGATGATCCAGCGCTCCACCCAGTCTGGCTTGAGACGTTCCTTAGCAAGCAAGAAGTTGGGAGCGGTGGCGGTTTTGTCGTGCTGCGGATCGCCCGTAGCATGGCACTTGAGGCAGGGCGCCGCCGTACTGGAGAACAGGCTGCGCGCCATGTCGGTCTCTTTGGCAGAGAGCGTTGGCACCTGCTCGGGGATGTAGGGGAGCGGTTGCTGCGAAAGCGCCTGGAAGAAACGCACCAGGGTCCGCAGTTCATTGTCGGAGAACGAGAACGTAGGCATCCGCACTTGCAGATAGGGACGCACGCCGTTCCGGTTCGTGTCGTTCGTGGTGAGTGAAGGGTTCGAGAGGAATTTCCGGAGCCACTCGGGATCGACGCGTGCTCCTTCCGTGTAGAGCTTTGGCGGCAACTGCTCGGGATTGTCCTTATAGAACTGCTGGCGCATGAGCGCGGTTTCCTGACCGGGCACGAATTGGTGGCAGCCCATGCAGTTGTATTTGGTGACGATCCACCAGCCGCGCTGGATGTCGCCGCGCGCGTCCTCAGGCTTGTACTGGTAGGAAGCGGGCAGGGAACTCTCCTGGCTACCGAGCAGGAAAGTGGTGAGCGCCTGAATCTGATCCTTCGCGAGGTGCACGTTGGGCATGCGAAGTTTTTCCGTCTCCGACTTCACTTTTCCCTGATCGTAGACATTGGGCTCAGCCAGCTTGTGCTCGAAGAAACCCTTGTGGTTGTACCAGGGGCCCTTGGCGGGTCCTTCGGGCAGGCGCGCGCGATCTTCGGAATCGGTAATGGGTTCTTTCCCGCCGCGCTGGGCTTCGTCGGTAAACAAGGCGAAATCGAGACGCTCGATCGGCTTGCTGCCTTCGTAAGTCAGTTCCGTACCGATTCTGCCTTCTTCTTCCATGCCGGCGATCTCGTGGCAACCGGCGCAACCGAAGTGACGAATCCACTTGGCGCCTTCCGCCTTGAGGTTGGTGTCGTCCATGAAAGAAGCATGGGGATAGGAGGAAGGATCTTTTTGCTTCAGGGAGATTAAGTAACTGGCGACATCACGAGCGTCATCTTCGCTGAGGCGAAGGCTCGGCATCACGGTCATGTTCTGTACTTGCAGTTCATGCCCGTCGTTGGGACAACGGCTGTGCTGCAAGTCGAAGACGTAAGGCACGCCTTTCTTGGCGTAGTCCTCGGGGCCAATGTCCTTCTTCTCGTACGCGCAATAGGGGCGAGTGCGCTCGCGGGCATTGTGGACCCAGCGGACGAGGTAATCGTAATTAGCTTTCTCGCCGACGCGAGTGAGGTTGGCCGCGAAGTTACCTCCGCGCTCCTGGTCGCCTTCGCCGATCGAGTGACATGCCAGGCAGCCCCGAGTTTCGAACAACTGCTTGCCGTGCGCAGCGTCGCCCGGCTTCTGCTTGGGCAGTTGGTCAGTCAGGGCGGATTGCCACAAGTACGCCGAGATCGCCTTGATCTGCGCGTCGTTCAGACGGAAGTTCGGCATCTTTGTGTTGGCACGGAAGTCCGTGGGCTTCTTGAGCCACACGGGAATCCAATTCTTGTTGAGCTTGAGGCGGATATCTTTCAGGTTGGGGCCAACCTTCTTCATGTCCTGCATCAGGCTGTGGGTCTGAAAATCAAGTTGCTCGATGCGCCCTTCCATTTTCGTGTTTGCAACCTTCAGGGCGACAGCTTGATTGTTCAGCAGGTTGGCTTCGTCGTTCGTCTGAGCGGCGTCGGCCTGCTTCATCAGGTCGGCAGCATTTTTCAGATTGTCGATCTTCTGCTGCTCGAAGAGCTTTATCTGCTGATTGATCGATTGCAGTTGCTCGGGTTCGCGATCGTAGCCTTCATAGCGATGACATCCAGTGCAGCCGCGATCGCGGAAGAGCCGCTTTCCGGAATCGATGACTTCCCACGTGCCATCCGTCTTGGTCAGCACCATGTCGGCAGCGTGACAGGTCTGGCAAC
>JBPYEW010000131.1:0-13759 GCA_051984555.1 Terriglobales bacterium | reverse complement strand
GAGACAGCGCAGGGCACAGCTACACACGCCGAGCAGGCCGCCCAAACTGCGCAGCAGCAGGCGACGGCTGCGCAGGCAACCGCAACCGAGGCGAAATCTGGACTGGTTACCAGTCAGAGCGCGTCTAAGGATGAGCAGCGCCGCTTGGCCGCGGTCGAAAATGTCGTCGGAAGGTTCCGCCTTACTGGCGACGTGCGCATGCGCGGTGAAAACTTTTTCCAGAGTTATGCGGGGTGTAACTCGACCGGAGTGGCTGCTGGAAAGGGTCCCTTATGCGCCGACAGGAATCGGGTCCGCATCCGTGTACGCTTTGGAGTGGAAGGCAAGCTGAATCAGGACTTCGTGGGAGGATTCGCGCTCGCGACGGGGTCTCTCGGTGATCCGACCACCACGAACGAGACACTCACTAATTTTCTTGATCGAAAAACGGTAGCCATCGATCGCGGGTTCATCACTTATAATCCCACAGCGCACAATTGGCTTTCCTTGACGGCGGGCAAGTTCTCATTCCCATGGAACCGTACGTCGCTGACCTTCGACCCGGATATTAACCCTGAGGGCTTCGACGAAAAGCTTTCGTGGGACCTGACGAGTCCGGTTTTGAAGAACTTCACGGTTCAATCCATGCAGCTAATCCTGAACGAAAACAACAACGCGCAGTTCCTCAATGCTGGTGATTCTTTTGCGGTGGGTGGCCAGGTTTCAGGAACACTGGACTTTGGCTTCATGAAAACAACGCCATCGATTACGGCTTTAAACTTCCGCAACACTGATGCTTTCCTCAACGCATCAGCATTCGCGGTGCAGGCTACTACGACCGGCGCAACTGGAGCCACTCCGGCGGGTCCGTTCAATATATCCGGCGAAGGTCCGGGCTGCTCGTCGGGATCGGGATTGCCTCCCTTCGCGCCTTGTGCTTTTGCGGCGAACCGGTTGACCAACGCGACCTTCATAGGTATTGATGGAAAACCGCACTTCGCTTCTCAGTTCCTGTATGGCGACATTATCCTCAACAACCAAATCAAGACTTGGAGCGCGCGTTTTCCATTCAACCTTATTCTGGAATCAGAACAGAACCTGCGCGCCGCCGGACATCCTCTTGGTTCGAACGGCAAGGTTCGTGGAGATCTCGGACGTCAGTCTCATGCATATCTGATCGATGCAAGCCTTGGCCAGACGAAGAACAAGGGTGACTTCCTAATCGGCTATTCATGGTGGAGGATTGAGCAGGATGCAATCCTGGCTTCGTTTGCGGAAAGTGATCAGCGTGCTCCAAGCAACATTCTGCAGAACCGCTTGTATGGCCAGTTCAAAATCGCACCTAACACTATCGCCAGCTACACGCTTTGGATCGGGCACACGCTAAACCCCAATCTGCAACACGCAGTACTCGCTCCTGGTTGGACAACAGCCCTTGGATCGAATGAACCAAACCTAAAACGTCAGCAATTTGAATTGATCTACACGTTCTAAGAATTACCATCTGCTCCGGCCGATTTGGCAATCGTCAAGTCGGCCCGAGATGTAACATGCTGGTGTTTTGGATAACAACCCATGTTCTCGAGACGCGAGTTTCTAAGAGATGTTTCGTTTGCCGTTATGGCGGCCGGTGCTGCAAACCGTGCACTTGGCCGGGCTGCGGACTCGGTGGCTCCCGTTATTCAAGGAAAAAGCGGAATGATCGTCAGATCGCACCGCTTCTTCGATCTTGAAATGCCGCCAGAGTTTGCGAATTCCTGGATCACTCCCATTTCGCATTTTTTTGTTCGTAATCACATGTTTGAGCCTACGACATTGGAGGGTGGATCATGGCAGCTGTCAGTCAGCGGAGAGGTAGACAAACCCCTCACATTGAAACTGCCCGATATTGCTGCCCTTGCTCCGCACTCAGTGACGAACACGTTGGAGTGCGCGGGTAATGGCCGGGGCTTCCAGAACCCCAAGGTGCCCGGGGTGCAATGGCAGCGAGGTGCGGTCGGAACTGCGAAGTTTAGTGGGCCACGGTTAGCCGACATATTGCGGAAAGCCGGAGTGAAGACAACCGGCAAACACGTTATGTTTCGGGGAATGGATGAGGTGCCTGGAAAAGTTCCGCCCTTCATCCGCAGCATACCTATTGAGAAGGCGATGGATTCCGACACACTTCTAGCCACTCATATGAATGGGACAGAATTGCCGAAGCATCACGGATTTCCTGCAAGAGTCCTTGTGCCGGGCTGGATTGGAGCGGCATCGTGCAAGTGGGTCACTGAAATCAAGGTTCTGGACAGGGAGTTCGACGGAAACTTCATGAAGCCGGGCTACCGGATGCCTAATCAACCAGTAGCTCCGGGATCGACGGTCAATCCCGACGATACCCATCCTGTGACGGCGCTCAACGTTAAATCGATCGTTGCCGGACCTCTAGAGGGAGCACGAGTGCGTAAAGGCGCGGTACACGTGCACGGGGCTGCATGGGCCGGAGAAGCGGACGTCATTAAAGTGGAAATTTCGACAGATGGCGGCGCCACTTGGTCGACAGCGCTGCTGGGCAAAGAACAATCGCGGTATGCCTGGCGCCTGTGGAGTTATTACTGGAAACCAACACAAGCAGGGGAGTTCACGATCATGTGTCGCGCGACTGACAGCCAAGGTCGCATTCAGCCGGATGCAGCTACGTGGAATCCCAGTGGATATTTGTACAACGCTGTCGATCGGGTGAACGTACATGTTCAAAGTTAACTTCATCGGTTCGCTGTTGCTCATCTGTGCGTTTTGGACAGGAGCATCGGCGCAGACGGCTGGAGATGCCGAACTCCCCGCCGGTCCCATGCAACATAAGGCGAGCACGGCATGCACCGAGTGCCACGAAGCGCGAATCATCGTTCAGCAACGACTCAGCAAAGGCGCATGGCAGAAAGAGGTTGATAAGATGGTGAAGTGGGGCGCAGTGGTAGAGGCAAACGACCGCGATGCGCTCATCGAATATTTCAGCACGAATTTCTCGCCTGACAAGCCAGCCTATGTGGCACCACGATCGGCTGCTGCCAAAGACCAAAGCCGGTAGGTCATCAACGGCTCAGTTTTCCCACGACTACGTGTCGAAAACCAATGCGCGCAGGCCGTCCCGATCACAAGTGTTGAAGCCGATCAGTGATGCACGTCATCTAACTCCTAGTTACGAAATCGTTTTCTGAATTGGATCGACGGGCCTCTCACGAGTTGGAAAGTACCTGTATCACAGACCAATGTGATTGGCAGCCGTGGTCTGGGAAGCTCGTCCCGGTGCTAAAATAAGTGGTTTTCGTAGCCGTCCTGCTGACATATCTCTCCGAGGTGCAATTATGGCAACTGTAGAAGCTCCAGTCCGCCCGCAGACTCGTCTGCACGAGGGGGCCTTCGTTAACGAACCCTTGACGGACTTTACGAAAGAAGAAAACGCTCGAAAGATGCGCGCCGCTATCGAGAAGGTGCGTGGCCAGCTCGGCCGCGAATACGACCTGATCCTCGGTGGCCGGCATGTGAAAACCCAAGACAAGATCAAGTCCATCAACCCTGCAAAGCCGTCAGAACTCGTCGGGCTGCACCAAAAAGCGGGTAAGGGGGAAGTCGAACCCGCGATGGATGCTGCCCTGAAGGCTTTCGAGTCATGGAGGAACACCTCGATTGAGGAACGCGCTGGCTTATTGTTTCGAACTGCCGACCTTCTTCGTCAGCGTAAGTTCGAATTTGCCGCCTGGCTGGTTTTTGAAGTGAGCAAGAACTGGGCCGAGGCAGACGCCGATATCGCAGAGACGATTGATTTTTGCGAGTACTACAGCCGAGAGGCGTTGCGTCTGTCGAAAGTTGAGACTCCGGTGCAGTTACCCGGCGAGCGCGATCGGTTGTTCTACATCCCGTTGGGTGTTGGGGCAGTCATCCCCCCGTGGAATTTCCCTTGCGCCATTATGGCCGGCATGACTCTGGCGTCAATTGTTGCGGGGAATACAGTCATTTTGAAACCGTCCAGCGATTCGCCGACGATTGCAGCGAAGTTCGTCGAACTTCTCGAAGAAGCCGGTATGCCGGAGGGTGTTGTTAACTTTTGCCCCGGTGCTGGAGCGAGCTTTGGAGATGCCGTCGTGGCGCATCCGAAGACACGTTACATCGCATTCACGGGTTCGCGGGAAGTCGGGTTGCGAATCAACAAAGTAGCTGCCGATGTTGCGTCGGGACAGATCTGGATCAAGCGCACGATTCTCGAGATGGGCGGGAAGGACGCCATTATCGTAGATGCAGACGCCGACCTGGATTCGGCTGTTGAGGGCGTTGCCGCAGCAGCTTTTGGTTTCCAGGGCCAAAAGTGCTCGGCCTGCTCGCGAGCAATCATCGATGAGCGGATTTACGACAAGTTCCTCGAGAAACTGAAAGCTCGGGTCGAGAAGATCAAAGTGGGCGATCCGGCCGAGAACGCCAATATGGCTGCGGTCATCAACGAAGGCTCGATGAAGGACATACTGAACTACATCGAGGTCGGTAAGAAGGACGGACGGCTGATTACTGGCGGAGCTCCCGCGAAGGAAGCCGGTGAAGGCTATTTCATTCAGCCTACGGTTATCGCGGATATCCCCCCGAAATCGAAGATCGAGCAGGAAGAGATTTTCGGGCCTGTGCTTGCGGTTATCAAGGCGCGGAATTTCGATCACGCCCTGGAGATTGCGAATGATACGGAATTCGGTCTGACAGGTGCGGTTTATAGCAAATCCCGCGACAAGATCGATCGCGCAGTTCGTGACTTCCACGTCGGAAATTTGTACATCAATCGCAAATGCACCGGGGCGATGGTGGGAGCACATCCGTTCGGCGGCTTCAATATGTCCGGAACCGACTCCAAGTCTGGCGGCCCGGATTACCTATACCTGTTTACGCAGGGTAAAGCGGTCGGCGAGAAGATTAGCTAAACGAATGTTGAATGTTCTTAGGACGGGCGAGTTAGCCCGTCCTTTTTCTTTTCTAGGAAATCGAGTACGTGTACGAGCAGCGCCGACCTTCGGTCTGACTCTCTGTAGTTTGTAAGACACTCCTGAATGCCGCGTCAATATTGGGTTCTGTTCGCTCAGGCGAACATCCTGTAGGTAATCACACCTGTGCAACTCCGGGGTGTGCTGCCGCTTCCAAATCGCGAACGTAGCTGGCTGCGGCGCCACTTCTGAAATGAAGCTCCCACCTAACCCGACCACCCAGGAGTGACAGCAACCTTTGATAACAACTCTGTAACAAGAAACTAAAAGAGAGGGCCTATGCGGTATTCGCTCCCCATCCTAAAAAGTGCTTCCACGATTATTCTTCTTGCCTTTGGAGTATGCGCCTGGGCAGCGCCAACGATTACAGTGGCGTCCCCACGCCCCGGCACCGTCGGTACTCCAACGTACTTCGATGCCACCGCCAGCACGGCCTCCTGTGCCGGAGGGATTTCCGCGGTGCGGATTTACACGGCTCCCGGCGTTTCTGCTTTTACTACCAATAGTCCCCACCTCGAAACGTTCCTGAACCTCAAGCCTGGGACTTACAACACGGTGATCCAGGCTTGGGACAACTGCGGAGGAGTGAGCAGATTCCCGATCACGATCACCGTAAGCGGGAGTGCTGGCGTGCACATCTTCCTGCCGTCCACCACCTCGAGCACCACGCCGGTTCACGTTGCTGCGTCTGCGGAGAACTCCGCTTGCGCGGCGGGAATCTCTGCCGTTCGCATTTATCCCTCGTCAGGCGTGAATGCATTTACCAGCAGCGGCGCGACGCTCGACGCTTTCCTGGATTTACTGCCAGGCACTTACAGTGCGGTCGCACAGGCATGGGACAACTGCGGGCACGTGTTTAAGACAGGTTTCACGATAACGAGCACGGGCGGCCCATTTGGGAAATTCCTCTACCTCGCAGACTACGATTTAAACAATATCGCCGAATTTCAACTGAACAGTGGGGCAATTGTGAACCCCAATGGAGCGGGAGCAGCACCTCAATATAGTGTTCCCAATAAGCCCAACAGTGTCGCGGTCGATCCTCCCGGCAACATCGTATATGCCGGGCTTATCGACGGCAGAGTAAGCATCTTCGATATTAACCGAGCAAACGGCCACTTGCAGTCGAAAGGCACCATCTCAGCGCCGGGCGCCGGTCCGGCGACGCTCACAGTGGATCGATCCGGCAACTTCCTTTTCGTCGCCGAAGAGGGATCGAACAGCGTGACGAGTTATAGGATCAATCGGAGCAGTGGTACGCTCACGTTGATCGGAACGGTGACAACTGCCAACGGGCCGGATGCGGTCATTACCGACTGGACTGGGCACTTTGTGTACACGGCCAACTTCAAGTCGGACGATATCTCGGGATTTGCGATCAACACGCAGACTGGGAAACTGACTGCGGTGGCCGGAAGTCCTTTCCTCGTGGGCCCGCAACCGATTGCCATTGGTGCGACTTCGCGAGTGGTATACACCCTGAATAGCGGCGATGGCACGGCATCGGGATTTACCATAACCTCCACTGGATCCTTGACCCCTGCGCCGGGATCACCGTTCCTACAGTCGGAGTGCTGCGGCACGCCCAACATGCTTGACTTGGACCCTATCCACAACCTTTTGTTCCGCAGTGCAATTGGATTTACGTTCGGTACGGACAACATCACTGATGAGGTTATCCAATCGAATGGGTCCATTATGGGTGGGAGTTCGATTGGCGGTGTGTACAATCCAGCCGCTGTCGCACTGGATTCCTCGTACCAATTCATCTATACAGCCGAGATAAATGGATTTACGGGGGCACCACAACTGGTTTCAATCAAGTACGCCAGCAATGGTTCGGGCAGCATCTTCAGCGGACCGATTCCCCGACCCGCAGCAAACGCAATTCAAATCGCGGTTTCGCGATAGAAACAGTTCGTCGCGTTGAGGCCGGAGGCGAAGAGTCTCCGGCTTCCTTGTTCGCGGAGGTGATTTCTGTCCGGGTGGTTGGACTGCTCTACAATGCCGCATGGCAGAACTCCGCATTCGTCCCGCCGAGCTAAATGACTTACCTCGTCTCACGGAAATCTACAACCACTATGTCCTGCATACAGCGGTGACATTTGATGTTGAACCTTACACGGTCGAGACACGCCAGACGTGGTGGCAGCAGTTCGATTCGACCGGACGATACCGGTTGCTCGTGGCGGAGGAGCAAGCGAAGGTGGTCGGGTACGCCGGTACTACAAGGTTTCGTCCGAAAGCAGCGTATGAGACGACAGTCGAGACCACGATTTACTGCGCACCGGACATGATGGGCAAGGGTGTTGGACGGACGCTCTATGAGGCACTGTTTCGCGCACTCGAAGGCGAGGACATCCGGCGGTTTGTAGCAGGATACGCGCTGCCCAACCCAGCCAGCGCCGCGCTTCACGAGCGCTTTGGATTCAAGGTGGTCGGGGTGTTCACCGAAATTGGACGCAAATTTGGTAGATATTGGGATGTAGTGTGGACTGAGCGGCACGTTGCTCGCAAATGACCCACTACTTGCCTTCCGCGGCCTCGTCCGCCTTTCCCGAGGCATTCCTCGCCTCCGGGCGTAAAAGCGGGAACAAAATGACATCGCGAATTGTGCGGGAGTTGGTCAGCAGCATGGCGACGCGATCGACTCCCACGCCCACACCGCCGGTTGGAGGCATGCCGAACGAGAGGGCACGAATATAGTCTTCATCCATCTGATGGGCCTCCTCGTCACCGCGCTCGCGTTCACGTAGCTGGTCCTCGAAACGGCTACGCTGATCCTCGGGATCGTTCAATTCGCTGAAGCCGTTTGCGATTTCCATCTGTCCAGCGAAGATTTCAAAGCGCTCGACCCAGTCAGGCTCATCCGGCTTCCTCTTGGAAAGCGGGGAGACGGCGAGTGGAAATTCGTAAATGACGGTTGGCTGGATCAGGTGCTCCTCGGCAATACCTTCGAACAAGTTTGCGATCGTCTTTCCGACCGGCTCCTTCGGATCGTAAGCGATGTGCGCATGGGCCTGGTTGAACCGCATGACGAGGGCTTTCGCAGCGTCGGGCGTCGCGAAATCCGATATCTGTGGCTTGGCACCAGCGGTCTCCGGCCAATGATGAATGATGGCTTCACGCATGGTCATGCGCTGCCATTTGGACCAATCGATCTCGTGCTCGCCAAATTTGACCTTAGGATCACCGGTGACCTCGATGGCAGCCTGGGTGAGCAAACCCTCCGTTAACTTCATAATGGATCGGAAGTCGCCGTAGGCCTGATAGGCTTCGAGCATCGTGAACTCGGGATTCCATCGCCACCCGATCCCCTCGTTTCGAAAGTTACGATTGATTTCGTAAACGCGATCAAGTCCGCCCACCGTAAGCCTCTTCAAGTAAAGCTCGGGGGCAATTCGCAAGAACAGATCCATGTCGAGCGTGTTGTGGTGGGTGACGAATGGACGCGCGACCGCGCCCCCGGCGATGGGCTGCATCATCGGAGTCTCGACTTCGATGAAACCGTGCGAGTCCATGTAGCGGCGGAACGATTGCACCAGCTTGCTGCGCTTCAGGAAAACATCGCGAACTTCCGGGTTGACGATCAAATCGACGTAACGTTGCCGATAACGGAGTTCGACGTCGGTAAGGCCGTGCCATTTTTCAGGAAGCGGCAGTAGGTCCTTTGAGAGGAAAGTGAGTTCCTCCACATGAATCGTGAGTTCGCCCGTTCGCGTCCGAAATAGGTAGCCGCTGGCACCTAGATGATCGCCAAGATCAAGCAATTTATACAGCTCGAATCCCTTCTCGCCGACAGCATCTTTCTTCACATAAATCTGCAAGCGCTGCCCGCCCTGCTGCAGATGGGCAAAACCCGCTTTTCCCATGAGGCGGATCGCCATAATACGTCCGGCTACCCGGACGCTGACGCGTGAGCTCTCGAGTTCTTCGGAGCTTTTGCTGGTGTATTGCGCCAGAATCTCCGGGATGGTGTGACTGTAATTGTAGAGACGCGGGTAGGACTCCTGCCCAAGTGCCTCGATCTGCCGTAGTTTTTGCCGGCGAAGTTCGTAGATGTTCTCGTCGAGTGCCAAAGCAATCCTTGCTGACGCGGGGCGCAGGTTCGCCCACGCGGGAATCGCGAACCAGCGATTATAAATGGTGGATTTTGACGCGTGCTCCGCCTGTCCGAATCATCGTCACTTTCCTCAATGGGGATCAACAGATCGCAAATCCGTTAAAGAGGATTTACGAAAACGGAAATGGCGCGCTGGTTTGTTCCCACGTGCCTCGGGTCACACCCCGTTGTGATCACTGCTCCTTGCTGCCATTGCTATTCGGCGGTACTATTAAGCGCTTCGCCAGTATTCATATTAAATAAAGCAAGCGGTGAGGGGTGGTAATGCCGCAGAACTACGTACCTATCTTTATATTTGTCGCTATCGTGGCGGTGGCGTTGCCCCTTACGCTGGTAGTTGCCAAGCTGGTTCGCCCCGACAATCCCAACCGTGCCAAGTTGATGCCATACGAATGCGGCATTGATCCTATCGACAATGCCCGCGGTCGGTACACGGTCCGGTTTTACATCGTGGCCATCCTCTTTGTGGTCTTCGACGTCGAGACCATCTTTCTGTTCCCGTGGGCGGTTCAGTTCAAGGCGCTGGGCAAGTTCGGCTTGATGGAGATGCTGATCTTCCTTGTCATCTTGATCGTTGGGTACTTGTGGATATGGAGAAAAGGCGCGCTGGAGTGGGTATAACGCGCTGACGTGACGAACATCACCCGCGCTCGTGACTTCGTCCCTTGGACCAAAGTAGCAAGATTGGTAGAACTGAGCGTTCTTTCAAGAAGTTGCAACGCTGGAGAGAGACGCCGTAAGGCTTATGCCCGAAGACCCTAAACCGAATACGCCCCCGCTGCCGACTCAGCAGCCAAGCACGGCGGCGGACAAGCCCTCTGCAGCGGTCCCACCGAAGCCCGCACCGCCCGCGAAGCCAACCGGGCCAGTTCCCGTTCCCTGGGATTCGCCACTTGTGGCGAAGATGAAACGGCAGTACGGGTCGGGGATGGAGGCGCTGACATATCTAGGCCAGAACTATTTTGTCGTCGATCGGTCGCTCTTTCCGGAGATTCTGCAGGTCTTGCGCGACGAAGAACAGTTCGATTATTGCGTCGATGTCACGGCGGCGCATTACCCGCAGCGGGAAAAGCAATTCGACGTGTTCTGGATCCTCTACTCCTTCGCCCGAAATGAACGGGTGCGAGTGAAAGTAATGGTCGCCGATGGCGAATCCATGCCGAGTTCGGTGGGCCTCTGGCCGACAGCGAATTGGCTGGAGAGGGAAGTGTTCGATATGTTCGGCATCAAATTCGAGGGGCATCCCGACTTGAAACGCATTTTGTTGCCGGATGGATGGAAGGGATATCCGCTGCGCAAGGATTACGGGATCATTCAGCAGGATAACGAGTGGGTGCAGATCAACCTGGGAATCGAAAGCGGTCAATGAGCGAAGCGACAAAATACATTTCGCACCTCGAACTCGGACAGCGCGACGAGACATTCCTTGATTCGAACGAGCTCATCATTAATATGGGTCCGCAGCATCCGGCGACACACGGAGTGCTGCGTGTAATCCTGAAACTTGACGGCGAGAAGGTGCTCGGCACGGAGTGCGTGATTGGGTATCTGCACCGGGGTGTTGAGAAGATAGCTGAGAACCGCACATACGCGATGTTCAACCCGTACGTCGATCGTATGGACTATGTCGCGGCCGTTTCGAACGGGTTGGGCTACTGCGAGGCGGTGGAGAAGCTTCTGAATGTAGAAGCACCGCCGCGAGCCAACTACATCCGCGTCATCCTGACCGAATTGAATCGAATCGCCAGCCATCAGCTTTGGCTCGGTACGCACGCCCTTGACATCGGAGCGATGACACCTCTCTTCTACACGTTCCGCGACCGGGAAGAGATCCTGAAGATCTTCGAAAAGTACTGTGGGGCGCGCTTGACCACACATGCATTTCGAGTCGGCGGTTGCCAGTACGAAACCTACGAAGGATTCGAGCGTGATGTGAAAAAGTTCGTCAGCTTTGTTACGCCGAAGATCGACGAGTACGAAGAACTGCTGACCACGAACCGCATCTGGGTTGAACGTACCAAGGGCGTCGGCGTGATTTCAGGAAAGGATTGTATCGCCCTGGGTGTCACCGGGCCGGTGCTGCGCGCGAGTGGCGTCAAGTGGGACATCCGCAAGGCGCAGCCATACGCTGCATATTCCGAGATGGAATTCGAAGTCCCGACTGGTCAGAATGGCGACACATATGACCGGTACCTGGTTCGCATGGCCGAGATGCGGCAGTCGCTGAAAATCATCCGTCAAGCCGTCGAGAAGATTCCCGAGGGGCCGATCATGGCGAAGGTCCCTAAGGTGCTCAAACCGCCAGTCGGCGAGATTTATCACTCCATCGAGGCACCCAAGGGCGAACTGGGGTATTTCATCGTGAGCGACGGTTCAACGCAGCCTTATCGTGTCAGGGTGCGTCCGCCGTCATTCGTGAACCTGCAGGCGCTGGATCTTATGGTCCGCGGATCGCTGGTCGCTGATGTGATCGCAGTGATCGGAACGCTCGACATCGTTTTGGGCGAGGTGGATCGCTAATGCTCGACTACATAACGTCTTATCTGCATAGTGATCTCACCCCGGGCCAGGCTGGGAACATGCTATGGGCAACCGTGTATATCCTCATCGTGTTTGCCGGGATTTCGCTCGCCGTCGTTGCCATGAACTGGCTGGAGAGGAAGGCGCTCGCCCACATGCAGATTCGGTTGGGACCAATGCGGGTGGGTCCCCACGGACTGTTACAGCCGATTGCAGACGCGTTGAAGCTGCTACTGAAAGAAGACATTATCCCATCCGAAGCCGACAAACTGGTCTTCTGGGTCGCACCCCTGATCGTTGTATCCGCGGCGTTCACGACATACATCGTGGTTCCGTTCGGACCGACACACGCCGTTACCGACATGAACATAGGCATCCTGTTTATGCTCGGAGTTTCTTCACTCGGCGTGCTCGGCATTGTTATGGCGGGCTGGGCATCAAATTCCCATTACCCTCTGATTGGTGGACTGCGATCGAGCGCTCAGATGGTCTCGTATGAAATCGCCATGGGTCTGGCGGTAGTTTCGGCGGTGCTCATGACGAGCCTGAATTCGACCGGCATCGGCACGCTGAGCATGATCGGTATTGTTCAGGCGCAGAAGGCTCAGGGAATCTGGTTTGCGTTCAAGTATTTCCCACTCGGCTTCGTTGCGCTGGCGGTGTTCGGGATTGCCATGGTTGCTGAGACCAACCGTGCCCCATTCGACTTGCCGGAAGCCGAATCTGAACTGACTGCCGGGTTTCATACCGAGTACAGCGGCCTTCGATGGTCGTTGTTCATGCTCGGTGAATATGCCGCGATGATCGCGGTCTCGTCGGTGGCAGTGACCCTCTGGCTGGGTGGCTGGCTCCGGCCTTTTCCCAACGCGCTCATCGGGACGACGTGGGATCTGGTGTTTTCGCTATTCCCGGCAGCAACATTCCTCGTGCTCGCCATGTTCGCGTTTGTCGGCGTCATTCGCATGCCGAAGCACCCGTACTTCAAGATCCAGACGATCGGGTTGGCCGGCTTTGCCGCAGTGTTGGGATTGATCGGGCTGATCCTTCTTCTCCCGCCTGTGCGCGACCGCGTCCAGGACATTTACTGGTTCATCATCAAGGTCGCGGCCTTCATGTATCTGTACATCTGGTACCGTGCGACGTTTCCGCGGTATCGCTTTGATCAACTGATGAAAGTCGGTTGGAAGATATTGCTGCCGGTAGCGCTCGCTGCGCTAATAGCCACGGCTGTAGTGGGGGTGCTCTGAGATGGCTCCCGTCGCTACCACATTTTTCTTTTACTTTTTGTCGACCTTGGCTTTGGCCGGGGGAGTGTTCGTGATCACACGCCGGAATCCTGTGCATTCCGCGCTGGCGCTGATCATGACTTTGCTGGCGCTGGCTGGAATCTACCTAATGCTTTATGCGCCGTTTGTAGCTGGTGTGCAGATTATTCTCTACGCCGGCGGGATCATGGTTCTGTTCCTGTTCGTGATCATGCTAGTCGACGTGGGACGGGCGGAGAAAGAGCGGCAATTCAACAAGCAGTGGGTAGTCGCCATCTTATCGGCGATGGGATTGGGTGTACTGTTCGTCGAAGTATTCGCGAAGAGCAAAGTAATGGCTCAATTGATGCAGAAACCCATGCCCACATTCGCGGAGAGCAATAACACCCAGATCATTGGCCAAGGTTTGTACGGGAATTACATGTTGGCGTTTGAGGTCGCTTCGTTGCTGCTGCTGGTTGCGATTATCGGTGCAGTGGTGATGGCGAAGAAGAAGATCTAGCAACTGGCAGTTGAACGATTTAATCAAGTTACCCGGGTCGGGAGGGCAGAAGCCATACACCATCTTCGCTTAAAGCGAACGCAAAGATGAAGAAAAGGTGGCTAAGTGCTAAGTGCTGAATCATGACACCGATTACACCATTCCATTATCTCATTCTGGCGGCGGCGCTTTTCACCTTGGGCACCATCGGCGTGCTAACGCGGCGGAACGTTGTCATTGTGCTGATGTCGATCGAGTTGATCCTGAACGCAGTGAACCTGAATTTGGTTGCGTTCTCGCGTTTGTGGGACCTGCAAGGACAGGTGTTCTCGATCTTCGTCATCACCGACGCGGCTGCGGAAGCCGCCGTCGGACTAGGGATTCTGATCGC
>JBPYEW010000130.1:0-5531 GCA_051984555.1 Terriglobales bacterium | reverse complement strand
TTCCAATAGGATGATATCTGCAGGATCGCGGGTCCACTCAGCCCGCGATGCGTGATCAGCATCTTCTCCCGAAAAGACTCATGCCCGGCGGATGCAATGACCTCTGCGGACACCCCTGCAAGCTCGCAATACTTCCTCGCATCATCCTTGCCGAACGTAAAAGGAACCAGCCCTGGCCACGGTTCCACTATTTTCAGACCAAACTGTCGCGCGAGGTCGTAGCCTAAGGAAGTCGCGCCGATCTTCGGAATCGAAAGTCCACCGGTTGCCACGACCAGCACCGGGGCTCGAAACTCACCGTTATTGGACTTCGTGACAAATTCGGGTGACTTACTCACCTCCAAAATCTTGGTGTTCAAAAAGACTTCAGCGTGAACTGCACGGCATTCCTCCAGCAGCATGTCGAGAATCTCGCGTGCGGATCCATCACAGAACAGCTGTCCCAAAGTTTTTTCGTGGTACGCGATTCGATGTTTCTCAACCAGGGCGATGAAATCCGATGGCGTGTACCGCGCCAAGGCTGATCTCGGAAAATGCGGATTGGAGCAGATGAAATTCTCGGGCTGGCAGTGGATGTTTGTAAAGTTGCAGCGCCCGCCACCGGAGATGAGAATCTTTTTCCCCGGCCGTTCGGCTCGCTCGAGGACAGCCACGCGGCGCCCACGCTTTCCGGCTTCGATGGCACACATCAGGCCGGCAGCGCCAGCCCCGAGCACCAGCACATCGAACTGGCGAACGTCGTCGCTCACATGTAGAAAAGGCTCAGCCGTGGCAGCCCGTATTTCTCCAGCAGCCGTTTGTGAACATACTGCTTTTGCAACTGGTCGATCTGCGCGGCCGGCATTTTGCTGCGATAGGGTGCGAGATCGCGATCAGCTTTGGCGCGCACCGAAACGATCTCCTCGTCAGGTGTAGCCGCTAATAGAACCGCGAGAAGCTTCTCTTCCATGACCGTCATTCGGCGCTCAATATCTTCGAGCCGGCGGGGTGCTTTGGCGTTCTCGACATCATTGGCAAGTTCACGCAACGCTGTCACACACTCACTGGCGAGTGGTCGCACTGGCAGCGGTCCGGCTGCTGGCAGGTTCGCCGCTTCGAGTTGTACTGCGTTGCGCCGGAAGAATGCGGCAATATCATTCGGGTCGAAGCCCAGCGTCTGACCCGGCTTGTCCTCGCGTTGGGACCCAACTGCGGCTTCCTTCATGTCCTCGGCAGCCGCGAGCACTTCCTGGGAACAATATGCCAGGCTGTTCACCTTGCGCGTCTTGGACGGACGCTGATCGTATTTATCGAACGCCGAGTCAATCCCACGCAGCACCGCTTCGAGAGGCACGCCGGCATCCTTCCAGGTTTCAATCAAAGCCCAATCGAGCGTGGAAAGGAGAAGACCAGTTCCACGGCGTTTCTGGAAATGTTCCTCGATTTCAGTGAAGTAATTGAAATAATTTTCCACGACGTCAACGGCGGGACTTGCTGCCGGGCCAGGGCTTGGAGGGTTTGTCCGGCGCCGCTTTCTGGGCGCCCTCGCCTTTTCCGGCAGCTGCCGCCTGCGGCTTGATGTTGCGCTCCCAGATAATGCGCAGTCCGTCCAACGTCAGAAAATCGTCGACCGACTTGATGTACTTGGACCCGCCTCCGAACAGCGATGCGAGCCCTCCGGTCGCGGTGACTTTGCAGTTTTCGCCCATTTCTCCAAGCAGCAGTTCGAGAACTCCGTCCACCAATCCGAGATAGCCGTAGTACAGCCCGGACTGCATGCTGGCAACCGTGTTCGTCCCAATAATCCGGGCCGGTTTGCGGATGTCGACCCGCTGCAGGCGAGCCGTCCGTCCGAACAATGCTTCCGCCGAAATCCCAATCCCCGGACAAATCACGCCCCCGATGTATTCGCCTTTGGCCGACACGCAATCGAATGTCGTCGCCGTACCGAAATCCACCGAAATACAGGGACCACCATGTTTCTCGAATGCGCCCACAGAATTAACAATGCGATCGGCTCCGACCTCGGCCGGATTGTCGTATAGAACGGGCATTCCCGTCTTCACGCCCGGCTCGATGAAGAGCGGCTTGGTGCTGAAGTACCGCTCGCAAACCTGGCGAAGAGTGGAGTCGAGCGGTGGGACCACCGACGAAATCACGATGCCCTCGATTTCGTTGACCTGGATCGAGTCCATCGAGAAAAGGTTGCGGAACAGCACTCCGTATTCGTCGACCGTGCTGTTGGCGTTGGTCGCTACCCGCCAATTTGCCACAAGTCGATCGAAATGCTGCTCACCCTTGGCGAAAACGCCAAGCACCGTATTCGTGTTGCCGACATCGAGAACAAGAAGCAAAAGAGACCTCTATCCCGCTAGGCTGGCCGCACGCTCCCGCTGAGAACGAGTCGGAGACCTTGTTCGGTTCGCACCTGCAGGAACCCGCGTTCATCAAGGCCTTCCGTGGTTCCTTCGAACCCGCCGTTCTCCTCGACGCGCACGCGCCTGCCGCGCACGTATGACGAGCGCTCTGCGAAACGCCTCAGGATCGACCCACGCCCGTCAGCGCCTTTCAGCATCTCGTGGTACTCGCGGTCCAGCGATTTTAACAAAGCAGCGGTGAGTTCCACGCGTGACCAATCGCTCCCCGTAAACATTCGCAGGGACACCGCTTCCGGCTCCAGGGCTGGAGGAAACTGGTCGTGATTGACGTTCATGCCGATGCCAACGACCACGTAGCGCACTCGCGTGGCCTCGGCATTCATTTCCGTTAGGATTCCGCAAACCTTGCGCTCCGCGAGTAGCACGTCGTTGGGCCACTTCAAGTCGAGATCAACGGGAATGCCGAGGGAATCTGCAACGGCACTCACGGCGGAATACACAGCCAGTCCCGCCGCAAGCGAGAGAACCAAAACATCTGCCGGTGGCAGCGTGGGACGCAATATCACCGAACAATAGATACCGGTACCCTGCGCCGAATGCCAAGCGTGGGCGCCGCGACCGCGCCCCGCAGTCTGTTCTTCACTCAGGAACACAGTTCCCTCAACAGCCCCCGCCGCTGCCGCTTCCATGGCCAGGGCGTTTGTCGACCCCGTCCGGAATAGATGTTGAATGTGCCCGGCAAACAATGTCCCTTTTATCAGCGGCGCAACTGCATCCGGCAACAACAAATCCGGAACCGCCCGCAACTGGTATCCCGTCGCCGGATGCCCCGCAACATCAACGCCGAGGGTACGCAGTTGTTGAATAAGCCGCCAGACCTCCGAGCGCGTTGTTCCGATCTCCTGCGCCAGCTTTGTGCCGCTGAGCACAACCGTGGGATGTTGCATCAGGACGCGAACAATCCTCGCCAGACGGGCATCGGTCTGCCCTGCCCCTGTGCTCGCGGCCGCCCTTGGACGCTTCGCTCGTGGAGTAGTTTTCGCGATGGCAATGATTATAGGGTTGGACAATGAAAGAACAAACCGAGGCGTAACAACTCAACTACGGAGAGCGCTGGAGGCCGACGGGTCAGACGCTTTCGGAAGAAATGCTGGATGAAGACTGGGCGATGACCTATGCGCTCGCCGCCTCTTCCGATCCCAGCGGCAGGAAATATTGGGTTCCCTTGATTGGTTCCGATACTCGCCGCAACAGTTCCTGCAGGTCCTGGTTGCGATCAACGAAGTCGATTTCCGACGTGTTGACGATCAGCAGGTCCGACGCCGTGTAGTGAAAGAAGAAGTGCTCGTAGGCTTTCACCACTTCTTCCAGGTACTCCTGGTTCACGGCCTTCTCCCCGGTGGCATTTTTCTTCCTTAAGCGCTTCTTCAATACCTCGGGTGTGGCCTGCAGGTAGATCACTAGATCTGGCGTCGGCAACTGGTCACGAAAGTTGTTGTAGAAGCGGTTGTAAGTCTCAAGCTCCTGGTCGGTCAGATTCAGACAGGCGAACAGCTTGTCCTTTTCGAAGATAAAGTCGGCAATGACCGTTTTGTTGGACCTTGCACCCACGTCCAGCGCTTGGAGCTGCTCAAATCGCCGTATCAGGAAGGCGAATTGTGACTGGAATGCAGCCCCAGGCTCGCCTTCGTAGAACCGTGCGAGAAACGGGTTGTCCTCGGGATCGATTACGCGCTGGGCGTTCAGCCGTTCCGCAAGGATGCGCGCCAGCGTGCTCTTCCCCACGCGTATCGGACCTTCCACTGCTATGTACCGGGGCAGTTCGAAAAGATTGGCCATGACCTATGGGAGCGACATGGCAGCATAGCTCGGTTTACATGTAGAGGCAATTGCGATGAGAGTTAACAGCCGACTGGAGTTCTTAGAGAGGTTCGAAACGCAATTGTGCCAATGCTTTCTGCGGGTGCACGTTTCCTGAACGTGCTTCAGAGAACTAATTGCTCATTGCCAGCTGCCATTTGCTGGGTTTTAGTGAAGCGCGGAGCCCATCGGCTCGTACTTGTACTTCTTGCCGTCGAAGTAGATTGCCGAGGTCGCTTCGTCAGCGCTGCTCTCCACAGCGTAGATCGCATACACAACTTTCTTTCGCAGCTGAAGATGTTTCACCGCGACCTGCTTGTAGGGCAGGTTGATGATCACGAATTTAGCTTTCGGCTCCTCGGCATGCCAGGCTTGGTCCCCCGAGCCATGAATTATGGCCAGCACATAGGCGCTTGTTTGCGGATCCGTCGACGAGAATGTACTCGTAATTTTGGGATCACCGAACCCAAAGAACCCGTAGTACGGATCGATCACTCTGTATTGATGTTCGCCGGCGTCCAGCATTGGGTTCTTGGCCGTGGCAGCGATAACGATGTCGTCGATGCCGTCGCCATCCAGGTCCGCGATCATCGGGGACATGTTGGGGAGTACTTTGAACTGCGGGCCGAACTGCTTCGCGACGAGTTCTTCGGTCGCGGCCAGCTGACTCTTTTCAGGCGTGGATGGTGCTTGCTGAGCCGCACTGGATAGCGCCAACGCAGCCATGAATGCTAGAAACACAAATCGGCGGGACCACATGCTTTTTACTGTAGTCCCGCCGGTAACGATTCGCCAGAGCTGCGCAGGTAACCAAAGTCACATGTCGCGAAATCGTCAATGGCTGATGGCGAGTGCCTGCAGACCTCCCGTCATGTCGTTCTGCATGATGAGGAACGAGTTCGGCACCATAGTCATCGCACCTGTATTGGCGTCCACCTGATAAGCCGTGACTCCGATATCGCAGTGCCAGCAGTTCGTGTCAGTCGTGATCAGCCATAGGAACGTTCCCATGGGATCAAACACGGCCCAAATGCTGTTCGGTGTGCTCGGATCACCAGACAGTTGCGTCAAAGCGCCAGTGCTTGCGTCGATCTGGTACATCCCGCAACTCGCTCCGAACAGGAACTTGCCGCTGGCGGGCGAGGTGAGGTTGTCTGCGCCGCACGCCGGCCCAAATGGCGATCCGCTGATCGCGGTTAACACGCCGGTATTCGCATCGATGCTGTAGCCATATATTCCTGACGTGGTGGGGCCGCTTGAACTCTGAGCCGTTTCATAAAGGAATCCAGAGGCTGGCGCCACAACCGTGGAGGC
>JBPYEW010000129.1:0-11459 GCA_051984555.1 Terriglobales bacterium | reverse complement strand
GACGTTTCCGACAGTGCAGCGATGCGCACTTTCCGCGGAAGTCATGCGATCGCCGGGTGATCTGCCACCAGTTACGAACGGCGTCCCGCTGTCTGGCGAAATTCATGAGTGTAGGAAAACTTCGGTGACGCGTAGCCCAAAATTCCCGGCGACCACGACGACTTCTCCCAAGGCTGCGATTTTGCCATCAATCAGCAGTTCCACAGGCTCTTGCACGCGGCGGTCGAGTTCAACAACCGAACCGGCGGATAATTCGAGGATGTCGCGCAGGGGCATCAATCGAGTGCCGAAGCGCAGCTTGGCTGATACGGTCACGTCCAAGAGACCACTAAAATCAGGAGAGGCACTTTCGACGACGGGGCCGTCAGCAGATTGGCTCGGAACACGAAGGGCCGCACTGAGCGCGGCGCTTACCTGAAGTTCCAGCGCGAGCGGCGGGGTCGCTTCACACACCAGCAGAACTTTGACCGCCGCCGGCCAACAGGGGGCCGGGCCGGTTTGGTTGTTGAACTGAACCTCTCCCCAACGGGCTTTCAAACGAATAGCCGCTGCTCCTGCGATCTGGCGGAATAACTCTTCGCAAGCGTCCTGGTAAGTGCTATCGAAAGACTTGGTATCGTCAGGTGTTTCGCCCATCAATAACTGTCCCAGGCGGAGCGCTACCGCACGTTCAAGCCGGAAGCAGAGCTCGCCGCGCAAGCCTTTCGCCGGCATGGTTGAGATGTGGAGGTCGGTGTCGGATGGGTTCGACGTGCTGATTTTGGGCTGACAAGCATAAGGTTCCGATGTGATCTTCTGCAGGACCTCGGAAACGCTCTCGGCCCAGGTCTCAGCAAATTCCCAAACTTCCGGGCTGATTTTTTGAGGACGATCGCTCATGCAGCCTCCTTTGTGGCTGTGCTAGACACCGGGCCCAGGACTTGCGCGACTCGGCGGTCGTTACGCCTGGCAATCATCGCGTCGAAAATCGCTTTCCCGCTTACGACCAGCTGGGCCTTTTCCCCGGCGGGAAGAGAAGAAACCAGCAGTTTCCCGGGCGCGAGTTCGGTGAGATCACGCATGGGAATTTGCACTTGGGCAACGGATAGCTCGACCTCAAACGGGCAGAGCAAAAGCAGCCTTTCCAGTTTGGCTTGATCGTCCACAAAGGCCCGCGATCGAACATGGACGGATTCGGCCGAGATCTTGCGGACCAGAGCGTACGACGCGACGGCTGGTACAGCCACATTGAGCGTTCCTCGCACCTCGCCAAGGTGCATTTCGAAGCTCAGCGAGAGAACCTTCTGCTCCGATGGCATAAGGCGGTCGGCCTGAGAGGAGAGCTCGCGCCGGTGAAAGGAGAATTCCAGCGGCAGCACCTGCCACGTCGTTTGCAGTTCGCGGCAGATGATGCGCGAGATCTCTTCGATGATCTGTTCCTCGACCGAAGTGATGGCGCGCGCGGGGGCGGCCGTTTTTCCCTCTCCCCCCAGCAACAGGTCGAGAATCGGAAATGCCAGGGTATGATCCAGTTGCAACACTGCGCTCGTTCCAAGCCGACTTAAAGTGCAAGACGCAACGTAGCTTTCCTGAGGAAAACTTTGCACCAGTTCCCGGTACTCCAAATGTTCGGCGGATGCCAACGTAACTTCGAAGCCGGTCCGCAGGTACGCACTAAGAGCGCGGGAAAGTCCCAACGCGAACGCCTCGTGCAGCTTTTGAATGGCAGCCATCTGCACCGGGCCAATTTGGCCCGCCTTGACGATGTCCCAGGGCTCGACCGTAGGCGTTTGGGCGCCAGCGGCGGAACCGGTCGCGCTTCGAGCCGACCGCACCATGGCATCAATTTCGGCTTGGTTTAAAACCTTTTCCATCAGAACTCCTCATGTGCTTCGCGCCATGTAAGTCTTAGCTTCCCATCGTTGCCGCTCTGGCCACCGCTTGTGGCGTGGTGACTTCCTGCATGCGCGCGCGCAATCGCAATACCGCCATCGAGTGAATCTGGGAGACCCGCGACTCGCCGATACCGAGGACCTCGCCAACTTCTTTCATCGTGAGTTCCTCGAAGTAGTAGAGGGTCACGACTTGCCGGTCGCGTTCCGGCAACTCAGAGATCAGCCGGGCCAGCAACTGCTTCATCTCCGATTGCAGGCAGCGAAAATACGGAGTTTCTTCCGGAGCGCCGGGCAGGTATTCGCACAAGTCTTCTTCGCTGCCGTCGCGCTGGGACTCGACTCGCAGGCTGCCGACTTCCAATCCACGAAGTTCACCCAGCAGGAGTTGAAAGTCATGCAGCTCCATGCCCAGTTCCTTGGCTAACTCCGCCTCCGAAGGCGCTCGGCCAAGCAGTGTGGAAACCCGAGTGTAGGCCTCGTCAATCGTTCGGGCTTTTCGGCGCAAGGCGCGGGGACTCCAGTCCATTTCGCGCAAGCTGTCGAGGATGGCGCCTCGAATGCGGAACTTGGCATAAGAACTGAACTGCACGTGCTTTCTCTCGTCAAACTTGTGAATGGCGTCGATCAAGCCAATCACGCCGGCATGAATCAAGTCCTCCAGCGGCACGTGCTTGGGAAGCCGTTCGTGAATGCGCCGCGCAATGTAGCGAACGTGCGGCAGCTGCTCCATGAGCAGACTTTCGTTTCTGTCCGAACTTTCATAAGCCGGGGAACTCGGCATCGGTTATTCCTTTCCGCAGCAACGCTCAATGCAAAACGCCTACCGATTGCACCTGCACCTTGGGAGGAATCTCCCCGGGAGAAAGGACCACGAGCTTGGGAAGAAACGGTTCGAGCAGGCGCCGCAAGTGAAAACGGCCAGGAGTGCCGCACAACAGCACGGGCGCCGTAAGCGCGACCTGCTCTCCGGCCAGCTTGCGCAATCCCTCTAAAACCCTGCGCAAGAAATTCGGCTGCAGGGCGGCGGACAGCGTGGCCGGCGTCTGAGGACCGAATGCCTGGTGCAACTCCTGTTCCAGCGATTCGTGCATCGTGATGACGCGCAAGTCGCCGCTGCTCGACAGCAAGGGCCGCACCAGCGCTCTACCGAGCGCCTGCCGGGCAGTCTCCACCAGGAGTATGGGGTTCTTGGTGACGGGGGCGGTATCCAGCAGGGCCTCGAGTATGCCGGCAAGATCACGAACGGAAACTTGTTCCCGAAGGAGTTGCTGGAGAACACGCTGTACTTCACCCAGGCTCAAGACCTTAGGGACAAGCTCTTCGACGAGTTTCGGATGGCTCTCCGCCAGCCGGTCGAGCAGGCGCTTGGTCTCCTGACGGCTTAGCAATTCGTACGCGTGTTGCTTGACGATCTCGGCCAGATGGGTGGCCATCACGGAAGTCTGATCGACCACGGCGTAGCCCGACGCGAGTGCCTGGTTCTGAAGAGCGGGCGCTATCCACAATGCCGAAACGCCAAAAGCGGGTTCCCGCGTGGGCACGCCCGGCAGTGGCGGTGGACTCGCTTCTGAACTGATTGCCAGCAGGTTGTCCTCATGCAGATCCCAGCGTGCCAGTTCGACGCCGCGCATCGAGATCACGTATTCCCGTGGCTTCAGGCGCATGTTATCGGTGATGTGCACGGGCGGGACGATGAACCCAAGCTGCACCGCGAGATTGCTACGCAGAGCTTTGACTCGTTGCAGGAGTTGTCCGCCTTGCTGAGCGTCCACTAGGGCGACGAGCCCGTAACCGACTTCCAGACTGAGATCGTCCAACTTGAGCAGATCTTCCAGAACTTCCTGTGGCTTCTTCTCGGGCACCGGCGTGGTTGGCTCAGCTTCCACCTTGGTGGAGGGCGCACGCCAGGCCAGGAAGGCGACAATGCCACCCAGCACGAGAAAGGAAAATTTGGGCAGTCCGGGAATGGCGGCTAGCACCAGCATGACGCCGGCAGCTATGTACAGCGGCCGCCGCCGGGAAAGGAGTTGCTTGCCCACATCGATCGACAGCGTGTTCTCGGACGAAGCGCGAGTCACCACCATGCCGCCGCCCATCGAAACCAGCAGCGATGGAATCATCGTGACAAGACCGTCGCCGACGGTCAGCACGGTGTATGTTTTCAGCGCCTCACGGAACGGAATGTCGAGCTGGAATACTCCAATGAGGAATCCAGCCACGATATTGACCGCGGTAATCAGAATCGTTGCCAGCGCGTCGCGCTGGTTGAAGCGGGCAGCGCCGTCCATGGCGCCGTAAAACTCAGCTTCGTGGGCGATCTGCTCGCGGCGGGAGCGGGCCTGCGCTTCATCAATGAGACCCGCGTTAAGGTCGGCGTCAATCGCCATTTGCTTGCCCGGCAACGCATCGAGCGTGAACCGGGCAGTAACTTCCGCCGTTCGTACCGCGCCATGGCTGACCACGATGTACTGGATCGCGATCAAGGCTACGAACAGGACGAATCCGACGACATAGTTCCCTCCCACGACAAACTGTCCGAAAGCTTCGATTACCCGGCCCGCAGCCGCTGCGCCCTCGTTTCCGTGAAGGAGAATGCGGCGACTGGAGGCCAGGTTCAACGAGAGACGGAACAGAGTGAGCAACAACAGCAAACTGGGAAAGACCGAGAACTGCGCAGGGCGGAGGATCTGCATTGCCGCCAACAACACCAGCACCGAAGCCGTGATGCTGGTGGCGAGCAGCAGGTCAAGGAATACGGCCGGCATCGGAATCAGCATCACGAACACGAGACTCACCGCCGCGACCGGCACGATCCAGTCGACGGCCGTGTTGCTCGGCGTAGAAGCTGGTTTGGCCACGGTAGTCATCATCAACCTCGTGCTGCCTGCGTCGCCTGCGTGCGATAGACAAATGCCAAAACTTCGGCGACGACGGCGTAAAGCTTGGCAGGAATCGTTTGCCCGACCTCAGCCACCCGATAGAGAGCGTGCGCAAGCGGAGGATTTTCGACCACTGGAATGCCATGCCACCGGGCAATCTGTTTGATCTGCGCCGCCAGCAGGTTTCGCCCTTTCGCCACGACGACGGGAGCCGCCATTTCAGGGCGGTATTCGAGTCCGACCGCGAAATGTGACGGGTTCGTGATCACCACGGTTGCGCGTTCGGCGTCCTTCAACATGCGGCGGCGGCGAACCTGCCGTTGCAAGCGGCGAATCCGCGCCTTGATGGTTGGGTGTCCTTCGGTTTCTTTGAGTTCGTCGATGAGCTCTTGCCGGCTCATGCGGAGGTCATGTTCAAACTTGAAACGTTGAAACAGGTAATCGGCGCCGGACCAGGCAAGCAAGACAAGAACCGATTTCCACGTGATCTCAAACATCCGTTGCATCGTGAATGCGGCCAGGCTGGCGGAACCAGAACCGGACAGATGCAGCAGCACCTGCCAGTCGCGGGTAAATACCGTGACGGTGAGATAGACAATGACGGCTACCGGGATCAGCGACTTGAGCGAGTTGCCCAAGGCGACAATCGAAAAAAGCTGCCGCAATTTCGATGCGGGACTAAGACGCTCTGCTTTGGGCGCGAGCGAAGAGGGCGCCATGACCAGTCCGCCCTGGGCCAGTGCTGCCGCAAGCGCGACGGCCCAGCCCAGAGCGATAGCGAGGGTCGTGTTACGGACCAGCGGCAGCTTCGTAATTGCGAGGGGTAGAGATCCGAGATGGGGCGCGCCAGCGGCGGCATCGGCCAGAGCGTCAGCAAAAAATTTGTGCCAACCGCCGACCGCCGTGGTGATCGTCGCCGCAAGCAAGCCGGTTGTCGTTGCGGCAGCCATCGTGCCGATCAGTTCACGACTCCTCGCTACCTGCCCTTTTTCTCGAGCCTGGTGGCGCCGTCGCGGTGTCGGTTGTTCGGTTTTGTTGTCGTTCGCCACGGGCTATTTCCTGGCCAACTTTAGGACTTGTTCGGCGTAAACGATTGCTTGCGCAAAGTGCTTTTCGAAAAACCCCGGCCATACGGTCAAGCCAGCCACAAGCACCAGCATGCCGAGCACGCTCTTCACCGATAAGCTGAAAAAAAGGACTGGCAACTGGGGTGAAGCTTTGCCCAGAAAGCCGAGAGCGATGTCGGCGACCACGGTGGCTGCGAGTGCAGGCGCTGCGATCTGAATGCCGGTAAGCCAGATTCCGCCCGCAGCGTGGAGCAGAGAGGGCACAAGAGCGGACGTGAGTGTCACCGAGCCGGCCGGAAGATAAGAGAAGCTGGCGACGATTCCGCGGAGAAGCCAGTGGTGAACGTCCAATTGCAAAAAGATGAGCAGTACTGCCATCTGGTGAAAGATGGAAAGAACCGGACTATCGGCCTGGGTTTGCGGGTCGAGAATGCTCACCAGCGAGAATCCCATCTGGATCCCGAGCACTTGTCCTGCAAGCTGTGCCGCATCGAAAACGAACTGCACGGCCAAACCGAACAGGAGTCCGACCGCGGTCTCACTCGCCACCACCATGGACCACCCCAGCACCGTGCCGGGGATTTGAGGTTGCGGTACTACTTGCGAGAGCAACACCGTGAGCACAATCGTGAAGCCTGCTTTCACGCGCGCTGGAATCGCGGTGCTGCCGTAGAAAGGGGCGAAGACCATAAGTCCGGCGATACGCGCTCCGGTGCAGGCTGCGGCAGTGAGGACCGATTCGAGGCGGAAAACATCCATGGCGTTATTGCAGGTACGGACGAAAATCGGAAAAAAGCTGCAGCGTGTAGACGCCCAGTTTTCTCACCATCCACGGCATCAGTAAGAGCGCCGCTATGGCCACGGCGGCCAGCCGCGGAACCGTCGAAAGCGTCGTCTCTTGCAAGGACGTGAGAACTTGCGCGATGTTCACCAGCAAACTGATCAGGGTTGCGATCAGCAGCAGGGGAGCCCCCAGCCACAGGACCATCTCGAGCGCATGTCTCGTCAATTCAATTGCCTGTCCCATACTCGTCTCACGCAAAGCTTTTCATCAGCGATCCAATCACCAGGTTCCATCCATCCACCATCACGAAAAGGAGAATCTTGAGCGGGGTGGAGATCACGACGGGCGGCAACTGCAGCATGCCGATAGAAGTCGTAATCGCGGCCACGACCATGTCGATGACAAGAAATGGCAAGAACAAAACCGCTCCAATCTGGAATCCAGTCTTGAGTTCCGATAGCACATAGGCGGGAAGCACCACGCGCATGGACAGATCGGAAGGCCGCGCCGGTCGCGGCTGCCGGGCAAGATCTAGAAATAACGCGAGATCTTTCTCGCGCGCGTAGCGGAGCATGAACCCGCGGAGCGGTACCGATCCCCGGTCGAGCGCATCGCTCACATTCAACGATCCCTTTGCAAGAGGAGGCCATGCGTTGCTGTAAATCGCGGTGCCGACCGGCTGCATGAGGAAATACGTCAGGATCAACGACAGGCCGATGAGAGTTTGGTTGCTGGGTGTGGTCTGGGTTCCGAGTGCCTGTCGGAGAAAATGGAAGATCACCAGCAGGCGCACGAAAGGCGTCATCGACAGCAGTAGCGCCGGCAACAACGTGAGCAGGGTCAGCAGAGCGACGATGGTCCACGGCACTGAGCCATGCGCGCCGCCGATGGACCAGCGGATGCCGGGTTCGGCGGCATGTCGTGGGACGGCCAAGGCTGTCCGGCTAAGCAGCACAATCGCGAACACTGCTGCCGAGTGCTTCCAAAAGGATGCCGTCATGCTGCCTCATGCAGGTTGCCGTTGGTTGTGGATGGAAGTGCAGTTAATAGCGAAATGGCATTCGCGGAGCCGCCGAGCAGAAAGCGTTGCTCCTCAAACTGCACAACGGCGACGAACCGGTGCTCGCCGAGCGAAACCGTTTCGCACAAACGTAGCTTTTGCGTTGCCTGTCTTTTCCTCAATGCCTTTCCCGCCGCCGCCCCCAGCCAGCGCAGCGTTCTCCGCCAGTTCTGCAAGCCGAAGTTGGTAGACAGCAAGCTCATGATCATGCGAGTTCCGTTACGCGCGCCGCCAGATGCTCGTTCACCACGTCAAACTCTGCCCATGCGATCAATCGTCCATTGAGGGTCAGTGGCACTTCCGTACTTAAGGACCACTTGGTATCGACCAAAGCTCCTGCTTTCAGCTCCAACGCCTTGCGGACGCGAAAATCGGGAACATCGATCTCGATGCGGAGTTCGCCAGGCAAATGCATCACTAAGTCCCAGCCAGCCCGCGTGGCATGCGAGGCGTCAGCCATGAATCACCTCTGGATAAGAAATTCCGTAAAGTAAATTTCTTCTGTTCCGAGATCGGGCGCGCGCTGCTGCAACGCGTGCAACAGGTCGTCTTTCAGCTTGGTTTTCCCCTCGGCCGTGAGCAGTTCATCCGGCTTGGATAACGCAAGAACTCCCACGATCGTGTCGCGGATTAATGCTGTGGGAGTATCGCCTTCTGCTTCTTTCTTCGCGGGAAGCTTGCTCAGCCCGATATCGATGCCAACGCGCAGGTAAGCCTTTTGATCCGGATCGGCCAGATTGATGACAAAACTTTCCAGATGAAGGGTGGTTTTGACCTTCGGTTCTTCCGGTTTCGGTTTAGCGGAAGCAGGCCGGCTGCGGAAAAACCACAAGCCGGCTGCTGAACCGCCTGTCAAAACCAACAACAGGGGGAGAATGATCAGCCACTTACTCTTTTTGCCCGGCGCTGCAGCCGGGGGAACCGTGGAATCGGCAGGAGCTGAGTTTTGTTCAGGCACGCACCGGAACTAGCAATTCAGGTTCCCCCTGGTGGGAGCAATCGCGCAGCGGAGGAGTACGATCAATATCTTCAGCTTGCAGGCGGCGACGCCCGGTTTCGCACCGCAGCCCACACCAACGCTATGGGACGACTCTCATTAGAAAGTTCTCAGAATCCGCGCTAGCGTTTAAGATTGATCGTGTCCTGCGTAATTTCATCGAATGTGGTCACGACTCGAGCATTGGCTTGAAATCCGCGTTGTGCCAGGATGAGCTGTGCGAATTCCTTGGCGATATCCACATTGGAGAGTTCGAGCGCTCCTCCGGCCAGCGTGCCCCGACCTCCGGTGCCGGGCGCTCCGATAACCGCCTGGCCTGAGGCCAACGTTTCGGCAAATCCGTTGCGTCCTGTCCGCAGCAATCCCTGCAAGTTCGCAAAATTCGCCAAGACCAGTTGCCCCAGCGTCGCGGTGCGGCCATTGCTGAATGTGCCTGTAATCACACCATCGGAACCGATACTGAAATCGCTCAAGGAACCGCTGGGATTGCCGTCCTGTTGTTGCGATGCCGTGCTGCTGGCCGAACTCACTTGCGACAGCAAGCCTGTGCCGTTCGAATAAAGGTTCCAGGCAAAGGTCAGCGCGTTGGCGCCGTCGGCGAGACCATTGATGGTGATTCCACTTACATCCGCCGCGGGGGAGACGAGCGCCCCAGTGCCGTCGAAGGTCAGAGTGCCGGAGTTAAGAGCGACAGGTGCTCCGGTTGCACCCACGTCTGCGGCGGGAATCGTGATCTGATAAGCCCAGGTGTTCAGGGCGGTTTTGTTGAACGTAAATGTCAGGACGTGTCCCGCGCCGAGCGAATCATAGACCGTGACCGGTGTACTGAAGGGTGTGCTGCCTACGGCGGCCGTGGCGTCGAGATTGGTCCGGATCTGTACCGCCGTCGTAGCAGTGGCTGGACTGATCGTGCCTTTCCCGAGATTGAGCCGGGTGAGTCCGAGACCGGTATTCACGGCCCCATTCACTGCGGGATATCCCATCACGTACTGGCCTTCGGAGGTCATCAGGAATCCATCATCATCGGGATTGAAATTGCCGGCCCGCGTGTAACTCGTGACGCCGTCTTTTTGCACGACGAAGAAGCCGTCATTGTTGATCGCGACGTCGGTCGGAACGCCACTGGGGTCCACGTTGCCTTGCGTAAAGATCGAAGGCATGGCACTGATGGCGGTACCGGCTCCCTGCTGGATGGGATTGCCTCCGCCACTGGATCCAATGGTCTGGTAGAAGAGATCGCGGAACAGAACGCGGGTGTCCTTGTAGCCAATCGTATTGAGATTCGCCAGGTTGTTGGCGATGGCCGACAGCGCCGCGGAACTGGCAGTAAGACCTGACAGGGGAATCGAAAATACCGGCATTAGTGTCCTCCTTGTGAGCCCGAATCTCCGGGCGAGGTAATTGAGGCGGCGAACTGCTGTACGATCTGGCGAATCTGCATCACCTCGTTGAGCGTATTGAACTGGGCCAGTTGATTCACGAATTGATTGGGATCGAGCGGATCGAACGGTCCCTGGCTCTTGAGCTGGGCAGTGAGCAACTGCAGAAACATGTTGTTCATTCCCGAGGATGTCGAGATCGTGTTGTTTCCAGAGCTGTTGGTTTGATTCAGGGCGTGAATTTGCATTGGTTCCTCTCTAGGCGTGGATGCTGAGCCCGTGCGATGCCGGAAGGTCGAGTCCGACTTCGGGCTGTGCCGAACTCGCCATAGGGCTGACCGATCGATTGACTACAGGCGGAGGAGGCCGCTGCGGTGATCTGTTTTCCTGCTGAGAAGTTGAGCTGAAGCCGCTTTCGGCGGAGACGTGAGCCACGAATTGCACGCTCTCCAATTTGAGATCGTGCTGGTGAACGCTAGCCGCCAGCGACGGCAGGTTAGCCGCCAGGGCGGTATGAAGGTCATTCTTGTCGGTGTCGAAGGTGATGCCCACCTGGTCGCCGCGAATCGTGGTGCGTACTTCCACATTGCCGAAAGCGCCGGTTCGCAGGGCCACGTGCATTTCGGTCTGTTCACCATTGGAAAAAAGCCGGGCAATATGAACGGGACCTAAAGGTAGCGTGGGGGCCGTCGAAGCGGCAGGGCGCGTGTCTACGGGGAGAGAGCGCGAATCGGGGGCTTGGGTTGAAGGTCTGTTCGCGGGATCGGGCGATTGCAGGATTACGGCTCGTGTGTTGGCGAGGAGCGAGTTTTCGGTCGTCGGATGTTGCGACGGAGATGACTGCGGAGCGGGCGAATCCTGCGCCAGATGCGCGCGTTGAGACCCGAATTCCTGCGGCGCGTCGGCCGTTTCGCAAGTAGTCTGGCGATCGCCGGCGTCCTTTTGTTTCGAATGCTGTCTAGGGTTTGGACCCTCGGCCTCAATCTGCGGCGGAGACAATTGAGTTGGTTTCGGGGTTACGCCTTGCGTGCTGTCGGGTGCACGCCGCGTCTCTGTGTTGCGAAGGTTGGGTTCGTTTGGAAGGTTGACGTGGCCGGAAACCATCTTTTGGCCGGGTACACTCTCTGTGACACGCTCTCCGTTCTCAACACCGACAGGGTCGACTTCTGCAGAGAAGCCCGTTGGTTCTGGAGACACAGCGTTGGCGGATGAAGAGACGTAGTCAGGGAGCTTGGCGATGGCCGCTTGCGTTGCGGCGACAGCTTTCTCGTAAGTGGGCTGCGGCGGTTCGATCGATTCGTTCGTCTCCGGCGCAGCGTCTGGTTCTGAGAATGTCGCCTGGACCGGCGTTGGCAATGGTTCTGGTGTCGTTGTACTGACCGGTGTTGGTTCCAGTGCGGCGAACGCCGCCGGAGAACT